>CAUFBM010000007.1 GCA_959023295.1 uncultured Collinsella sp. | reverse complement strand
GCTGCGGAAACGCGGGGCCCGTTCAGGCTGTTGCGTTGAGATTGAAAATCAACCAATAAATCAGGAGGGCATTCACTGGAACACCCTCCGGTTTTGGTGATTACCGTGCGCCTACCCTTGTTTTTTGCCTTGCGGCCCGTTTCCGTTCCTTTTCAGCCTGTTCCTGCTGGTAAGCGGCCTCTAATATTCTGTCCGCCTGTTCCGTGCCAATGGCCCGCCTGACCCGCTCGTAGTCCCTGACCTTTCCCTTTAGACTGTCTCTCTCGGCGCAGACCTCGTAAATCCTTTCTGACAAAGAACTGTTTTTGCTGACCTCCCGGCCATAGTAAGTGAATCAGCGCGGGTGGTTTGCGCGCCATTTGCAAAACCCCAGGTCGCGACCCTTCGCCATTCGTGGGAAAAGTGAGTAGTCTCAGGTGGCTTACTCATGAGTTGAACCGCTTTCGCGATTAGGGGCCTAATAGCGGCTTCTCCACTAACTGCCCCTGGGTTTGCCTTTGTCCGCCGCACGGGATGGCTCCCGAGGCAACGCGGTGAGATAATGCCATCCAACGCAGGCAATGGAGCCTGAAAATATAGGTGACGGCGGCATGGCCCGAGCCAGCACTTTTGGCCCGCCTCCGTAGCCTCCTTTTTCATATGCGGTCCGCGATACGCCTATGGGAGCGATTCGCTCGTGCAAGGCTGTAAACACGCAGAGAAAACGAGGTATTGGATGAATAGCGAACCGATCTACAAAGAATTCCTTCTTGGAGAAGGCTTAAGCGAGTTGAAGAAAATTCGAGATGGCTGGAGGGATGAAAGCGGCTATTCCGAGTCGAGGGGAGGAACCTCTTTAATACCTGAAAATCTATGCAATGTCTCAGGGTCCGAACGGCTTAACTATACCTTCATCATGGACAGAGCCAATGAGTGCATGTATCGACTGATTTGCGAGTCGATTTCCATGCTTCTTACAGAATATGGATACATAACACTACGTGCCCGCGTTCGCAGAAGCGATGCTTACCAATATCTCCCAAAAGACGGCCTAGCCGGGCCGACCGTCCTCAAAGCGAGCAAGAGGGTGGTCCGCATAATCAAGGTGGATGTCGATGGCTCCCCGAGCGTTTTTGTATTCAAGGAACCTGGATTAGACCAGAGTCTCCCGAAAGAGCTTGAGGATTCGCTGAGGGAAAACTTTGGGGTATCGAAAATCACCTACGTCTCTTTGGTTATGGACGGAGCGAAGAGGGAGGTTCTCAATTACGAGTCGGTGAAGGACGCTACGCCCTACATCTCGGTTAAAGAGTTCTTCCGCCTGTTCTTTCCACAAGAGGAGTTCGACAAATTCGAGGAGGCTGTGGTTGAGCTTAGGCAGAAAGCGCGTTCCTACTATGGCTTGAGCATAACCAAATCGCTTAACCATTTGCGCATGGGCCATTTCAGGAGAGACATCCGAGACCGTCTGATCGGCTACAAACCAGACGTGGAATTGGGGTCCGAACAGAGAATGGCCATAGACAAGAGCTTTGTCGTAGACGGCAGATACTCGGCGTTGACCGGTGACACGGATTTCGCAGTAAGCTTCCAGACCGCAGAATGGCTAAGGGATTCTTTAACGCATGCAGGATGCATAGATTTCGCCCCCATCGCGTTGGAGTACTTCAAATCGCTCGAACAATTCCTGTACAGATTTCTTTACGCCATACATAAGACTTCGAAATCGAAGAGTAGGCGTATTTACTACGGCAAAAAGCTCGGAGAAAACCCTTACTACCTGCCTGCGAAAAGAGATGGCGTTCCCGACAAATCGCGACACATAGAAGTCAAGGACGGAGAAATCGAAATCAACGATGAGCTTTTCACGGATGGTTTCGAATATGTCTTAGACCTCGGTAGGCTCACAAGGTTCTTCGGCGACTATGTTTGCGAGAAGCAGCAGCTGTACAGCCGCAATGAAGACCTTCTCGATACGGCGATAAGCGAGGATACGTACGAGTCGATAATTCGCGCACTCCAAAGCGCTCGAACGATGAGGAACGGCATTGCTCACAAAGACAATCTCTACGATTGGACCGAGATGGAAAGCGCCCGGTCGTCAGTCCTCTTGGCTTTCTACTTAGTCCTAGGTTCTTACAGCATCGATACTGAAATGCGAAGCCTCCTCGGCATCGAAAGCGATTGCGTGCAGAAAAGCGAGGAGTGGAAGCTCTGCAACTACGTGGCATCGGCGGCCGTTCCTAAAGGCAATCCTCTTGAGTTTCCCGTTTTTTATCTCGATGGCGACGATTCCCCCGAGGCCGCCTTGTTTGCTTGCCCCGACGACGAAGAATCCGATCCCGACCGATATGGAAAAGCCCAATCGTTCTCGGGTGTGTACTTCAAGAGAATCGGATCGCATAAGCGTTACGATATCTCGTACCCAACTGACCGTCTTCCCTCATTGGTTGAACAAGGGATGCTGATTATCTGCGGTGAGGGGCTGAAGCTCATGGGGCCTCAAAGGGTCATCTACAGAGACGGAAATTACCTTGGGGACACGAGCGCAGAGTGACTTCGAACCCAGGGCGTGGACCTCGCGCTCCCGCCCTAAAGACCATCGTGGCCGGTTTTAAGGGCGGGAGCGCGAGGAATGTCCGTAGGGTTCATGCCTTCCCGGGCGCAAGCCACCAGTCCGTAACCGCAGGTGAGGCAGCGCCGTGGCTTGCACGCTGGTGGCAAATTCGCAGGTCAAACATCTCCGTCATCTATCGACGAAACGAGAAGCCCCACGTTGACGCGTCTATGAGTTGATGACCTGAACGACGGTCGTCCTAGTTGCCAGCTTCCGCATCAGAGAAACCACTTGGAGCAGAAGCCGATCTGGAAGACCGAATGGACGAGCATCGAGATTCCGAGGCAGACCATCATCGCGCAAAACCCGATTCCGGCCCATTTCAAGAAAGGGTCTTTTTCTTGCTTGTCGGAAGCTCGCTCCATCCAGTCGCGCGAATACGTATCGCCGTACTCGTCGCTCTTTGAGGCCTCTTTCGAAAGCAGCTCGAGAGCTTCGTCGAGGTCATCAGCAAGCTTGTTTCCGTCGATTCCGACCTTGAAAAGATGAGTCTCATCATGCTGCTTGAGCGCCGATTGGTTCTGCAAAAGGTAGAACCTCTCGCCGTTCACCCCGTTCGCCAGAGCGGTCCTCTCGCTCGAAAACGACCGAATCTCCTTCTTGAGCCTTGAGAAGGCCCCCCTTGCCCTCGATTCCGAACTTCTGCGCGAGCGACTCAAGCTGCCAGAGCAGGTCGTACAGCCCCGCCGCGGGCAGGAGCCCGGCCCCGTACGCCTTCTCGAGCATCGACCGCTCGAAGCGATCGTAAACGGGGATCGCCTCCCCGTACGTCAACCTGGTGCCAACTTCGGGGAAATCATTGCATTCCATATCGTCTCCTATCATTCGAATCGAGAGTTAATTCCTTGGGGCGCGTCACGCGTCGACGACGCCGCGTCCCACAACAGCGGTTGTTGCTTCCGCGCGGGCGCATCGCCTAGCACGCAGGGCGCAGATCAAGCCTGAAATCACCTTTGGCGATAGAGAGGCTGTAGTTCGACCCGACTAAAACAGCGATGCCCATCAAGGCCAGACCGCAAGCGGCGATCAGCTGCTCCGGCGAAAAGCCGAGGATCCTCCTTCCGTTATCGCACGCCGCCTCCGCTACGGCATCGGCTGACGAAATCGTCGGGGCGTTCACCGCCCGTCCGGCGTCGTTCATAGTTGGCTCCCTACTCTCTCTTCCATTGCTTCGACCCTTATTTTCAACCGCCATCGGAATTTCGTCTCCTCTGACTGGTTTGGATTGCCTACAATTTCATAGGCAATAAAGCTGTTTATGGAGGACCTGCAATGTCTAGGACATTCACCGAGGAGGAGATCTCCGAGTTAAAGGAAGCCGGATTCGCGGCGAGCGGCACATCGAGAAGCAGGATCCTGTCCGTCCTCGACCTCCTCGTCCGCTTCACCGATGAGAGGACGGGCATATCCGCATCGGAAATCGCGCGCGTCATAGGCATCTGCTCCGAGAGGCCGACGTCGGAGAACGCCATTCTCAAGGACCTGCACCAGATAAGCGAAAGCATGCCCATGGGAATCCGCATGGCGATACCTGGCCACGGCGAGAACGTCGGGTTCAGGGCCGTAAACAAACCCCTGTCATCCGAGGAGGCGATCCTCATCTCGGACGTGCTGGGGACGAGCTCCTTCATCGGCGAGGGGCGGAAGGACAAGATCTCCTCGAAGGTGCTCGCATTCTCCTCCGACTATGACGTCGACGAAAGCGTGGAGACCGTGTTCGTCGACCGCAAGGCCGGCAGGGACACCGACGCGATTTTCAACGTCCTCCATGCCGCATCCCGAGCGATCCGCATGAACGAAAGGCTCGCCTTCAAGAAGCAGGTTCACCTGATGAACGGATCGACCGTAAAGATTGGGCCGTACGAGGAGGACCCGGTGGCGATCGTGTTCAGCTTCGGCCGCTACTATCTCGAGAGCATGCATATCGACGAAGGCGGTTCCCCCAGTCCCTACTTCTACCGACTAGACGATATCGCGGACCCGGTTGTCACCGGAAAACCGGTGTCGGATCGGGATAAGGTAGAGGCGCTGAGGACGCGCGTGGTCGCGGACACGCGCCAGCGGGTCGACATGTTCGGCTCGGGCACCGCCAGAAAGCTGTTCCTGGAAGTATCCGGCACTCATGCCAAGTACGTTTACGAAAGGTTCGGCCACGACCTCAAATTCTGTCACATCGACGAGAGCGACGAAAGAAACGTCATCGGCTACGCCTGCGTCAGCGCGATGCCGTCTCCGACCTTTTACAGGTGGCTATTCGGGATGGACGGCGCGGTGAGGCTGGCGAAGCCTAAGGGGAAACGGTGGGTCGAGAGCTTCCCGAATGCCGTCGCCTCCGACCTAGAATCCTATATCCAAGATTACGAAGCAGCATCAGAGGGCTACAAAGCCGCACTGGATGCAGCTATTTCACGATTGGACTCGAAGAGCTGCCGGCAATGAGGCAATCCCAATCGGTCCGATTCAAAAGCCAATATTGACTAACTCGAATTCGGCTCGCATCCTCGCGCCGTTCGTCTGCTCCCATTCGTCCGAAATGACAACCACAGCAGGTCGTGTCCCAACGGATGGGTACCATTTATCCGGGTGCACCTGGGGCAACGGGTTGAAGAACCTGCACAAGGTCGCTCGCAGAACACGCAACATCAAACACGACAGAAGAGGCGAACGACAGATGCCGGACCCCGGACGACAGCACCGCGGAAGACGAGCATTCCGACCACAACCGAACAACTCCAGCTACTAGGCAGGCGCCCGCATGGGTGCCTTTTACTTTTCAGGGACTTAGCTGCGAGCTAAGGCACGCGGCTCATGGCCGTTTCGTGAAGGCACGACCAGCTCGACCCACTTCGACCCGTCTCCGCTCCTGCCGTGCTCACCAATCGCCATCAGGCGGTTCAATCGTCGTGCAGACGAAAAGGCACACGGTGTCGTGCGGTGTCCTCGCGCGGTGCCGCACGGGAAGATTGGAGGAACCATGGCACGCACAGCCGAATGCGCCGCGCCCGAGGGAAGCCGAGATCGGGACGAATGGATGACGGTGATCGAGATGCAGGAGTACATGAGGGCGAGCCGAAACAAGGCGTACGACCTCATCTGGTCGGGAGAGATCGACTCGTACAGGCTCGGAAGGAAGCTCCTGGTGTCGAGGGCGTCAGTGGACGCCTACATCGAGTCGAGGAGCGGCAGGAAATGACGGCGGCGACCGCCCCGGGAGCCGCCCGCGGCCGGGCACGCGAGGGAGCCTCGAGACGAAAGGAGCTCGAGGACGACCATGACCAAGAGCATTAGCAGGAGCCAGGTGAGGCTCATCACATCGACCAACGCGATATTCGGCGCCGACGAGGCGTGCGCGATGCTGCGCATCAGCCGCGACGCAATGTACCGGCTCGCCCCCCTTGCACTCACCGTCAGAGCATGCTATAAGATTATTGGTGGCTCATTAAGCTACCTCCAAGTGCCGGGGGAGTCCCCCGGCTATTTTTTTATCCATTCCATTAGGAGTCCCCATTGGCCAAGGAGCTCAGCATCTTCGTCGACGAGAGCGGCGACCGCGGCGGCAAAGCTCGCTACTACCTGCTCACACTCGTCTTTCACGACCAGGCAGACAGCATCGCCGAGGCGGTCACGGGCTATGAGGCCAAGCTTGCCAGGGCCGATCTCCCTAACATTCCGTTTCACTCCGAGCCTCTCATGAACGGGCACAAGGACTATGAGTTTCTTGACATCGAGCAGCGCAAGGTGATGCTCGCCTACTTCTCCTCGTTCGTCCGCAAACTTCCCATTTCCTATATCACGTTCGTCTACCGTCGCAGCCAGTTCGAAGACCCGGCAAGGCTAATGGAGCGCATGGGACGCGACATCTCCTCCGCCATGATTGAACACCTGGGCTTCTTCCAGTCCTTCGACGATGTGAAGGTCTATTACGACAACGGTCAGGACATTGTCAAGCAGGCGCTCGACCGCTCGGTGGGCAAGGTCCTCTCAAAAGGGGTCGTCCGACGCCGTAAAACCTCGATGACCGACTACCGCCTCGAGCAAGTGGCGGATTACCTCTGCACTATCGAACTTGCCTTGGTCAAGTACGAGGCCAAGGAGAACGGTGAGACGTACAACAAGTTCTTCGGTGGTATCGGCTCTTTCAAGAGGAACTGGCTCAAGCAAGCCCGCAGCAAGCGGATATAGGTGGTTCCGTAATCTCATAGGGAACGGCCATCTCTCCTCCGGCCAGGAGTCCCAAGTGGCACGCTTCGAGCAGCGATGGCGAAACGCAAGCAATGGCGTCGAGGGCGCCTCGTGCGCTACATTGTGTCCATGTGGTCATCTCCTATCGTCTCAGCGTGGTAACTGAAGATTCTAGGCGGTGGCCACACCCCTTTTCCGGGGTGCTGACACCAACGTTTGGCACGCAACCGCAGTAGACGGCAACGTCCGTCTACTGAGCAAAAGCAACGAGCTTTTCCGGGTCCAAGACCGATAAGCGAAGATGAATCAAGTTTTACTCCCTTAGCAGGCCCAACTTGCCAAGCCACTCGACAAAAGTAGTGATGATCCGCTCGGTGCGCATTTCGATGTCGCTCTCGGCGAAGTCGCCGCATCGCGCAATTTCCACGAGTTCGCGAACAGCGGTCCCCGACACCTCAACGCCCTTATCGTTCACATAGCCCTCATAATACTTGCGTTTATCCGTCAGTTGGTAATCTGAGGCGCGAATATTTACGCGCTTCTCCAACATCGCCTTGTTTCCTAGTGCTTCAAGATTTGAGCGATTGGATAGCGGGTGCACCTCGTTACGCTTTCTTGCATAGATGTGTTCAATCTCGAGCGTTGTGTCCAAGTCCATGAGAGGTTGCTTAGGATCTGAATAGGCCCACCAAACAAGCATCGATCGTGTGAAGCGACGCTGGTTGGTGAACTGATAGCTTCTGAAGCGTCCCGTAATTGTTTCACGGTCGAACAGATGGGCTGAAAAGTCGACCTTGCGACCTTCTACGATATCTATGAGTGCGGGATAGACGGGACCGCGCAGGGCGTTTACGCCGGGACGCTCAAGTGAGTAGGCGTAGATGAATCCAGTGATGTAGCAAAGGAAATCGTAGAGCTCTTTGTCGTCTAGCTCGCCTTTGGTATTGCGCTTTGCCAGGAACCAGGTACTCAACAGATAAGCCCACATGCCGTTGGGTGCATAATTGAGAACGAATAGACGGCGTGCTACACGCTCGGAAAAGCCCTCCTGCGCATCAACCCGTTTCCAAAAATCGAGCAGAGACTCCAAATCGTCGAGCGTCGCGTCCTCGCGTAGGATTTCGTACGAGCTGTCGCTGTAGAAGTCGCGTAGACTTTTGGTTGTCGTGTCGCGGATGCCCTTCTTTGCACGGCGATAATACATATAGCGGGTGAAAAGCTCGTCGAGCGGCGTGCCCGAGGTTGGTTTGAAAATGAGGTTGGCTGTTTCCTCAAGCACTTTCCAACGCGCAACGAACTCGTCTTTGCGACCCTCGATGGAGAAGTGCTTGTAGAACTGGCTCTTAAAGATGTCAGCGTCTGCCAACGGGAGTCCACGGTCGTTCAAAGTCGAGAAGATTCTGAGCGCGGTGTCCTGGGATTCCGCTTCGATGGGAAGCAAGATTACGTTATTGAGAATGCGAGCGGCAAATAGGGCGATGTAGCTTGGCCACTCGCTTGCCATTTCGGCCATTCTTTTAGAGAAGAAGGCGTAATTGCGTGAATAGGCGCTGTGGGCCATGGGGCCCACGGAGCCGTGGCGCAATATATCTAGAAACTCATCTTTATCGGAATCGCTCGCCACCTCTGAATCGATTTTCAGTGCATTCATGTCGGGGTCGTCGAACTCATCGGTCTTCCAGACGCAGCCAGCAATCGAGTCACGCACTTTAATTGACTGCTTGTCCTTCATGTTTGCGAACTTGTCGTAAAACGCCCTAAGCAGCAACATGATGGTTGTAAGTCTCTGCTGGCCATCGATTATTTCAAGCTGGCCTGCGTCGTTCTTGAAAGTAACAATGGGGCCGAGGAAGTATTCATCACTAGTGCTTTCGAAGGCGTCGCAGTCGTCGTTGGGAAACGCGAAGGTGAAGAGATCGTCCCATAGCGTTGCACACTCGTCTTCGCCCCAGGCGTAAGGTCGCTGGTAATCTGGGATGAGGAAGTCCGAATGCTTATCTGTAAGGAGCAGCTTGATCGTTTTCTGGTCGATGTTGAGCTTGGACATGCTGGAAACCTCCGTGCGGATATCTTTTTGCATCCAGAATTATATTTCACAGAGTAAATAAGGTGCTTGATGACGGCACGATAGGACCAGAGAGCGCGGGGACGAATTGAAGGCCCGCATCCAGCACTCTCTTTATGTTCTAGCGGTTATTAGTCCCAAATAGCATGGAGAACCGCGTGCCCACTCACTTGGGATAAATCCTTACTCTCGTTCTTCCGAATACCACCCGTACTTTGTCATCTTGAAATACGGGGAGTAAATGGCGAAATCGCAGGTGAAAGGGAGTAAAACGGCAAAGAAAAAGCCTCCGTCCCAACGCGGGAACGGAGGCCAGATTATCGTTTTTACTCACCGCCGTCGCTGGCGGCTTTGCCGTAACTCTCGTACGAAACGAAACTCAGGAGCACAGTGCAATACTCAAAAGAGCAGGTCAAAACCCTGTCAGCCTACTCCCACTCGATGGTCGCAGGCGGCTTGGACGTAATGTCGTAGCACACGCGGTTGGCACCGGGAACCTCGGCCACGATGCGGCCCGAGATGCGGGCCAGGACGTCGTAGGGCAGCTTGGCCCAGTCGGCAGTCATGGCGTCGCTGGACTCCACGGCGCGCAAGATGATCGGGCGCTGATAGGTGCGCTCGTCGCCCATAACGCCAACGGACTTGATGTCGGGCAGGACCGCAAAATACTGCCAGCAGCTGTGCTCGGAGTTGCGCTCGCCGGTCTGCTCAAACAGACGCTGGTTATAGGCGTCGAGCTCCTCGCGCACGATGGCGTCGGCATTCTTGAGAATCTCGAGCTTCTCCTTGTCGACCGCACCGATGATGCGGATGGCCAGGCCCGGGCCCGGGAAGGGCTGACGGAACACGATGTGACCCGGCAGGCCCAGCGCCAGGCCAAGCGCGCGGACCTCGTCCTTAAAGAAGTGATCGAGCGGCTCGATAAGGTCGAAGTGCACGCCCTCGGGAAACGGAATCAGGTTGTGGTGGCTCTTGATGGTGGCCGTCTTGCCGCCCGTCTTGCGAGCGCCGGACTCGATGATGTCGGGGTAGATGGTGCCCTGAGCCAGGTACTTGACCGGCTTGCCATCGGTCTCGAGCTGCTGCGCCACGGTGAAGAACTCTTTCCAGAACTGCGTACCGATGATGCGGCGCTTCTCCTCGGGCTCGGTCACGCCGGCCAGAAGCTCGGCATAACGGTCCTCGGCGTGGACGTGGATAAAGTCGACGTCGAACTGCTTGGTGAAGACCTCCTCCACCTGCTCGGGCTCGCCCTTACGCAGCAGGCCGTGGTTGATGAACACGCAGGTCATCTGCTTGCCCACGGCGCGGGCGCCCAGCGCAGCCACGACGGAGGAGTCGACGCCGCCGGACAGGGCCAGAATCACGCGGTCGTCGC
Source organism: uncultured Collinsella sp. (assembly GCA_959023295.1). Classification (GTDB taxonomy): domain Bacteria; phylum Actinomycetota; class Coriobacteriia; order Coriobacteriales; family Coriobacteriaceae; genus Collinsella. The sequence goes on along the minus strand of CAUFBM010000007.1, from coordinate 110,948 downwards.
CGACCTTCTCGCGGAACTCGGCCGTCATGGTCTCGACCAGGTTGTCCATGCTCCAGTTGGGCTCCAGGCCGCAGATCTCAAACAGGAAGTTGCTCAGCAGCTGCTGACCGTACTCGGAGTGCTTGACCTCGGGGTGGAACTGCGTGGTGAAAATCTTGCGCTCGACGCACTCCATGGCGGCAACCGGGCACACGTCGGTGCTGGCGGTAACGGTAAAGCCCTCGGGCACCTCGGACACGGCGTCGCGGTGGCTCATCCACACGGTCTGCTCCATGGGCGTGGAGTTAAAAAGCTTGGCGCCGGCCGTACGCGTGATGGTGGCGCGGCCGTACTCGCCCACCTCGGAGTGGCCGACCTTGCCGCCGAGCGTCACGGCCGTAATCTGATGACCGTAGCAAAAGCCCAGGACGGGAAGGCCCAGGTCAAAGATGGCAGGATCGATGGACGGAGCGTCCTCGGCATACACGGAGGCCGGGCCGCCGGAAAGGATGAGCGCAGAGGCGTTCATCTCGCGAATCTCGTCGGCCGAGATGTCGCAGGGGACAATCTCGGAATACACGTTGAGGTCGCGGACGCGACGGGCAATGAGCTGACCGTACTGCGCACCAAAGTCGAGTACGAGGACCTTTGCGGAAGCCTTTTGATCCATGGTTTCCCCCTCTTGTTGGCGGGGAGCCGGTGCCCACCCGCGTGAATGAACGAAAATAACTTTCATAGTGTACACGTTATATGGGGTTTCTCGTCCCTCGCAGCCATCAGCGCACGGCAAACGCACGACCGGGGCCCTATTTGACGGCGATTGAAGTGTTACCAAACGTTACAGATGATGTAATACGTTTGAACATTGGACGCCCTGTGCCACAATACTGCCGAACGACTCCGCCTCTGCGGCGGCAAATACGATAGGAATACCAGCATGAAGCGCATCCTTCTCATCGCCACGGGCGGCACCATCGCATCGACCGAGGACGGCAATGGCCTCTCCCCCGCCCTGACCGGTGAGGAGCTCGCCCAGAGCGTCCCCGAGATCTCGGGCCTCTGCGAGCTCGACGTGGTGCAGCCCATGAACATCGACAGCACCAATATGCGCCCCAGTGACTGGATGCGTATCCGCGACGTCATCGTCGAAGGCTATGCCGACCACGACGGCTTTGTGATCCTGCACGGCACGGACACAATGAGCTACACCGCGGCGGCGCTTTCCTATCTGATTCAGGACAGCCCCAAGCCCATCGTACTCACCGGCTCGCAAAAGCCCATGGGCAATCCCTTTACCGATGCCAAGCTCAACCTGTACCAGAGCCTGCTCTATGCGCTCGACGAGCATTCGCACGACGTCTCGATCGTGTTTGGCGGCGTCGCCATTGCCGGCACGCGCGCCCGCAAACAGCGCACTATGAGCTTTAACGCGTTCATTAGCGTCAACTATCCGCCCATCGCCTATATCCGCAACGACCGCATCGTGCGCAACGGGCTTCACGGCACGCATCAGGACGAAAACCCGGTGCGCTTCTACGACAGCATCGACCCGCGCGTATTTGTACTCAAGCTTACGCCCGGCGTAAACCCGGGCATCCTCGACGCCCTTGCCGATAGCTACGACGCCGTGATTCTGGAGACCTTTGGCATTGGCGGTATCCCCGAGTTTGGTGAATCGGGCGAATCGTTCCAAGAGGCAATTTTCCGCTGGGTCGATTCGGGCCGCACCGTCGTTATGACCACGCAGGTCCCCGAAGAGGGCCTCGATCTGGGCGTTTATGAGGTCGGCCGTGCCTACGCCGATCATCCGGGCATTCTGCGCGGCGACGATATGACAACCGAGACGCTCGTGGCCAAAACCATGTGGGCACTCGGCCAGTCACGCGATGCCGCCGAGATCCAGCGCCTGTTCTACAGCCAAGTCAACCACGACCGCATCCCGATGGCGTAATACAGTTATCGACGGGTATCCCCTATTCGATCCCCTCGAGAAGCTCTGACACCGTCATGCCGAGTGCGGGCGCGATCTTAAATAGAACCTTGAGCGTAAAATTTGCCGTCCCATCTTCGATTCTGTCGAGATAGGGACGGCTGATTCCTGCTGCCACACAAAAATCGACCTTGGAGATACCAAGGTCCTTGCGCGTCTGCTCGACTCGCTTGCCAAGAATCTGTTTCGCACGTTCGTCCATGCAGCCGAGTTTGAAATGGAGCTGAACAAAAACGTAAACTATAGTTTACGTTTTGCCGAATACACAGGAGTTTTCTATGTCGGGTTCTTCGGTCCGCATGCACCGAACTACGCTTCGCACAAACAGCGCACCGCCCAAGCTCGTCGTTGTTGAAGCTGAATGCCTTTCGCCCGATGAGCGCACAGCATTTGCATTGCTATCAAGTCGCGTCGCCGCCGTTCTGGTCCCTTGCCCGGCGCAAGGTGAACTTGCCATCCAATGCCAAGCGCACAGCTGCTCGCTCAATCAGGCTGCCGTAATCGCAACCAGCCAACGCGGTCTGCCCCTTCTCCTGGAAGCCGGTATCGCGCTCGCCCTTCGCGGCGCCGGATACGAAAACGAGGCCGCCGCCGACATGGTCTTTAAACCACGATCGAGCGGCGGCCTCGCAGCAGCCATTGAATATATGTGCAGACTCGTTGCCTAAAAGGACAAGCTAGAAACCAAGGCCAAAGCCCGTTCCGGTAATCGCCGAGTACATAAAGTAAACGTTGACCACGTTGAGGAACACACCCGTGATGCAACCGTTGCGCAGGTAGCGCTCGCACACGATGCGCGCCATGGCGGCGGAGTCATCATTGTTCTTTGCCTGGCGTCCCGCCGTAAAATACGTCGCCACGCTCAGCAGCAAGTTGAGCACCGGCAGCGCCAGCAACTCGTAGCTCTTGCCCCAGCGCGTCGCCTCGCCGGTGGCATTAAACTTTGTTGCCACCTCGGGACCAATGTTGGGGATAACACACGCTGCGACCACCAGCGGAATCACCGCAAGCACGAGCAGCGCAATACCCATGTAGCCGGCTTTTTTGCCATATTTAAACATGTGCGTCGTCCTTACACGTTAAAGCGGAAGTGCACGACGTCGCCATCGGCCATGACATAGTCCTTGCCCTCAATACGCAGCTTGCCGGCGGCCTTGGCGCCCTGCTCTCCGCCGAGCTCGATGTAGTCGTCATAGCCAATGACCTCGGCCTTAATAAAGCCGCGCTCAAAGTCGGTGTGGATGACACCGGCAGCCTGCGGAGCGGTCGCACCCTGACGCACCGTCCAGGCCTTGACCTCCATCTCGCCGGCCGTAAAGAACGACTGCAGGCCGAGCAGCTTATAGGCCGCCTGCGCGAGCACGTCCAGGCCGGGCTGCTCCAAGCCCAGGCTCTCCAGGTAGTCGGCGGCGTCCTCGGGATCGAGCTCGGAAAGCTCGGCCTCGATCTTGGCGCAGATGGGCAGCGGCTTGACGCCATCGATGGGCGCCAGGTCCTCGTTGAGCATGTCCTCGTCCACGTTTGCCACGTACAGGATGGGCTTCATGGTGAGCAGGAACAGGCCCTTGGCGGCAGCACGCTCCTCGTCGGTCATCTCCATGGATGCGGCGCGCTTGCCCTCGTTGAGCCAGGCGAGCAGGCGCTTGGCGACCTCGAACTTGGGCATGAGCTCCTTGTCGCGCTTGGCCTCCTTCTCGAGCTTAGGCAGCTGCTTCTCGAGCGTGCCCATGTCGGCCAGGATGAGCTCGGTCATGATGGTGTCGGCATCGCCGGCGGGATCGACGAACTCGCCGGTGCGGCCCACTTCGCGCATAACGTTGGGATCCTTAAAGTAGCGCACGACCTCGCAGATGGCGTCGGTCTCGCGAATGTTGGCCAGGAACTGGTTGCCCAAGCCCTCGCCCTCGTTGGCGCCCTTCACCAGACCTGCGATGTCGACGAACTCGACCGTCGCCGGCACAATGCGACCCGGGTTAACGATGTCGGCGAGCTTTTGCAGACGGCTATCGGGCACATCGACGATACCCACGTTGGGGTCGATCGTGGCGAACGGATAGTTGGCGGCAAGGCCGGTCTTTTTGGTAAGCGCGGTGAACAGCGTCGACTTGCCCACGTTGGGCAGGCCCACGATACCGATGGAAAGGGACACGACAGCTCCTTTTGGTACAAGCATTTCAAACTGCATAAGTATAGCGCCGCCGCAGCATCTGGGCTAACCCGGACGCCACGGCGGCACGAATGAAGCAGAGATAGGGGTCGCTGACTAGTCCGCGAGCTTCTCCACCTGATCGAGCATCTTGTCGAGCTTGGCCTTCGCCTCAGCCTTGACCTTCTGGGCTTCTTCGTGGGCCCTAGCCTTCTGGGCGGCCTTTTCCTCGGCCTCGGGATCGACGACGACTAGGTTGGATGCATCATGTTCAACCAACTTAAGCGCATGCTCGGGGCACACCTTGACGCAGGCTCCGCAGCCTAGGCAATACGTGGACTCCAGTGCAAAGCGGCCGCTTCCCACCAAATCGCAGGCAAACGTGGGGCACACGTTGACGCACTCGCCACACGACGTGCACTTGTCAAAATCGCATTCCGGCGTGCTCACCCGCATGTTCTGGGCAAGCTCGGGGTGGTTTTGCAGCGTCGAGAGCACCAGCTGCCGCCCGTGCGTGAGCGAACGGCGACGCTTGGTCGTCGTGGTGCCGCACATGGTGTTGAGCGTACGCTCCAACTGGGTAATCTGATGGCGATGGGCTTTGAGCTTCTGCGTCACCGAGGCCAGTGCCGCCGTTGCCGGATTGAGCTTTGTCACGGTAAGGCCCGTGGTGCGGGCGATCTTTTCCATGTACTCCTTGCGCTCGTACTCGCGGCGCTTATGACATTTGAGGCTCTTGGGATCGACCTCCAGACCCATGCCCGTGCCGGCCCACTCCTCGGCCTTCGCAATCGCCTCGCCCAGGATGTCCTCACCGCCGGTGTTGCGGCACTTATCGCACACGCCCAGTGGCAGGTACACGCTCACGTTGGGATAGTCCGCCAGTACCGAGAACCAGGTCTCGGCCGTAATATCGCCCACGCAGGCGACAACAACCTCGTTCTCGCGCGGCATGCGCTTAAGGGCACGCGTGCAGGTAACGTAGGCGGTCTCGTGGCTCGTAGCCGCCGAGACAATGTCGTCGTAAAGGTTTTTGGGCGCCAGACGCGGCGAAATAATCGCCTCAGTCGGACAGGCGGCAGCGCACAGGCCGCACTTGCGGCAGGTATCGAGGATCTCGATGGCGTCTTCCTCGACCTCGATGGCGTTGACCGGGCACACGTCCATGCACGCAGTGCAGCCGCTCTTTTCGTTTTTGCAGGTCAGACACGGAATCGTGTTGCCGCGCGGACGCTCCTTGTAGTCGGCAGGATTCCACTGCGGCGCCGACGGATCGAGCGCGTCGGTCACGCCGCCAAGCGGGTTTTTAAGAAAGTCGAAACCCTTGCTGATCTCGATAATGTCATCAAACAGATCGTGTTCCTGCGCCATGCGCGGCCCCTCCCTGAGCAGTGCAAACAAGCAAGAGATAATAATACGCTATCGGCCCGTGCCTCGGGCAAATTACACGCGGAGCACCTTTGCGGCAAATAGCCTATGGCCTATCGCCGCCCCGATTGCACAAGGTCGATCAAGCGCCAAGCTATGCCTCGCGCATGAGCTCGACGAGCTTTTGCTTGGTCACCTTGGCCTGCTCGTTGGCCATATTGCGTTCGTTTCTTAAGGCCGCATCCGCAACGCTCATCAGGTCGGCATCGGAAATCTCGCCAAGGCCCAGCTCCTCGAGCGTCGTCGGCAGACCGACGCGCTGACAAAACTCGAGCACCTGTTCAAGCTCGGGCGCACGCTCCAGACGAAGCTGGACCACCAGACCAAACGCCACGGCCTCGCCGTGCATAGCCTTGCACTCGGGCAAAATCGTCAGGCCGTTGGCGATGGCATGCGCCAACGCCAAGCCACCGCTCTCAAAGCCAACGCCCGAAAGCAGGATGTTGCACTCGATCAGGCGCTCAACCGCCGGCGATATACGGCCCTTTTTGAGATCGCGCTTGGCAGCGACACCGCACTCCATAAGTGTGTCGTAGCAGGCACGAGCCGCAACCAGGGCCAAGTGCCCCGGCGCGCCACCGTGCTCGTTGGCGCCGTGCGCCGCGGCGCACGAACGCGCCTCGAAGTACGTTGCCAGCGCATCGCCCATACCAGCGACCGTCATACGCAGTGGGGCCGCCGCGACCACGTTGGTATCGACCACGACCAGGTCTGGATTCTTCTCGAGCATCAGGTAACGGTCGAACGACCCATCCTCGTGATACAGCACCGAAATCGCGCTGCACGGACCGTCCATCGAAGCCGCCGTGGGGCATACGCACAACGGCAGCTCGGCATAAAACGCAACGGCCTTGGCGATATCGAGCATCTTGCCGCCGCCAATGCCCACCACCATGTCGCAATACTCGGCCTGGGCTTCCTGAGCCATTCCGACAACGGCCCCTTCCGTACACGGACCGTTATAAATCTTAAAGAACGGCTCGCTTAGATCTTCATCCAGAAATCCATCGACGATCTGCCTGCACAGCCGATCCTCGGTGCCCTGGTCAAACAAGACATAGGCAGCGCAGCCCAACCATGACAAATACCTGCCCTGACGCGAAAGTTCGCCCGGCCCCTGAACATACCGGCCGGGACCGCCATAAACCATAGGAAGCGCCATACGAGAATCCGCCCTTCATCAAACAAAGATTGATGCAAAGCAACCTGTCCCCCCCCTGCACCAACTTGTGCATTGGAACAGGTTACTTTGCACCATAGCAAAAAGGGGCAAAGCCATCTTCCGGCTTTGCCCCTTCTTTAGCGTGATTTACTCATCCATGAGGTAGTAGTGACCCAGTGCGTCGGCACCCAGAATGGCGTTTGCGACCATCTCGGGCGTCACCTCAAACGGCATGTTGCACATGGTGTCATCGGGCGCGCAGGCGGCCTCGGCAACAATCATGGCCTGCTCGCGCGTAAGCTCGGCAACGCCAAGTTCCTTCATCGTGACCGGCAGGCCCAGCTCAATGCAGAAGCCCAAGACTTCCTCGAGTTTCTCAGTCGGAGCATCTTCGAGTACCAGCTGGACGATGGTGCCAAAGGCGACCTTCTCGCCGTGATACATGCCATGGCACTCGGGCAGCATCGTCAGGCCATTGTGGATGGCATGAGCAGCAGCAAGACCCGAGCTCTCAAAGCCAATGCCCGAAAGCAGCGTGTTGGCCTCGATGATATGCTCGACGGCAGGCGTCAGCGCACCCTTCTCCAGCGCGACCTTGGCCTTGACGCCATCGGCCATAAGCGTCTCGTAGCAGAGCTTGGCGAGCGCCAGGCCGGCCATTCCGCCCTTGCCGCCGGCGCAAGTGCCACCGTCGGCATCATGCGTCGCCTGGGCCTCAAAGTAGGTTGCGAGCGCATCGCCCATACCGGAAACCGTCAGGCGCACCGGGCTCGCCGCGATAACCGTCGTATCCATCAGGACAATGTTGGGGTTTGCCTTAAGGAAGAGATATTTATCGAACTGGCCATCGTCGGTGTAGAGCACCGAAAGCGCCGAACATGGGGCATCGGTCGAAGCAATGGTGGGGCAAATGATAACCGGGGACTCCAGGTAATAGGCGACGGCCTTCGCGGTGTCGAGGATCTTGCCGCCACCGACGCCGACGATGATGTCGCAACCGTTGTCGCGAGCGAGCGCGACCAGGCGATCGACCTCGCCCTTGGAGCACTCGCCGTTAAAGTCCTCAAACAGCAGCTCGGCCTTAGCCTCGGCAAAACCGCCCTCGATCTTGGCACCGACGCGCTTCTTGCCCGAAGGCGTCACGACGACGAGGGCCTTAGCGCCGAGCGGCTCGACATAGGAGCCGAGCTTGGCGAGCTCGTCCGGACCCTGGATGTACTTGCTGGGGCTATTGAAAATTGCAGCCATAACTATCCCATTCTCTAAAAGAAAAAGAAAGGGGCTCCGTACAGATACGTGCGGAGCCCCTCGTTACGATAACAAGAGTCGATTAGAAATCGATGTCGGTGTCGTAGTAGCAGGCCTTGAGAATCTTCTCGAAGTCGGCAGCCTTGGTCTCACGCGGGTTCTCGGGCGTGCAGGCGTCCTGCTCGGCGTTCGCGGCGATCTCGGGGAGCTTGGCGAGGAACTCCTCCTCGGAAACCATCTGCGGGTTCTCGGCGTCGACCTTCACGCCACCATTCGCGTAATCCTTGATGGACTGCGGAATGTTGAGCTGGTCGTTGAGGTCGCGGATCTTCTGGACGAGCGCAGCGATGAGCTCCTCGTTGGTCTCGCCGGGAAGGTGCAGGATCTCCTTGGCCACGTAAGCGTAACGCTCGGCAGCACGCGGGTCCTTGGAGTTCCACTGGATAACCTTGCCCAGGTACATGGCGTTAGCGGCACCGTGGATGATGTGGCCGTTCTCGAAGGCAGCACCGGTCTTGTGAGCCATGGAGTGAACGATGCCGAGCAGGCCCGAGGAGAAGGCGATACCGGCGATGCACTGAGCCTCGTGCATGTGCTGACGGGCCTCATGGTCGCCAGCATAGGACTTGGGCAGCCACTCGACGATCTCGCGGATGCCGTGCAGGGCGTTGGCGTCGGTGAACATAGAGGCGCAGGTGGAAACGTAGGCCTCCATGCAGTGGGTCAGAGCATCCATGCCGGTGTGAGCGCACAGCTTGGCGGGCATGGTGTAGGTGAGCTCGGGGTCGACGATGGCGACATCAGGGGTGATGTTGAAGTCGGCCAGCGGGTACTTGATGCCCTTGGCGTAGTCGGTAATGACGGAGAACGCGGTGACCTCGGTAGCGGTGCCGGAGGTAGAGGAGATGGCGCAGAAATGAGCCTTCTGACGCAGCTCCGGGAAGCTGAACGGCTGGATGATGTTATCGAAGGACTCCTCGGGATACTCGTAGAAGACCCACATGGCCTTAGCGGCATCGATGGGCGAGCCGCCACCGATGGCGATAATCCAGTCGGGCTCGAACTCGCGCATGGCCTCGGCGCCCTTCATGACCGTCTCGATGGACGGGTCGGACTCGACGCCCTCGAACAGCTTGACCTCGAAACCGCCTTCCTTAAGGTCGTTCTCGACGTCCTGTAGGAACCCGCCGCGGCGCATAGAGCTGCCGCCAGAAACGATGATGGCCTTCTTGCCCTTGAGGTTCTTCACCTCGTGGCGAGCGCCCTCACCAAAGTACAGATCGCGAGGATTGGTAAAACGTCCCATACTGTGCCTCCTAAACAAGCCCCTCTTAGACTTGCGTATATAACGGAGCACCCGATTGGCTCCGTTAGGACCGTTTTGCGCGTTGCCGGCGATGACAATGCGCGATGTCTAAACGTCTCAACGCTCAGACAAACACTATTTTACCGTTCTGGTTGGTCAGTTATTCACCTAAAGCCGCCAATGATGAAACGTTTTTTCTATCCCTGAAGACCCTTGTGCGGCATTCATACTCCCAAGCTGGGCAAACGTTTTATCAAGGTTGACTACATATCCTGGGCAGGACTGTGCCCCTCCAAAATATGCACCGTTCGCCGCCAAAAATCGACCGTTTGCGGCACCGTGATACCACTCGGTCGTCCAAGGTGCCGACATTTGTGCGACATCCGTCTTCGTGGTGCAAAGGTGCAAGTCCAAGTGCGGCACCCCCGGTGCGCCACATGCGGGTAAACTAGAATTTTATATAGAAACATTTGAACCCTAACCGCAGCAAAGGAGGCCCCATGGCATTCGATCCCATTCAAGAGGATTGCCATCGCCTCGTTCTTGAGGCCTTGCGCCGCGACAATATCCCGCTCACCGACGCTGCCGCCGTAGAGCGTCTGATGGAACAATTCACCCGCAACCCCGCACCGCTCATCGTGCACGACCGCGACCGCGCCGGGCACCTCATTGCCAAGGTGGTCGAGGCCGTCGATTACCGCATTCCCTTTATCCCTGACGATACCCAGGCAGAGCAGGAAGAGGCAGCTGCCGAGAACATGCTCCGCGAGGCAGCCGCGCTCGATCCGGCCAACTGGGATGCCCAGCGCATGCTGACGGCGCTCACCGCCGAATCCAACGAGGAATACGTACAGTATCTGGTGTCCAAGTGCGACGAGGTGGAGCACGACCTGGCGCTCAAGATTGCCTCGGCACAGGACCCCTACGAGCGTGAGGCCGCAGGCGACCTGACCCGCCGTCCCTACCTGCGCTGGCTTGCCGCCTTGGCATCGCGCGCGCTCATTAGCGGCCGCTACCGCATGTCGCTGGATGCCGCGAATCGCAGCCTGGACTTTGCGCCCAACGACCCCGCTGGCGTCCGCCATACCGCGATGCTTGCCATGGCAAAGCTCGAATACCCTGCCGAGGAGCTCAAGCGTTTTCGTTCCGCCCACTCCGTACCCTATCTTGCCAACACGCCGCTGCGCCGCCGTCCCAAGGACGCAGAGCGCGACTTGGACCCGTGGACGCTCATCGCACTGATGAGCGCAGCCTGGCGCGAACTGGATTACGAGGGCGCCGAGCACTACCTGCGCATCCTGGTGCGCTCATGCCCGCACGCAGCCGAAGCACTCTACTTCCAAACCGAGTTTCCCGATGGCATCTATGCCCGCGTCAACGTAGGTCCGGGCTCCACCGATGAGCTTGTCCTTGCCCTGTCCGAGGCGACGCCGGTGCTGCAGGAGGGCCTAGGCGCGCCCGACAACGCCAGCTTTGCCGCCTGGGTCGCCACCAACGACATCGTGCGCTCTCAGATCGACGAACGAATCCTGCGCGCGGCCGAACAGGGATTGCCGTTTAAGGGAGGAGACCTCTAATGGATCCGAGCGTCTACATCCCCGCCTATCTGGAGCGCACCTATCTGGCGTCGCACCCCGAACTCACCGATGCAGCACGCGAGCTTGTCCATAACGACATCAGCGCAAACCCCCACAAGTATGCGCAGACCGAGCATGCCCAAGCGCTGCTGTCCTATGCCGGCGTTCATCGTCATTTGCTTGACGAGCTTCGCCGCATCGAGGACATGGGCAGCGACGAGGAGTTTGAGCAGACGCGCAACCGTCTGTTCGACGATATGCGCGATGAGCTGCTCAAGATCGTCCGCGTCGATGCACTTGCCGTCGATGCGCAGTTGCTCGCCATCATCCTGGCGGACACGCCCGTCGATGCCTGCCTGGGCGACCTGATGAAGCTCGAGGCGAGCACCGCCGACTACCTGCAACAGAGCGTGCCCGGGTTTGATATGGAGGCCCCGCACTACTGGGCTAATAATGTTTTGGCCGACGGTGTCACCGCAGCAGACCTTACCGTAAGCGAGCCGGCGCTTATCGGCTGGCTTCACACGCTCGAGGCCATCTCGCAGCTGTGCATGGCGAGCGCTCGTTACCGTGCTGCTGCCAACTACGCCCGCCGCGTCCTTAAGGCAGAAGGTTATCCCACCCGAGCTGCCGGCACCGTGTTGCTCGCCCTCGCCCGCCTGGAAGACCAGGACGGCTTTTTTGCCCTGGCTCACCAGCTCGAGGAGCAGGTGGGAGCTGATGCACTCGAGAACTCCCCCTGGTACCTGCTCGCCCGCACGATTCTGCTGTTCAAAACAAACAAGATGCGTCCGGCGACACGTGCACTGCGCGAGTTTGCTAACCGTTGCGAGGGCGGCGCGTTCTTCTTGCTGAACCCCATGTACCAGACGCCGTACCTTCCCTGCCGACCCGAGCCACGCGACCCCTGGGACCTCTCGCACCAGGCGGTTTGGGAAGCCGACGGCATTATCTCGGACACCCCCGACTTTGCCCCCTGGGCCAACGCCTGCGAAGATGTATCGCAGCTTGCCCAGGAATTTGCGCGCCGCTACGGCTTTTAGCGACGCGATCGCCCCGACCATGTCATCTATGTTAGGAACGGCTTCATGAACCTCCGCTCATCTCTCGCCTGCACCTCGAGCGATATCGCCCGCTGGGGGCTGCGCTCCGTCCTCAAACGCCAGGGCGGCGTGCTTCCCGGCCGCATCGCCATGAAGATCGACCCCGAGCTGCTAAGCGACCTCGCGAGTCTGGTCGACCGCAGCGTGGTGATCACCGGTACTAATGGCAAGACCACCACATCCAACCTCATCGCCGACGCCGTTGCTGCCAGCGGTGCTACCGTGGTGTGCAACCGTGCCGGCAACAATATGGAGCCTGGCGTAGTGGGTGCTCTGCTCGAGGCCCGCAGCGATCTTAAGCGTGTCGACAGCGGCAAGCGCGTAGGCGTCTTTGAGTGCGACGAGCTCTACACCGTACGCGTTCTGCCCAAGCTCAAGCCGACCCACTTTGTGCTGCTCAACCTGTTCCGCGACCAACTAGACCGCTACGGCGAGATCGACCATACCCAGGATGTCATCGCCCGTGCGTTGGAGCTCTCTCCGGCAACAACGCTCATCTACAACGCAGACGACCCGCTGTGTGCCGCAATCGCCGCGCGCGTTCCCAATGCAAGCATCGCCTTTGGCATCGACGGCGCCACCAACACCGAGTCCGACCGCATTAGCGACTCGCGTTTTTGCTCACAGTGCAACGCACCGTTGGAGTACGACTATGTGCAGTACGGACAGCTTGGCGCATACCATTGCCCCTCGTGCGGCTGGGCCCGCCCCGCGCTTGTCCGTCGCGTGACGGGCGTGGAGCTCGGCTGCGACGGCTACGGCTTTGACCTGGTCTTTGGTTCTGCGCCCGACGCGGCCGCCGCACACATCGCCACACGCTACAACGGCCTGTATATGGTCTACAACGTAGCCGCAGCCTTCTTTGCGGCCCACGAGCTGGGCGTGGACACCGCGCGCCTGCAGCCCACGCTCGACGCCTACGTGCCAGCAGGTGGTCGCATGGGCCGTTGGAATATCGCCGGCCGAACCGTCGAGGCCAACCTGGCCAAGAATCCCGTAGGCTTCGATCGACAAATCCAGTCCATCAAGACGGCAGGCGGCAGGCTCTGCGCCTTTTTCCTGAACGACAACGATGCCGATGGCCACGATGTCTCGTGGATCTACGACGTCGACTTTGAGCGCATCGCCGATACAGCGGGGCTTGTCGCCTTTGCCGGCGGCACGCGTGCACATGATATGCAGGTTCGCCTCAAGTACGCCGGCATTGACGCCGTCATCATCTCGAATATCGAGCAGGCGATCGGCGCCGTGGCAGACGAGGAAGCTGGCGACACTTTCTATGCCGTCGCCAACTACACGGCCTTTCCGCCGCTGGTCAAGGAGCTCGACGGGCTTAAGGATACCGATGCGAGCTCGGTTGCCGCCCACGCTTCAACGTGCGCCGATGGCAGTGCCGTTCCCGTCGGCGTCGCGCCGACCGAACTTTCGCGCCCCCTGCGCATCGTCTATCTGTACCCCGACGCCCTCAACCTCTACGGCGACGGCGGCAATGTCATCGCCCTCGAGCGCCGCTGCGCCTGGCGTGGCATTCCCGTGCGCGTGGACGAGGTCCGTATGGGCGAGTCGCTCGATCTCACCGACACCGATATCGTCATGATGGGCGGCGGCTCCGATCGCGACCAGCTGGCCGTGGCGCACGAGCTGCTCGCTCAAAAAGACAAGGTCGCGGCCTATGTTGAAGATGGTGGCTCATTGCTTGCCATCTGTGGCAGCTACCAGTTGCTCGGCCGTTCATACTACATGGGTGAAGATCGCATTGAAGGTCTGGGCATCATCGCCGCCGAAACCGTGCGCGGTTCTGACCGCCTGATCGGCAACGTCGCCGTCAAGACCGACCTGGCACCCGAGCCCTTTGTGGGATTCGAGAACCACGGCGGCCGCACTCTGCTCGACGCCGACGCCACGCCGCTTGGAACGTCCGTCGTCACGGGCACCGGCAACAACGGAGACGATGGCTTCGAGGGTCTGATCTACAAGGGCGTCATCGGCACGTACCTGCATGGCCCGGCGCTGCCCAAGAACCCCGAGCTCGCCGACTGGCTCATCGCGCACGCCCTCGAGCGTCGCGGCGATACACAGGCCACAACCCTGCTGCCGCTCAAGTCCCTCGACGATACCTACGAGCACGCCGCCCACGACGCCGCCATGAAGCTCCTCTCCTAACGCCCCACCACCACAAAGGGGACAGGCACCTTTGTGGTGGTTTTGCCCCGTCCCAGCGGTTTGTCTCAATCTGTAACATCTAGACCGTTAAAAGTCGTCTTGCTGTTACAGAATGAGATGTTCGTCCCGACGCCCGCCGTCTGTCTCGATCTGTAACACATAGAGCCGATTTGCCCGCCCAGATGTTACAGATTGAGATATTTGAAAATCGGAATAGAAGCCTACTCCTTTGTGGTGGTTTTCCAGTTTGCCAACGATATACGCGCCGGCAAAAAAGTCTGCTATACTCTTTCCCGCTGTCCCCATCGTCTAGCGGCCAAGGACGCCACCCTTTCAAGGTGGATATCGCGGGTTCGAATCCCGCTGGGGGCACCATTTAAATCGAGAAGCCCGTTACCCCTGCGGTGACGGGCTTTTTGCTATCCATGTGCCGGGATTCGAACCCGACAGGGTGCGGAGCTGAGGAAGCGCGTGAGCGTTTTCCAGCGCAGCACGCAAGGAGCGGAGCGACGCAGCGGAAGCGGGCAGCGCCAGCCGCACGCGGACATCCCGCTGGGGGCACCACAGAATCTGAGAAGCCCGTTACCAATTCGGTGGCGGGCTTTTTGCTACCCATACGCTGGGATTCGAACCCGGCAGGGTGCGGAGCTGAGGAAACGCGGAGCGTTTTCCAGCACAGCACGCAAGGAGCGGAGCGACGCAGCGGAAGCGGGCGGCGCCAGCCGCACGCGGACATCCCGCTGGGGGCACCAACTCAAAAATGTACGAACCCGCCGGATGTAAGGTCCGACGGGTTCGTTCTTTTTGCCGTTATAAGACGAAAAGTACTCAACGCCCTTGCGCTAGATAAACAGCTCGCATTCTTTTCGCTCAGAGCAGGCTTTGCTCAACATCTTGGTAGCCGCAGAGAGCATGACGGGATTTACCGTGCGAGCGCCCCACGGACACACGGCAACGCAGCGCATGCAGGAAATGCAGGCTTTTTTGTCCACCCGCTTGGGATCGTCTTTATCGATAGCGCCAACGGGACACGCTGTGGCACAAGCCCCGCAGGCAGTGCACTCCTTTGTGGCCTTGGGCACCACACCGGTGCCCCCTGCCTTCTTATAGGGACGATTGCCCGGAATTGCCGGCTCAGAAGCATCTCCTGCAGATATCTTTTGCTGAATCTGATCCGCAAACCCAGCGAGCTGCGCCGCGTCCTGTGCGTCTGGCCGACCGGCGGCAAACTGGCGAACAATAGAATGCTCGGCGATGGCAGAAACCGCAGCGATCACCCGAAAGCCCGCGCCCTTTGCCGCATCCTCAAGCTCGACCAGCGTGTCCTCATACGCGCGATTTCCGTAAACACAAACCAGGACCGCCTGCGCTCCGTTTCCCCGCATCATACCCAAGCGCTCCGCGGCCACAGCCGGGACTCGCCCGCCATACGAGGGCACCGCGATCACGGCTACATCCTCTTTTGTCATCGCAACCGTGCGAAAACCAAGCCCGCTATCGGTCAGATCTACAGCAACGGTTTCCCCTTCCAACGCATTGGCAATGTAGCCAGACGCTCTTTCCGTTCCGCCGGTCGGGCTAAACACGATATCGAATACCCTCATCGGATCATCCTCCCCTTTATGAACAAACGCCCGAAACGTCCGCATGCCAAAACAGGTTACAACTTTTAAAATGCCCCGCGCGAAACGCTCGCTCGGCTGCAAGTTCAAAGCAGGTCAAAGCGGCAAAAAAGAAGGGGCCTCACACAGGCGAGACCCCTTCACACGCAAAATCAAACGTGTCTGTTACACATAGAACAGAATGTCGTCGTAGGTCGGGACCGGCCAGTAGTCGGCGGCCACGATCTCCTCCATGGCATCCACGGCGGCGCGCAGCGTATCCATAGCGGGAACGACCTCGTGTGCATACACGTTGGCCTGCTCCTGACCATCGAGGGCTTCGGCCTTCTGATGCACGGCGTCGAGCGCCTTGATGGAGTCGTTGATGGTGGTGATACCGTTGCAGAGCTTGTTGAGCGTGTTCTGCTCGCACTGCATGGCGGCCTCGGCACCGGCGGCACGAATAGTCTCAAGGCCCTTAGCGACCTTGGTGGCATAGGCGGTAATGACCGGGCGATAGGTACGACGCGCCTCGCGAACCATCGTGGTAGCCTCGATGTTCATGAGCTTGTTGTACTTCTCGAGCTTGCAATCGTAGCGGCACTGAGCCTCGGCCTTGGTCAGGACACCCGTCTCCTCAAAGAGCGCAATGGCCTTTTCGGAAACAAAGGCGGGCAGGGCGTCGGCCGTGGTCTTGTTGTTGGCAAGGCCGCGCTTCTCGGCCTCGACGGGCCACTCGTCGGAGTAGCCATCGCCGGAGAAGAGGATGCGCTGGTGGTCGGTCAGGACCTTCTTGCAGTACTCGAGCGCAGCGTCCTGGAAGTCATCCTCGGGCGTACCCTCAAGCGCGTCGGCGAAGGACTTGAGTGACTTGGCCACGGCGGCATCGAGCACCAGGTTGGAGTCGGAGACGTTCTGCTCGGAGCCGCAGGCACGGAACTCGAACTTGTTGCCGGTGAAGGCAAACGGGGAGGTGCGGTTGCGGTCGGTGTTGTCCTGCATCAGCTTGGGCAGGGTATCGGCGCCCAGGTCGAGCACGCCGCGCGTGGCATGGACGGAAGCCTTGCCATCGATGATCTTCTCGACGACCTCGGTAAGCTGGTCGCCCAGGAAGATGGACATAATCGCCGGAGGAGCCTCGTTGGCGCCCAGACGATGGTCGTTGCCGGCCGAGGCAACGGAGGCACGCAGGAGCTCCTGATAGTTATCGACGGCCTCGATCACCGCGGTGAGGAAGACGATGAACTGCAGGTTGTCGAGCGGGGTGTCGCCCGGATCGAGCAGATTCTCGGACTCGGTGCCAAGCGACCAGTTGTTGTGCTTGCCCGAACCGTTGATGCCCTCGAAGGGCTTCTCGTGCAGCAGGCAGACCAAGTCGTGGCGGGAGGCGATGAGCTTCATCTTCTCCATCATGACCAGATTCTGGTCGATGGCCTCGTTGACCTCGCCATAGACCGGTGCGAGCTCATGCTGGCAGGGAGCGACCTCGTTGTGCTTGGTCTTGGCGGGAATGCCAAGCGCCCACAGTTCATCGTCCAGATCCTTCATATAGGCCGAGACGGTGGGGCGGATAGCGCCAAAGTAGTGCTCCTCGAGCTCCTGGCCCTTGCAGGGAGCAGCACCAAAGAGGGTTCGGCCGGTGATGACCAGGTCCTTGCGCTTGCGATAGGCGTCCTTTTTGATCAGGAAGTACTCCTGCTCGTCGCCCACAGAAGGAACGACCTTCTTGGGGGTCTTGCCAAACAGCGCCAAAACGCGCTTGGACTCACGCGAGAGCGCGGTCATGGAGCGCAGCAGCGGGGTCTTCTTGTCCAGGGCCTCGCCCGTGTAGGAGCAGAAAGCCGTGGGGATGCACAGGACATCGTCCTTGATAAAGGCGGGGCTGGTGGGATCCCAAGCGGTGTAGCCACGGGCCTCGAAGGTGGCGCGTAGGCCGCCGTTGGGGAAGCTGGAGGCATCGGGCTCGCCCTGGATGAGGTTCTTGCCCGTAAACTTGGTAATGGCGGTGCCGTCGTGGTTGGGCTCCAGGAAGCTGTCGTGCTTCTCGGAAGTAATGCCCGAAAGCGGCTGGAACCAGTGCGCGTAGTGCGTCGCTCCCTTGGAGATGGCCCAGACCTTCATGGCATGGGCAACGGCATTGGCCACATCCAGGTCGAGCGGCTCACCGCCCTCGAGGGTTGCAGCAAGGCGCTTCCAAATGTCCTTGGGGAGGTAGTCCTTCATGACTTCCTCAGAGAACACCATGGTCCCGAAGCGGTCAGTAAGTTCGGCCATACGGAACTCCCTTCGTATCGGCACCGCGTGAGAAGCGGTGTTGATTACTAACGAACGAGTCATAGCTTAGACTCGCCGTGTTTCCGCGACATTACCGTTATGTTGCCGTCGCGAAACCAATCATTGAGGTTACCCTATCGAGGCGGCGTTGCCACCCTCAACAGCCAATCAACTGCATAAATTGCAGACCTCTCCCCATGGTTTAAGGGTAGTCAATTTGGGACGGGGCTTTCTTAACTGGTATTTCGCATCAGATACCATTCAATATAGCCCCATCCTACATTGACTGCCCTGTTATAGGAAATGCCGATAGCGAAGCATTTTCGATTGGTATCCCCAAATCGAGAGAGAAACTCCACCTTAGCACAGTGGTGCTGTAGAATCCTTGCAACAAAACATCGCACCCAGGCATCTAAAGGAGCACGATATGCGCGTCGATGAGGTTTTTAAGCAGGCAGCATCCCAGGGCACCGCGCCCGTTTCGTTTGAGATGTTCCCGCCCAAGGGCGAGCTGACCCTCGATACGGCTCGCGAAGTGGCAGGCAATCTGTGCAAGCTTTCGCCGAGCTTTGTCTCGGTCACCTGCTCGGCCGGCGGCTCCGGCAACGGTGCCACCACCGCCCCCATAGCGCATATGATTACGAGCGAATTCGATACACCCTCGGTGGCACATCTTACCTGTGTGGGCCGCTCGCACGCCGATATCGCCGCCAAGATCGACGAATACCACTCCGCCGGCGTAGAAAATGTACTGGCTCTGCGCGGCGATCTTCCCGCTGGCGCGACCGAGGACGACAAGCCCGCCTCGGACTACGCCTACGCCCGCGACCTCATCCCCGAGCTCGTCGACGCCGGCTTTTGCGTGGGCGCCGCAGCCTACCCCGAGGGCCACATTGCCTGTGAGGATCTCAACCTCTCGGTCGAGCACCTCAAGCAAAAACAGGACGCCGGCGCGAGCTTCTTTGTGACGCAGCTCTTTTTTGACAACGAGTGCTTCTACCGTTTTCGCGAGCTTGCCGACAAGGCCGGTATCACCGTGCCCATTACTGCGGGCATCATGCCGTTTATGGGCAAGTCGCAGATCAGCCGCATGGTCTTTATGTGCGGTGCGTCGCTGCCCTCCCCCGTCATCAAGATTCTCGCCAAATACGAGAACGACCCCGCGAGCCTGCAGGCAGCCGGTGTAGATTATGCCGCCCGTCAGCTTTGCGACCTCAAAGAGCACGGTGCCGACGGTCTGCACCTGTACACTATGAATCGTCCTGCGATCGCCGCAACCATTATGGAGCGCCTGGGGTAATGGAAAAACCGCACGTCGATACAACCGTTGTTGAAGTGCCGGCCGACCTTGCGTCGCCGGCGCTTTACCGTATCGACGCTGCTCACCACCCTCGTGTCGACCGTGCCGAGATGCTGCGGTATCTGGGCTACGGCGGTCAGCAGATTGAGCCCGAGCTGTCGCAGCGTATTGAGCTTGTCGTTGAGCGTCTGGAGCTGGATATTGAACCCCGTGGCGTGCGCCGCGTATTTGCCGTCGATGCCACGGGAATCGATGAACAGGGCGAGCCTTGCATTCGCTTGGTCGGCACCAACGTTGAGCTGCGCGGTCGCGATATCTATCGCCACCTCAAAGACGCCCGCTTTGCCGCGCTCATGGCATGCACTCTCGGCATGGACGCCGAGCGTCGCCTGCGCACCACGGGAGCCCAGCAGCCCCTAGAGGGAGCCGTGCTCGATGCCGCGTGCTCCGCCTATGTAGAAGCCGCCGTCGAGCAGATGGACCAGCAGGTCAAGGCTGCGGCCGCCGCGCACGGACTCGCCGGTAACTGGCGCTTTAGTCCCGGCTACGGCGACTGCCCGCTTACGGCCCAGCGCTCAATCGTGGCTGCGCTCAACGCCACGCGGCTCATCGGGCTGACCGTCACACCTACCAACCTGCTCATGCCCACCAAGAGCGTGACCGCAGTGATCGGCCTATTCGACGGCGAGGTCCACGACGCCCAGAGCCGCCCCACCTGCAATATCTGCCGCATGCGCGAGCACTGCCGCTTCCGCGCCGCCCACACCACCTGCTATTCCAGCCATTAGGAGCCCTCGATGTTTACTCCGCTTATCACCCATGATCTGGACGGCGCCGCGCTGGCGGCGCCTGTTGATGCCGCACGCCGCAATGGCGCTGCGTACAAGACGTGCACGATCGACGACCTTCGCATTAAGGACGATCGCCTGCGCGCCGCCATCGAGGGCACGGGGCACCTGCTGTTCGACGGCGGCATGGGCACCATGCTGCAGGCGGCTGGCATGAAGGCCGGCGCCCTGCCCGAGCTGCTCAACTTTGAGGAGCCCCAGGTTATCACCGATATCCAACGTCAATATGTCGAGGCCGGCTGCGACGTGATTACCGCCAACACCTTTGGCGCCAACGCCCACAAGCTCGACGGTGCCGCCACCGTGGCAGATGTCTTTGCCGCCGCTGTCGCCTGCGCCCGCGCGGCCGGTGCCCACTACGTCGCCGGCGACATCGGCCCCATCGGTGCCCTACTGCGCCCCCTGGGCACCCTGAGCTTCGACGAGGCCTATGACCTCTTTGCCGAGGAGGTGCGCGCCGGCGTCGACGCGGGCGTGGACCTCTTTATTATCGAGACCATGACCGACCTTACCGAGATCAAGGCCGCCGTCCTCGCCTGCCGCGAGAACTCCAACCTGCCCGTCTTTGCCACCATGACCTTTGAAGAAGACGGTCGCACGTTCCTGGGTACGAGTCCCGAGGTGGCCGCTATCACGCTCGACGCCATCGGCGCCGACGTTTTGGGCATCAACTGCAGCCAGGGACCGGCCGAGCTCCGAGGGCTCGCCGCACGCATGCTCACCGTTACCGACAAGCCCGTTATGGTGCAGGCCAATGCGGGACTGCCCCACGTGGACGATGACGGCAATACCGTCTTTGATATCCAGGCCCCCGAATACGCCGAGGCCGTCACCGGCATGATCGAGGACGGCGTGAGCGTCGTCGGCGGATGCTGCGGTACCACGCCCACGCACATGGCGGCACTTCGTACCCTCATCGACAACCACACGCCCAGCCCGCGTCACCGCAAGCCCAGCATGTCGGTCACGAGCGCCCAGACGGTCGTGGACCTTCCCTGCGATGGCCACAAGATCGCTGTCATCGGCGAGCGCATCAATCCCACCGGCAAAAAGCGCCTGCAGCAGGCCCTGCGCGGCGGCGACCTGGACTACGTCGTGAGCCAGGGCATCAGCCAGCAGGAACAGGGCGCCGACATCCTGGACGTCAACGTGGGCCTGCCCGAGATCGACGAGGTCAAGATCATCCAACAGGCGACCGAGCAGCTCCAGGGCTCCACCTTGCTGCCGCTGCAGATCGACTCCACCGATCCCGCAGCCGTCGAGGCCGCTGTGCGCCGCTACGCCGGCAAGCCCATCATCAACTCGGTCAATGGCAAGCAGCAGATCATGGATGAGATCTTTCCGCTGGTCGCCCACTACGGCACCAACGTTGTCGGCCTTACGCTCGACGAAGGCGGCATCCCCGATACCGCCGAGGCTCGCTTCGCCATCGCCGAGCGCATCGTGGCCGAGGCTGCCCGCTACGGCATCGGACCGGACCGCATCCTCATCGACTGCCTGGTCATGACCGCCTCGACCAATCAACGCCAAGCCGAACAGATCCTGCGCGCCATGTCCCTGTGCAAGGAGCGTCTGGGCGTCAAATGCGCACTCGGCGTGTCGAACATCAGCTTTGGTCTGCCTGCCCGCCCGCTGCTGGGCTCGGTCTTTTTGGCTGCCGCTTTTGGCGCGGGCCTGGACGCCCCCATCATGAACCCAGGTTCCAAGCGCTTTATGGATACCGTCTACAGCTATCGCGTGCTGAGCGTTGAGGACGAGGGCTCGACCGGATACATCGAGCGCTACGCCGGCTGGACCGATCCGTACAAGATCGCCGCGAATCCGGCGGCGGCTCAGGCGGTATCGACCGACGCCGCGCCCGCTGCTGGCACCACCGGCACCGACGGCAACGACGACCCGATTCGTCGCATGGTCGTCTCGGGCCGCAAGGGCGAAATCGCGGCCGAGACCGAGCGTCTGCTGGCAGACCATGACGCCATGGACCTCATCAACAATCACTTTATCCCCGCCCTCGAC
The DNA here is from genome assembly GCA_959023295.1 of uncultured Collinsella sp. GTDB lineage: Bacteria > Actinomycetota > Coriobacteriia > Coriobacteriales > Coriobacteriaceae > Collinsella. Next base: position 88,807 of record CAUFBM010000007.1, on the reverse strand, counting down.
GAGGTTGGCGTCCTCTTTGACCAGGGCAAGTTCTTCTTGCCGCAGCTCATGGCCTCGGCCGAGGCAGCGCGCGTGGGCTTTGACACCATCAAGCGTCTGATGCCCGCCGGCGAGATTGCCGACAAGGGCAAAATCTGCGTGGCCACCGTCAAGGGCGACATCCACGACATCGGCAAGAACATCGTCAAGATGCTGCTCGATAACTACGGCTACACCGTCTTTGACCTAGGCCGCGACGTCGACCCGCAAGAGGTGCTCAAGACCGTGCGGGAGCGTGACATCAAGCTCGTCGGCCTCTCGGCGCTTATGACCACCACGGTCGTCGCCATGGAGGAGACCATCAAGCTGCTTCATGCCGAGGTGCCGGGCGTCAAGATCATCGTAGGCGGCGCCGTGCTCACCCCCGAATACGCCAAGCAGATCGGCGCGGACTACTACGCCAAGGATGCCGCCGAAAGCGCGCGCATCGCCGAAGAGGTCTTTGGGCAGTAACACAACGGAAACAACCGACCACCAAAACGTGCCGCATGCGCCACTTGGCACATGCGGCACGTTAGAATAGATAAGGCTATGCTCGTTTGGCAGATAGGAGCGCAAGGATGGCGATCACGCCCGCAGAAATCGCGGAAACCCGCGGCATGGTTGAGGAACAGAACCTCGACATCAGGACCATCACCATGGGTGTTTCGCTCATGGGTTGCGGCGACGAGAACCTCGACCGCATGTGCACGAAGATCTACGACCACGTGACGCACACGGCTGAGCACCTGGTCGAGACCGCCGAGAACCTCGAGCGCGAGTACGGTATCCCCATCGTCAACAAGCGCGTTTCCGTCACCCCGGTGGCGCAGATCGCCGCGTGCTGCAAGGATGAGGACCTCACCCCTATCGCGCACGCACTCGACCGCGCGGCCGAGACACTCGGTATCGATTACCTGGGCGGCTTCTCCGCGCTCGTCCAGAAGGGCATCGGCGACGCCGACCGCCGCGTCATCCAGTCCATCCCCCAGGCGCTCGCTACCACCAGCCGCGTCTGCTCCAGCGTCAACGTCGCCAGCCTGCGTGCCGGCATCAACATGGACGCCGTGCTCATGGCCGCCCAGACCATCATCGATGCCGCCAAGCTTACGGCAGATGAGGATTCCGTTGGCGCCTCCAAGTTTGTCTGCTTTGCCAACATGGTCGAGGACTCCCCGTTTATGGCGGGCGCCGTCCACGGCGGTGGCGAGGCCGACGCCGTCATCAACGTTGGCGTCTCGGGCCCCGGCGTTATGGCGGCAGCCCTGGAGAAGCTGCCCGACTCCGCCTCGATGATGGAAGTCGCCGAGAAGATTAAGCAGACCGCCTTTAAGATCACCCGTGCCGGCGAGCTCATGAGCCGCGAGGCCGCCCATCGACTGGGTGTCGAGAAGGGCATCGTCGACCTGTCGCTGGCGCCTACGCCCGCCATTGGCGACTCCGTTGCTCGCATCCTCGAGATTATCGGCGTGGGCGCCTGCGGTGGCCCGGGCACGACCTGCGCGCTCGCCATGCTCAACGACGCCGTCAAGAAGGGCGGCGTCATGGCCAGTTCCAGCGTCGGTGGCCTCTCGGGCGCCTTTATCCCCGTGTCCGAAGACGCCGGCATGATCGCCGCCGTCGAGGCCGGCGCGCTTTCGCTCGAGAAGCTCGAGGCCATGACCTGCGTGTGCTCCGTCGGCCTGGACATGATCGCCATCCCCGGCGACACCCCGGTCGAGACCATCGCCGGCATCATCGCCGACGAGATGGCCATCGGCGTCATCAACAACAAGACCACGGCTGTGCGCGTGATTCCCGCCATCGGCAAGGGCGTGGGCGACTGCGTCGAGTATGGCGGCCTGTTTGGCCGTGCACCCATCATGCCAGTGAACTCCAACGCCGGCACCGTGCTTGCCCACCGCGGTGGACGCTTCCCGGCGCCGCTGAACTCGCTCAAGAACTAGCTGAGGGGGACTGGCGAGGAGCCCCGGGGTATATATAAGGTCGCCTGCTCGGACAGTCCTGACTCGCACGGAGAGCACATTAAGTGCTCTCCGGCTCGTGCGGAACTCGCGATCGACCTTATATATTTGCCCTCCCCGGGGCTCCCGCACAACGGGGCCTTAGTTGGGTTCTATCCCGATTGCAGTTGCTTCGCTCCTGCACCACTTGGCTGGTGCGGCGGTTTGGCGTTGGAACGGTTCTTTTTCTGATATATGCTGGTTGCGGCTCTTCTTTTGGGAGGAGTCGCTTTTTTTGTTGCTAGGAGGTTGACCCGTGGTTGATGGGGATGCTCGCTCTGAGCTGCTTTCTGCGGACTGGAATGGCGAATGGATGCGTCTGCAGGCCGCTCAACATCGGGCTGATGATCCTTTTGAGTGGGATAAGCGGGCTCGGCATTTTCGTCCGCTGGAGACTGCCCCGTATGCTCGGGATTTTATAAAGCTGTTGGCGCTTGAGCCTGATGAGTCGGTGCTCGATATGGGGTGCGGAGCTGGGTCGATTGCTATTCCGCTTGCTCAGGCTGGGCATCCCGTGATTGCTGCCGACTTCTCTCCTGCCATGTTAGGCACCCTTGATGCTGGCATTGAGTACTATGGGCTCGAGGAGCTGATTACGCCGCTTGAGCTTGCCTGGGACGATGATTGGGGTTTGGTTGGGCCGGTTGCCAAGACTGTGGATGTTGCCTTTGCCAGTCGCTCAGTTACTACGACTGACCTCAAAGGCGCGCTTGCCAAGCTCGACCGCACGGCTCGCCGGCGTTGTGCCGTCACCATGGTCGCCAACTCCAGCCCGCGTTATGACCTGCACTTGATGAATGCCATCGGCGCCTCGGTTACCCACAGCAACGGATTTGTATATGCCTTTAACATCCTTATTCAGATGGGGGCGCTGCCGCAGGTTACGTATTTTGAATCACCCCGTCGCGACACCTTCGATAGTCTCGAGGCGGGCGTGGCAGACTTTTCTCGCATGCTCGAGCACGGTAATGAGGATAAGATCGACCGCCTGCGCGACTATATCGCCCACCACATGATCGAGAACCCCCATGCCGGCGAGCCGGGATCCAAGGGCGTACCGCAGGGACGTTACATGCTCGACCACATCCGCAAAGTCCGATGGGCGTTTATCGCCTGGGAGCCGGTCTCCGTACCCCGCCCGTAGCCCATCTAAAGCCTGCATCGTCTACCCGTCCGGCATCCGCATTCTTTGCGAACTGGGCAAACGCGCTCCACACCACGCCGTTCCTGCGCTATCGTGGGACAGCTCACGTAGATTAAGGCCCCATTGCGGGGCGCCCCATACATAGAAAGCGAGAACCCATGGCACTGACAGGAGCCCAGGTCAAGCAGCTTCGCAGCATGGCCCATCACCTCAACCCCGCCATCATCATCGGTAAGTCCGATGTCAACGAGGGCACCGTCGAGCAGACGGTTGCCTACCTGGAGAAGCACGAGCTCGTTAAGTGCTCCGTGCTGGACGGCTCCAGCCTTTCTGCCCGCGAGGCCGCCGAGGAGCTCGCCGAGCGCTGCCACGCCGAGGTCGTTCAGGTTATCGGCCGCAAGTTCTCGCTGTATCGCGAGTCCTCGCGCAAGGATATCGAGAAGATCAAGCTCGTCTAAAACCGACTGGGTCATACCGAGCAAGTCTGCGGGCGTCCGATTGATTCGGACGCCCATTTTTTATCGCTCGACAAGCACGCGCTTGAGTCTGCCTTCGACCAGGCGCTCATACAGACGCCTTGTCTCGGGCTCGGGCACGCCTTGAACCTGTTCTCTCAGGTGGTGCATGTGGCCGCTGTACAACTCAACAACATCGCGACGTCGTCCCGCCGCACCGTAAACGCGCATGGCGCAGCGAACCATGTCCTCGCGCGCCGTCTCCTGGCGAAGCCCCGATTCCACGAGCCAAATTGCCGATTGCAGGTCATTTTCCTCGAGAGCGGCATTCGCTCCCCTAATCATGCAGTCGATGTACTTGGATTGCATAATGTGGCGCATACGCGTAAAGAACGTGGGATTGCAACCGGTGGGAACATACAGTGGGCCCGCGTAGAGCTGCTCGACCTTAAGACATAGCTCAACCAGGTGAGGGCCTCTCGCACCCATACGGTTTCCCAGGATCTCACGGCTCAGCTGGTCAAAGAGCCTTGCATCGGTCTTAACGTAGTCGCCGTTGAGCCCAATGCACTCGTTTTGGATGAGCACACACGACTTGCCATCCGGCGTTGGACCCAAAGCCGAGCGCAAGCGCGATACCGTCGAATACAGATTGTTGCGCGCGGCGTTAAACTCGGCATGGGGCCACAACTCCATGGCGATTGTCTCGCGGTCGACCATGGCATCCATACCCAGCGCAAGACGTTCGGCAAGTGTTGCCGCCTTTTTGCGACGCCACATCTTATCCGTGATGGGAAAACCGTCGCGCTCGGCGCGAAACGCGCCAAACATGCGCATCTCAATATGACCGATGGTATCGACAGCCTCAACCTCGCCCGCCTGGAACAGGTGCTCACTTTCGCCCTCAAAGTCATCGCGTAGTGAATACCGCGACAGCTCGCGCACCGGAAGCTTCTTCCGAATCCTGACGGCAGGCTCGCCCAGACAGTGCATCGCAAGACGCGCAAAAAGCCGATACGATGGGTCTAAAATCCCCGAGCGATTCATAGACATCCAGGCGGCAAGATCGCTATCGCGGCCCGCAGCGGCCAGATGCAACGCCACGATCCAAGCTTCTGAGCCACCGACCTGCGTCTTGCTAATGTCGAGCAGCTCCGCCTCTTCGCGAACCGATACCAGCGACGTATTGCGCAGGTACGCCACGCGCTCCAGCAGCAAAGCGTTTTCGCGCATGTACGTAATCGATTCGTCGGCGAGCTTGAGCACCTGGACCGCGCGGAACTTCGCGTTGACCGGCCGCCCCTCCGCCAGCGATTGCCAGCCCTCCAGCAATAGTCCAAACAGCTGAATTTGATTGTCGCGAACACGCACTGCAAAGCGGTCGAGCTCGCCAAACGCCACATCGTCGGTCACGGGCAAGCCCGCGAGCAGGCGCCGCGCCGCCAGCACCATACGCAACCAAATGGATGGTGCCTTAAGCCCGCGGATATCGAGTGCCTCGAGTATCTGAGCCATCTTGTCATCGCGATCGTCGGGTTTAGCAAACGAGCCGTCGAACAACTCCATCAGCATATGGTCGGCCTGTATGAGAATCCCCGCGATGTCGAGCTCGCAATCATAGGCTTTGTACGCCTTGAGCTTCGTGAGAACATTGCCGTCTTCCGCCCGCTCGGTTAGGTGGCGCTTGACCTCGATATGCGCAGACAGCATGTCGAGCACCTCGCAGGATGTCTGTTCTTGCAAAATAGGGCTGGCGGGAAGCCCCAGGTCATTGCCGCCGTAAAAGGCGATAGTGAGCGCCTGGGCTATTTTCCAGGTAGCAGGGTCGACCTCGCGCGCCGCCTGGTCACCCGCACGTTCGATAACGGACGCCATATACCTTGCGAGCTTTGTATTGCACACGCTAACAGCTGCCAGATACACGCCGAGTGCCTCGGCGGGTGCCGGCTCTTGCTCCTGCTTTTCCGCATTGATCATCGCCGACGCCGCACGGCAAATGTCCCCTCCGTGCCCGGTCAGGGCAAGATCGGCCCCATACTGCCCGGCAAGTTCCAATACCACATGGCGGTCCAAGAACGCGTCGGCCAGGTCCATAGCCAAATCGCATCGACCTGCCTTAATCAAAATGCGAGCAGCCCGCGATACAAGTTCGGGACGGATCTCGGCAACAAGCTTTCGCAGCCTCAGGCGCGCGTTGTCCTTAGCGCCCAAACACCTAAAGGTGCGATCAGACGGATCCACGCCAAAAATCGGATAATCGCGTACAAAGATGGACTGGTCGACCATCGAAAGCCTCACGCCGCACGCCTCTAGCTCCGCAATGCGGCCCTCGCCCATCAGTACCATCAAACAGGCAACGGTAAACAACAGGTTGTTCTCGAGCGATGCGAGATCGGCCAGCGCCGCACCGTACACGTTGACGATTTCGTTCTCGAGCAACCCGGCAACATCGCCCTGTCCATACATTCCCGTCTGCAGGGCAGATACCAGCTCTGGTACACCCTGTGTGAGCCGATAGAAATCAAGCGATGTGCTGATTGAGAACGCCGTGGCCCATGACGAATACTCGTAGGCGTGCACCTTGAGCATCTGTGCATTGACTTTTACAGAATCGCCCAGCCCGTGGATAAGCAATCGGTTGGAGGGGCGGCAGGCAATAAAGACCCCCGTCCCCGTAGCACGTAAGCTGCGGATTCGATCGATGAGGTCCTCGGTTTCGCGCTGCTCGAGATTGGGCACGTTGTCGATCGCAACGAGCGAATGGGGTTTGTCCTTAAGCTCATCGGCGACAACCTCGAGCTGCATAAAGAGCTCGCGTCCAATCGCGCGGTCTGCCTCGATAATCCGAACCTTCCCTCGCGTCGGGTCCGATTTAACCTCCTGCACGTATTGCAGCAATACCGACGTCTTACCAAACCCGTCGGGCGCGTAAAGCAGAACGATTCCTGCCTTGCGCCCCTTAACGATGAGCTCGTTCATCAAGCGATCGCGCCGCACCATATAGTCGCCGCCCGTCGGCATCAACTCGAGGCCGTCCGTATTGCCCAGATCATTTACCATACCTGCTCCTCAACTCGACCATATGGACACCGTAGCTGCAGAACCATATGAGCCACCCCGTGAATAGCGTGACTTAGAGTTTTTGGCTGTCTGCCGGTACGTGTTTGGCAAGTTTTTGTACAGCGAGGCCCGATGGTAACTTATCCCTCGACCAATAGGTCTTTGCGCAGGTCAATGCGCTTGCCAGCATGTCCCATCCCATTTGCAGTGTAGCGCAGTCGACTGTTTTTATTTGAGTTGCGCAACTCGCCTACTCCTCGCTACCGCCTGCGACTCTATGGTGGCAAATGTGCATAGAATCTGCTATAGAATGAATTGCAAAATTTCAAACCCTCCAGTCAAGCATGCGGCAAGGTTTCCGTCATGCATGCGCCACGGCCTATGTCCACTAAAAAGGCCCCCGCAAAGCGAGGGCCCTTTGAAAAGCTATGTAAGATCGCTTGGTCGCGTTACTCGCAGAGCGAAAGAGCGGCCTCGTCAGCAACGACGACGCAGTTGGTGTGGAGCTGCAGAATCGAAGCGGGGCACTCGGGCGTAACCGGGCCATAGCACATATCGTGCACAGCCTGAGCCTTGGCCTCGCCGTTGGCGACAACCAGGATCATGCGGGCATACATGATGGTCTGGGTTCCCATGGTGTAAGCCTGACGGGGCACATCATCGATGCTGTCGAACAGGCGGCTGTTGGCCTGAATGGTGCTCTCGGTCAGGTCGACGCAGTGCGTGCCCTTGGAGAAGTGGTCATCGGGCTCGTTGAAGCCAATATGACCGTTATTACCAATACCGAGCAGTTGCAGATCCGGGTAACCGGCGGCAGCGACGATCTTGTCGTACTCGGAGCAGGCAGCAGCGGCATCGGGGTTGGAGCCATCGGGCACGTGCGTGTTGTTCAGATCGATATTGATGTGATCGAAGAAGTTCTCGCGCATAAAGTAGTGATAGCTCTGGGGATCGTCGTGCGAAAGACCACGATACTCGTCCAGGTTATAGGTGCTAACCTCGGCGAAGTCGACGTCGCCCTTCTCGTACCAAGCGGCGAGTTGCTTGTAGGCGCCAATCGGGGTGGAGCCGGTGGCAAGACCCAGCACGCAATCGGGCTTGAGGATAACCTGGGCCGAGATGATATTGGCGGCCTTGCGGCTCATATCCTCATAGTCTTTAGCCTTAATGATCTTCATTACGCATCCTTTCTCGTAGAAGAGAGGCAAGGCTCCCCTTACAAGCACTTGCCCGCGGCCCGCGTCGGCCGCAACCAACGTGTGCGGCCACCAGGGCGAGGTCGCGTAATATATGTGTCTCGTGTCTAACCGCGTCGAGGCCCCTGCCCGTCCACGGTGACCCAAAGCTGTTTAGCTTCGGACAATCCCCATCTTGCCACGGAGGGCGCCCTCTTTCAAGGGCGCCCTCCGTAAACGTGATTGAATTGTAGGCTAAAGGCCAAGCGGAGCGACTAGCGCTCGCGAGCAACGATGAGCTGGTCCATCTCCTCGACATGCTCGCCAACGGAGCCCTTGATGCTCGAGAACTCAACAGAGTTGCACACCAAGATGGGAACCGTCACATCGTAACCCTCGGCAGCAATTGCCTCGCGATCGAACTCGATGAGCACGTCGCCCTTATGGACGATGTCACCCACTTGCGCATACACAGTAAAATGTTTGCCCTCGAGCTGAACGGTGTCCAAACCAACATGGATGAGCACGTCTAGACCATCGACCGTGTTGAGCGCAACGGCATGACCCGTGGGAAAAATCGCCTCGACCTTAGCGTCAGCCGGAGCAATCACACGTGTACCCGTAGGCTGAATCGCCACGCCCTGGCCCAAAAGGCCGGTAGCAAACGTCTGGTCTTTGACCTCGGATAACGGAATGACGTCGCCCGAGATGGGAGCATCCAGCGTAAGGACTCGACCACGCATACCAAAAGACCTCAGGACTTTAGTGAACATGCTCCCCCTCGGACATACCAATCAATCAAAATAACTTTAACAGTTTACCACTTGGCACCCGTTTTTGACCATTAGGGAAGTTCGCGCTTGACAACCTCGACGATGTCGTCAACCACACGCTGGGTCAACTCGTGCGTCTCGGCCTCGGCCATCACACGGACCAGCGGCTCGGTGCCACTCGGACGTACCAGAATGCGGCCGCGACCGTTGAGCTCCTTCTCGGCGGCAGCGACGGCGTCCCAAATGGGCTGACAATCGTCCAGGCCGGCCTTATTGTCGGAATGTACGTTGACAAGTACCTGCGGGTACTTCTTCATGATGCCGGCAAGGTCGGTGAGGGTGCGGCCGGTGCGCTTGAGCACGGCCAGAAGCTGCAGGGCCGTCACCAAGCCGTCGCCGGTGGTGTTGTGCTCCAGGAAGATGATGTGGCCGGACTGCTCGCCGCCGATGACGGCACCGTCCTCGAGCATACGCTCGAGAACATAGCGGTCGCCCACGGCGGTCTGGACCATCTCGAAGCCCTGCTCCTTCATGGCGATGGAGAAGCCTAGGTTGCACATAACGGTCGAGACGATCTCGGAGTTGGCGAGCTTGCCGCGAGCGGCCAGGTCGGAACCGCAGATGGCCAGGATGTAGTCGCCATCGATTTCGTTGCCCTCGCTGTCCACGAACAGCACGCGATCGGCGTCGCCATCGTGAGCCAGACCGATGTCGGCGTGGGTGCGCAGCACGAGCTCGCGCAGGGGCTCAAGATGAGTGGAGCCGCACTCGACGTTAATGTCGGTGCCGCAGTAATCGGTGTTGATGGCATGGACCGTGGCGCCCAGGCGCTGCAGTGCGGCGGGCGTGGTCTGGCAAGAAGCGCCGTGGCCGCAGTCGACGGCAACAACCAGGCCGTCGAGTTTAAGGCCGTCGAGCGTGCTGATGGCATGATCGACATATGCCTTGCGGGCGTCCTTCATCTTGATGATGTGACCCACGCCGGCACCGGTCGGCAGCGTATCGGCAGCCATGGCCTCCTCGGACATGACCCAGGCGCTGATCTCTTCCTCGACAGCATCGGGAAGCTTCATGCCCTTGCGGCTAAAGAACTTGATGCCGTTGAACTCCGGCGGATTGTGCGAAGCGGAGATGACGATGCCGCCGTCGAGCTCGTTTTGGACGGTAAGCAGCGCCACGGCCGGCGTAGGGATAACGCCGCAGCAGTGCGGGCGGCCGCCCTCGGCCATAATGCCAGCGGTCAGAGCACTCTCGAGCATGGTACCCGAAAGACGCGTGTCGCGGCCGATGCAGATGTCCGGGCCAAGGAACTTGGTCGCCGCGCGGCCCAGGCGAAACGCGAGGTCGCACGAGAGGTCGGCGTTGGCGACGCCACGGACGCCATCGGTACCGAAGATGTTCTGGGGCATAGGATCGCTCCTTCCCAAGTGGGCAAAACGAAGCCGCCCACCCTAGTCGAAAAGAAAAGCGGGACCCACCGAGCAGTCGGTAGGCCCCGCTTGTACATTGTATCTCGTAAGGAGATAAAACCTTAGCGCTTGGAGAACTGGGGAGCGCGGCGGGCCTTCTTGAGGCCGTACTTCTTGCGCTCGACCACGCGAGCATCGCGCGTAAGGAAACCGGCCTTCTTGAGGTCAGCACGGTAATCGCCAGCGTTCAGAAGAGCACGAGCGATGCCCAGGCGCAGAGCGCCGGACTGACCGGAGATGCCGCCGCCATCGCACAGAGCGATAACGTCGAACTGACCGGCGGTGTCGGTCACCTTGAAGGGAGCAAGGGCGTTCTCAACGAGCTGATGACGGCCGAAATACTGCTCGGCGTCACGCTTGTTGATGGTCACCTTGCCGGTGCCGGGGACGAGACGGACGCGGGCGACGGCGTTCTTACGACGGCCGGTACCCTGGTAGACAACGGTGTTCTCAGCCATCTTTAAGCCTCCAGCTCAATCTTCGTGGGGTTCTGGGCAGCGTGCGGATGCTCGGCACCAGCGTAGACCTTAAGCTTGGTCATCTGGGCACGGCCGAGGGTGGTCTTGGGCAGCATGCCGCGAACGGCGCGCTCGATGACCTTCTCCGGGTGCTTCTCCATAGCCTGGCGGAAGCTCTCAGCCTTGAGACCGCCGTTGTAGCCGCTGTGGCGATAATAGGTCTTCGTGTCGGCCTTGTTGCCGGTAAGCTGGACCTTATCGGCGTTGATGACGACAACGAAGTCGCCGCAGTCGCTGTTGGGCGTGAACTGGGGCTTGTTCTTACCGCGCAGGATCATTGCGATCTGGGTGGCAAGACGGCCCAGGACAGCACCATCGGCGTCGACGAGAACCCAGTTGCGCTGGACCTCGCCCTGCTTGGCGTAGTGAGTCGATTTCGAAATCACTTAGACTCCTCCATGTACAGTACGTGTTGTTACAGAGATTCACGGGGCTCTGCAAGTAACCCGTCCATATTACCCCGCTCGCCGCCCGAGTCAACAGGTATTTTGGCTCCGACCAGAGTTTCTGCACATGTCATCCATGGGTCATGACGTCGCGACACTAGCGCTCGGCAAATGCCTCGATATCACTCAGTAGGCGCTTTGCCTCCTGGCGGCCCTGAATATACAGGTCGAGGAGCTTTGCCGGATCGTGCTCAACGTGACCGACCTCGACCGGCTTTTGTGGAGCAACGACCAGCGCGCGGCCCTCGCGCTCATACTTCCACAGATGCATGCGCTGGATGTTATAGCGGTCGTGGCGCGTCTCGATAGCCTCAAGCAGGTAGGGGTAGTCGGCATAGCGAGCGCGTGCGGCGGGCATAAACTCGTAGGGCTTTTTCTCGTACGAGCGATCCTGCGTGACAATGACGACTGCACGGTCGAAGCCGGCCTCCTCCAGCACGTGCTCGATGGGGACCGAATCGGCTACGCCGCCGTCGACGTATTTGTGCCCATCGATCTCGACCGGCGGCGTCACCAGCGGCAGCGACGTCGAGGCGCGCACGGCATCGAGGTCGAGCACGGCGCTTTTGACCGGCAGGTATGCAGCGGTTCCAAAGAGCATGTCCGTCGCGACGGCGTACATCTTGGTGGGGCTCGCGTCGAACGCTTCGTTGTCAAAGGGATCCAGGCGGTCCTGGACATCGTTGAAGATAAAATCGTAACCCACGATGGAGCCCGTGGACGCAAACGATGCGGCGCCCATGAAGCGGTTGTCATTGCAGAAAGCCAGGTTGATGCGGTTGGCACGGCCGATCTGATGCGACTTGTAGTTCACGCCGTTGAGAGCGCCGGCCGATACGCCATATACCGCCGGAATCTCGACGCCGGCCTCCATGAGAACGTCGAGTACGCCTGCGGTAAATTGCCCGCGGAAGCTGCCACCCTCCAAAACGAGCGCGACCTTGCCGGCGTTCTTTGCCTTATCTTCTGCAGTCATATTGACCTCCTGCGATTGCGTTTTGGCTTTCTTCTACCCAGTTTTGGAATGGAGGGCGCATAGGTTTTGGAGTTGAGAATATGGAGCGGAAAGCGTGTCCCAGTTTGAGGCGGGATTCCAGGATGAACTTTCCGCTTGGACCGCCGTTGGGAAAGCGTGTCCCGTTCTGAGCGCGGATTCTGGGATGGATTTTCCGCCTGGGCCGCCGTTAGGAAAGCGCGTCCCACCCTACGTTGCCGTAGCGTTTGCTTAACGCCCGCGCCCTGCATAGAGTTCGATTCTCCGCGGGTTTGGGGTTCCGTTGATGCGGCGCATGGCCGGCTGAGATTCGATAACATCGCATCCATATTGGGCTGATAGTTTGCGCGGAGAATCCGCGTATTTGCTTCGCAAATCCGCGCCGGCTTCGGCCGGCTGCCGCTGCCCTCGCCCGCGGGCTACAAACGCTTCGCGTTTGCTTAACGCCCGCGCCCTGCATAGAGTTCGATTCTCCGCGGTATCCATATGTAATAAAAAGGCAGGTAGAGACACTTCTCTACCTGCCTGTTACGTATGGTGGAGGCGCGGAGAATCGAACTCCGGTCCACGAAAGCCCCCTGATTGGCATCTCCAAGCTCAGTCGCTGGTTTTGTCTCGGACGCTTTGCGCGCAGCGACACGCTCGCGGCGTCCTAACCGGTTCGGTCTTAGCCTGCGCCATACCGATTACGTGCGCAGGAGCATTCCCCTAAAATGACGTCGCGCCGGTGTCGGGGAAATCACCGGGTTGACGCGCCGCTATAAACTAAGCAGCGAGAGCCATAGGCTCAAAAGAAGAGTTGTTGTCAATTCAATTTGACGGTACCCCTGTTTAACGAGGCGAGGAGACCTCGGCTTGCTTCCTCTCTCAGAGCTATCGTGTCGAAACCAGTCGCCCCCGAATGTTGGGAAAGTCTGGATGGTATCGGGCCTGCAAACACCCGATAACCGTCGACTTTTCAAGGAACATACGGGGCGAGCCCCGCTTGTGGAGTGTTATCTTACCACGTTCTGAAAGCGGACAGCTGTTCTATGCACGAGCTGTGAAGACCCCAATGTGCGCCGCACTTCGCACTTTTGTTACCGATCGCGTCACGTATATTTTCGCCAAGCAAAATTGACCCGTCGAAAGGACCGTTATGGATACCAAGCAGCAACTCGTCAATGCCCTCGCAGGCCTGGGCTCAACCATTACCGAAGCTATGGATGTCATCGAAGGCTTTGTCCCCTGCGGACATCCCGCCCTCACGGTTTCGAACGCACTCGTCGCGCTGGACGCTAACGATGATGTGGCTCTCGTCCAGCAGCTTGAGACCGTCGAGGGCTTTATCGACCACGTGAGTGAGAACCGCGGCGTGACCGCCTACCACGGCATCGAGGTCGAACTCGCGGGTCCCAAAGCCGATTTGCTCGCAGCAATCCGCGAGGTAGGCACCCTTATGCAGACCGCAGGCGTCAAGAACACCCAGGTCAACGAGTGGGTCTACCGCAGTCTGGCAGCACTCGACAGCTCCGACGAAAAGGCAGCCGAGCAGCTCGCAGAAAGTCCCGCCATTAAGGCCGAGCTTTTGTAAATAGAAGGCGCGGGTCCCTTGGCGCATCGTCGTCCAAGAGGCCCACAAACAGTTCGCGTCAACCGATAGCCGCGCCGCCGCGTTCGGCCAAAGCCAGAATCGGCATCATTTGGCGCGGGGTCTTTGCTGCAAGATCGGCATGTTCGAGCAGCTTGCGATCGTTGGTCACCAAGTAATCGACCTGCGCGCGCTTGCACGCGGCGAGCACCAAGTTGTCCTCGTAATCGCGATGGAGCGCTAAGTATTTGTCGGCCAGCCAAAGGTCCGACGCATCTGCACCCACGGCCGTGGCGTTTTCGGTCATGTTCCGAACAAACGCCAACGCCGCATCGCCAATTGCACGGGCAGATGCCTCGTCGAGCGCTTCCCCACTGGCAAGAACGCTACGCTTCAGCTCGTGTTGGACAACGTACAGCACGTCCTTGGCGATATGCACCGGAAAGAACAGCAATGCCCCCGCCTCCGCCGCCTGCCCAATAAACGCACGCGCGGCAAGCGACTCAGCATGGTCGACGCAAAACGAATCAACCCATACGTTGGCATCCAAACGCAAAAGGCCTGCGCCCGGACGACACCGATGCCGTCTGGGCGCAGGCCAGATAACGTGGGCGAACACGTCTGCTAACGCAGGTACGCCTTTGCGTTGCCCAGGCTGTAGGCGATCGTCGAGCCGTTGTGCAGCAGTGACGACGTCTGCGGAGTGATCATGCCGGTAATACCCAATGCCAACAGCGCCGAGTTGGTGAGCATCACCTTGGAATACGAACTCGTCAGACGGTCGATAAGCCCCTGACTCATGCGGCGCAGGCGCACGATTGCGGCCAGATCGGTATCCGCCAGGATGATGTCGGCGACCTCCTTGGCGATGTCGCTTCCGCCACCCATGGCCATGCCCACATCGGCCAGGCCCAGCGCCGGCGAATCGTTGACGCCGTCGCCCACCATGGCAACGTGGCGCCCCTCGCCCTTAATGCGCTCCACATACGCGTACTTGTCCTCGGGCAGCAGTTCGGCCTTAAACTCGTCGACACCCGCCTCGCGCGCAATGCGCTCGGCCGTGCGCTCCGAATCGCCCGTGAGCATAACGACATGCTTGACGCCCAGCGCATGCAAGTCGGCGATGGCCTCACGGACCCCGGGCTTGAGCGGATCCTCGATGCCGAGCACGCCGACGACCTTGCCGTCGACCGCCAGGTACAGCGGCGACAGGCCCTGCATCTGGGACTCAATGCGCTCCTTAATGTCGGAATCGAGCTGCGCGCTCTCGTCCTCAAACACAAAGTGTGCCGAGCCGATAATCGCGCGACGCCCTTCAATGGACGAAGCGATGCCGTGCGCCACGATGTACTCGACGGCGGCATGGCGCTCGCGGTGCTCGAGCCCGCGCTCGCGAGCAGCGTTGACGACGGCGCGCGCCACCGGATGCGGGAAATGCTCCTCCAAGCAAGCGGAAAGGCGCAGGACCTCGTCATCGCTCCAGCCATCGGTGGTGAGCACGCAGGCAAGACGCGGCTGCGCCTCGGTGAGCGTGCCGGTCTTATCAAACACAATGGTGTCTGCCTTGGCAAACGACTCAAAGTACTTCGCGCCCTTGACCATGACGCCCATCTTGGCAGCATCGCTCATGGCGGTCATGACGGCGACGGAGCCCGTGAGCTTGAGCGCGCACGAGTAGTCGACCATCAGCGCCGCCGAGGTCTTGATAAGGCTGCGCGTGGTGAGAGCGACAAGGCCCGCGAGCAGGAAGTTCCACGGGACGATCTTGTTGGCAAGGTCCTCCATATGCGACTGGCCCTCGGACTTGAGCGAGTCGGCCGTCTGCACGAGCGAGACGATTGAGCGCAGTTTGGTTTGCGCCGTATTGGCGCGCACGCGCACCAAGATGCCGCCGTCTTCCACGACGGTACCGGCGAACACGTCGTCGCCCACGCTGCGCTCGACGGCCAGCGGCTCGCCGGTCAGGGTCGCCTGGTTGACCATAGCGCTCCCCTGCTCGACAACACCGTCGATGCAGATGGACATGCCGGTGCGCACGGCGACCAGATCGCCGGGCTCAAGCTCGGTCGCAGCAACGCTTACCTCGGTGTCGCCGACAACCTTTTGCGCCTTGTCGGGCACATCTAGCAGCGAGTTGATGAGCTCGTTTTCGCTCATGGCGCGGGTGTAGTCCTCGAGCAGCTCGCCCACGTTGAGCAGGAACATCGTCTGGCCCGCGGTGTCGACATCACGCTTGACGAACGAAATGCCGATGGCCGAAGCGTCGAGCACGGGAACGGTCAGGCGCGGCTGCGCGAGCTCACGGAGGGCGGCGCGCAAAAAGGTCATGTAACCGGCCACGACAAACACCGCACGCAGGGGCGTGGGCAAAAACCAGCGACGTGCGTAATGGGCGCCGACAAGTGTGGCAAGATCCATAACGAGCTTGTGCTTGCGTGGCTCAAGCTGCATCACGTAACCCGTCTTTGCGTCGGCAATGGCCTGAGCGTCGAGCGCACCGACGGCGGCCAGCACGGCATCGCGGCGCGGCTCGTCGTACTCCAGCGCCATCTGGCCAATGCGGCCATACACGCGCACCTTGCGCACGCCGTCGATGTCGCCACCAAGCTTAAGAAGCGCATCGAGATCGCCCTCTGGCACAGGACCCGCCAACTGAAGACGGGTCCTGCCGGGGATCTCGCTGATAATCGAGAATCTCATTGTTTATGCCTAGTAGTGCTACTCGGCTGCCTTGTCCGCAGCAGCCTCGCTCTGGGTGATGTAGGCAGCCTCGGCAACCATATCGTCGACCTCGGCCTTGGCCTGCTCGACCATGTCCTGGTAGCCGTTCTTGATGCGCATGCCGCACGCAATGCCCTGCACGCAGGCGTTCTTTACCGGAGCGCTGGTGAGCAGCTTGATGCCAGCCGTACCAAGCAGAAAACCGCCACCGACAAGCAGGGTGTTAAACGTCGACTTCTTCATGTTGCTTCTCCCTTTTGCCGCATGGGGCGCGGCATGGTGCCTTAGCACCCGAGTTCATCAGTTAGCTCGAGCACGCTTTTGAAATACCTTAATTCTATCTAACTATCTAGGTCAGCCATGGCTAACCTTTTGAAAATTAACGATGCGGAGTAACCGATTGTCAATGTGACAAAGGGACTGTCCCTTTGCCCCTTCTTACAGCTGCCAGGCAGCCGCTTCCTTTTGCAGCGCAACCATGCGGGCGAATTCTCCACCTGCCGCCTTGAGCTGTGCCGGAGTGCCCTGCTCGGCAACCACACCATCCTTGAGTACAACGATCTTATCGGCATTTTCTACCGTGCGCATACGGTGGGCGATCACGATAACTGTCTTTCCTGCGAGCAGGCGGGAGAGCGCCTGCTGCACCACGGTCTCGTTCTCCACATCCAAACTCGCCGTCGCCTCGTCCAGCAACACAATCGGCGCATCTTTGAGCAGCGCGCGGGCGATGGAGATGCGCTGGCGCTCGCCGCCGGACAGCTTGGAGCCGTTCTCGCCGATCATGGTGTCATAGCCCTGCGGCATGCGGCTCACAAACTCGTCGCAGTTGGCGGCACGCGCGGCAGCAAGCACTTCCTCATCGGTGGCATCGCGACGACCAAGACGGATGTTTCCCATCACTGTGTCGTCAAAGAGCAGCACATCTTGGAACACAATGGCGTAGTCGCGCAGCAGCACCTCGGGATCCACGCTCGCAACATCCACGCCGCCCACGGTGACCGTGCCTTCGGTGGCGTCCCAAAAGCGCGCGGCCAGGCGGCTCACCGTGGACTTACCGGAACCCGAAGGACCGACCAGTGCCGTGACCTCCCCTTCTTTGGCGGCAAAGCTCACATCGGTAAGAACTTTCTCGCCGGAGCGGCCGTCCTCGCCCGCACCATAACCAAATGCCACGTGATCGAACACCACGTCATGACCTACGGGCTCAAACTGCTCGCTGCCCCGCGCCACGGGCTCTTCCATGATGGAGCGCATGCGCTTGGCCGACGACTCGGCGGCAAACAGCTCGGACATCAGCATCAGTGCCTGATCGAAGGGCGCATAGATGCGGCTCACCATGAGCAGGAAGGCAAACATCACCAAAAAGTCGACCCGGCCGGAGGCGACCATCGCAGCGCCCGTGACCAACGTGGTGGCAATCCCCAGGCGCAGGATGGCAAAGGCGGAGTTGACCAAAAGCCCGTTGGCGAGCTCGCCTTTGGTGGTCTCGCGCTCCTCGGCATCGATCACGGCGTTGAGCCCCTCAAGATAATGGGCCTCCTGGTTGGTGGCGCGGATCTCGCGCACGCAGTCGAGCGTCTCCTGGATCGCCTCGGTGACCTTGACCTTCTCGGCGCGCACATGGTCGAACACCGGGGTCATGGGCCCGCGTGTCAGATACAGCACGGCAAAGGCCACGGGCACGCTCCAAAACGCCGCAATCGCCAGCTGCCAGCAAAAGAACAGTGACGCCACGAACACGATGGCACTTGCGATGATGGCACCCCAAAGCTCTCCCAGCACGTGGCTGTAGGCGTGCTCCATGGCCTGGACGTCGCCCATGATGGTCTCGGTTAAATCGGCCAGATCACGACGGCCAAAAAACGACAGCGGCAGCTTGCGCAAGCGCTCGGCGATCTCCATACGCTGCTTGCCGCACTCCTCGTAAAAGATGCAGTAGGTGTAGTAATACTGCTGCCAGTTAGAGGCAAAGAGCAACACGAAAAAGACCAGGAGGCCGCCCACAATCGGCAGGGCATCCGGCAGGTCAGCCCCGCTGGCGAGATGTTCGACAAAACCGCCCATGACCAGGAATAAAAAGCCCATGCCGGCCATGGTAATGAGATTAGTGAGCGTGGTCCAGAAAATGCCGCGTTTTACGCCGGCGACGCCTTTATCGGATAGGAAATACTTCTTTTGGAATGAGGCGAACATTTAGGCCTCGCCTCCCTTCGTGACGGCGGCATCCGCGGTCGCTGCAGTGATTTTCCAGCTCGCGGCCTGTTCGTATTCAGCCCACATCTTGGCGTATAGACCCTTTTGGGACAGCAGCTCGGCATGGGTGCCAGTCTCCTGCACGCTACCTTGGTTGAGCACCACGATCTTGTCGGCCCCCACCACGGTCGAAAGCCGGTGCGCGATCATAATGACTGTGCGACCCGCCGCCAGTTTGCTAAAGGCGCGCTGGATGAGCGCCTCGTTCTCGGGGTCGGCAAAGGCTGTGGCCTCGTCGAGCACCACGATGGGCGCGTCCTTAAGGATTGCGCGGGCGAGCGCCACGCGCTGGACCTCGCCGCCCGAAAGGTACGCCCCGCCGGCGCCGAGCATGGTGTCGATGCCCTGCGGGAGCTTGGCCACGATATCGTCGCACTGGGCCGCGGAGAGGGCCGCGCGCACTTCGTCGTCAGTGGCTCCAGGCTTGGAGGCGCGCACGTTATCGGCAAGTGTTTGGCGGAACAGCTGGTTGGTCTGAAACACAAAGGCGACCTGGTCCATGAGCTCGTGCGGATCCATGTCGCGAACGTCTACGCCGCCCACGAGCACACGACCCAAGGAAACATCCCAAAAACGCGGGATCAGGCTTGCGCAGGTCGACTTACCGCCGCCCGAGGGACCCACCAACGCGAGGGTACTACCTGCGGAAACGCTAAAGCTCACATGGTTGACGGCAGGTGCCTCGGCACCCTCGTAGGTAAAGCTCACGTCCTCAAAGCGCACATCGCCGCTAACAGGGCACTTGGGCTGGGCAGGCACGGAGAGCTGTTTGGAATCCATAACGCTTCGGATGCGCGCCAGCGAATCGGCACTCATCTGAGACGCCTCGCCCACAAACATGAGCTTGGTCATGGCCGTCGGCACCACGGCCGAAAAGATCGCGTAAAACGTGAAGTTGACCATAAAGTGCGCGAAGTCCGTCTCGCCCGGCGCCAACAGCAACGCCACGGGCAAAAGAAATGCCACGAGGCCATTGAGCGCGGTAAGGTTGAGCACCTGCGGACCTCGGCAGAACGTGCCCGCATAGCTTTGCGCCATGTCGGCGTATTCGGCGATCGCATCGTGAAACGCCTTAAAGGAGTAGACCGTCTGCTGGAACACCTTGACCACGGGGATGCCGCGCACGTATTCGGTGCCGGTCTTGTTCATCTTGACCAGCGCGCCCATGTAGGCCTTCATAAATTCGGCGCCCTTGCCGCTCATCATGGTGGCCATGGCGCAAAACGAAACGACGACCGAGATTAAGCATGCCGCGCCCAAACGCCAATCGAGGGCGAAAAGCAGCACGAGCAGGCCCACGACCATGGCGGTGGCGCCTGCGATATCGGGCAGCATGTGCGCGAGCAGCGTCTCGGTGGAGGCGGCGCAGCCGTCGACGATACGGCGCAGCTCACCGGTGGCGTGCGTGTCAAAGTAGCCGAGCGGCAGCTTAAGCAGATGCTCGCTCGTAGCCTTGCGGATATTGGACGCGCAGCGAAACGCGGACAGGTGCGTGCACATGAGTCCCACGAAATAAACCACAATGCTCGCCAGGGCAAAGCCCACAGCCCACCAACCATACATCGCGATGTCGGTGGCCTCGCTCCAGTTGGGCGCCACGGCGATAAGATCTCGCGCAACAAACCAGATGCAGACGTACGGGCCAAAGCCCAGCAGCTGCGAGAACGCCGAGAGGGCCATGCCCAAATACGTTAGGAATTTACGGTCACCGGCATATGCAAGCAGCTCGCCGATGCCGCCACCTTCCTTTTTTGATCCCTTTGCCATGAGATTCCTTTCTAACGGCTTGAGAGTTAACCGTAAGAAACTTATCATTGGCGTGTTAGCCGAGGCACACAATTGAGCCAGGCATGGACGTTTCCGCAAAGGAAGGGGACGCTTTTGAAAATGCGGCGGGCAGCAACCGATATAACCGAGCTCTACGCACCGCAGTTTGAGCAGTTTGGCCTGCAACTTTCCGGCAAGGGCGCCGTCTTTACCGGTGAGGTGGCAAACGATCGGGCGCACGGACGCGCATGGATCATGCCCCTCTCCCCCACTTGCATCGTCATGGAGCATTTCATTACCCCGATGCACAACATGCACCTAGCCGAATACACGCCCGAACCGTACGCGTGCGTGAGCGAGGTCAGCGCGCCCACGCTCATGTGCATGCCCGAAGCCGGCATAACGCCTGCGAACCTCAAGCCGCTGCGTGGGCCGTGGCCGAGCAGCGCAGTCTGCAGCTTTATCCAAGACAGCTGCGGCGAGGAGCTAAGCCCGCTGTTTGCAGGGCAGCTCTACCACTCGCGCTCGGTCCTCTTTTTGCCCGGTTATTTTGACGAGTTGGAGCATCGCTATCCCGCCGAGTTCGCGGGGGTCTTTGAGGCGTTTGCCGAGTCGTGGCACGAGGAGGCAGCATCTGCCATCTGCCACACACTACGTCGAATCAACGAGGACCGCGCTCGCGCCGTAGGCGGACACGTCTATATGCAAGGCATCGTGGAGACCATGGTCGCGGAGCTCGCCTGTTCGCGCGCGGCCCACAAGCAGGCGCAGCAGGCGGCAGACACACGCGCCAGCGTGACCATTGCCGAGGAAGCGACGGCGATGATTGAGTGCGCACTCGACAAAGGCAGGCGTGTGGGTGTCAACGAAGTGGCCGAGAGGCTCTACACAAGCCGCTCCAAGCTATGCGCCACCTTTAAGGCCCAAACTGGCGAGTCCCTGGGCGCCTACATTCGCAGACGCCGTATGGAGCGAGCACAGGACCTTTTGGCCGATAGCGCGCTCACGATAGCGCAGGTGGCAGAGCGTCTAGGCTACCCTCAGCAGGCCGCCTTCGCCCAAGCCTTCAAGCAACACACCGGCACCACCCCCACCGCTTGGCGCTCCCAACACCAGTAAGGAGCCAGCAAAGGGACAGACCAATGAGTTCCACATGCAGAGAAGGTCACCTGCAATGTGACAAAGGGACTGTCCCTTTGTCACATTCACAAAAATGGGCGCGCCAACGGCACGCCCATTCACCAAATTCCATTCAGCCCACCTGACCCGGAAGGCCGAGTCGTCAGGGCGGGGAAGGCCCCCGGAGCGGCGGGGCGCTTGCTCAAAATGAGTTCCGCACGCAAAGAAGGCCACTTAATGTGGCCTTCGTCTTGCGCAGGACTGTTCGAAATTTTGAGGAAGCACCCCACCGCTCCGGGGGCCTTCCCCGCCCGTGAGTCTACGCGAGCGCCTTTCTCAGCAACTCGTTGAAGAGCTTCGGGTTGCCCTTGCCGCGGCTCGCCTTCATGCACTGGCCCACCAAAAAGCCGATAACCTTCTGGTTGCCGTCACGATACTGCTGCGCCTGATCGGCACAGTTAGCCAGCACCTCGTCCACGATCGGCTGCAACGCACCGGCATCGCTCACCTGACGCATACCACGCTCGTCGACGATCTTGTTGGGATCGTCACCGGTCTGGGCCATGGCCTCAAAGACCTCGTGCGCCTGGTTGGAGCTGATGGCATCGGTCACCAGCAGCTTGGCCAGCGCTGCTACCTGAGCCGGCGCGATGCCGGACTCGGCGAGCGACACGCCTGCGCTCTTAAGGTAGGCGATCATCTCGTTGACCAGCAGGTTTGCGACCGTCTGGGCCTCCTTGCCAGCCATACCGGCAACGGCAGCCTCAAAGAACTCGGCAAACTCGGGGTCGCCCGCGATCTGCTCGGCATCGGCCGCCTTAATACCAAAGTCGGTCTCAAAACGGGCGCGCTTGGCATCGGGCAGCTCGGGAATCTCGCCACGGCAGCGGTCGATGAACTCGTCGTCCAGATCGAACGGCGCCAGATCGGGATCGGGGAACAGACGATAGTCGTCGGCCGTTTCCTTCACACGCATGACCACGGTGCGCTTGCGGCTGGGCTCCCAGTGGCGGGTCTCCTGATAGATGATTCCGCCCTCCTCGAGCACCTCAGCCTGACGGCAGATCTCGTAGGCAAGGCCGTCATGCAGGCTCTTAAACGAGTTGAGGTTCTTGAGCTCGGTCTTGGTACCCAGCTTGGTCTCGCCGCGGCGGCGCAGCGACACGTTGCCGTCGCAGCGCATGGAACCCTTCTCCATGGAGCAGTCCGAAATGCCCAGCGTCACAAAAATGCGACGGAGCTTTTCCATAAACAGGCGGGCCTCCTCGGGCGTGCGCAGATCGGGCTCAGTCACGAGCTCAATCAAAGGCGTGCCGCAGCGGTTGTAGTCGACGAGCGACTCGGCGGCGGCGGTAATGCGGCCCTCGGCACCGCCCACGTGGACCATCTTGGCGGCGTCCTCCTCCATGTGGATGCGCAGGATGCGAATGGGCACCGTGTAGGACCCGTCCTCGCGCCGCTCGGGCATCTGCAGGCTGGACGCGTCGTAGCTGGCCAGATGGCCGGCGCGCTGATTGCCCTCGCGCATCGTGGAGGACATGGACGTAGACAGGCCCTCGGCGTTGGCCGAGGCGCTCGCCAGGCTCTGAGCCTCGGCCTCGCCAAACGCGCAATCGGGGCGCTCGGCGGCACCGCGACCGGTCACGTCCAGGTCCAGGTGACCGTACATGGCAAAGGCGACCGGACCCTGCGTGGTCTGGAAGTTCTTGGCCATATCGGGATAGAAGTAGTGCTTGCGGTAGAACATCGAGTGGCGTTGGATCTCGCAGTTGGTGGCGAGGCCGGCCTTGACGATGCTCTCGATGGCGCGCTTGTTGGGCACCGGCAGGGCGCCGGGCAGGCCCAGGCACACCGGGCACACGTTGGCGTTGGGCTCGTCATCGTGGCTGAGCTTGCAGTTGCAGAACATCTTGGTATCGAGTGCGGTGAGCTCGGTATGGATTTCCAGGCCGATCACGGCCTCCCAATCCTGCAGAACCTCGGAAAGCTCCTTCATTACAGCTCGCCTCCCTTCCCGGCAAAATCGGGCGCGACGGAAAGCACGGGCGCACCCGTGGCGGCATCGGCAAAGCCGCGCTCCAGGGCGCGGGCAAACGTGAGCAGCTGACGGTCCTTAAAGGCCGGACCCACCAGCTGGGCAGAAACGGGCAGCTGAGTATCCTCGCCCAGGCCCAGCGGCACCGAGATACCACCGTTGCCGCAAATGTTGAGCGAAATGGTATACAGGTCCGAAAGGTACATCTGCGTGGGGTCGCTAATCTCGCCAAACTTAAAGGCCGTGCGCGGCGAGGCGGGCATGAGGACGGTGTCCACCTTGGCATACGCGGCATCGTAGTCCTGCGTGATGAGCGTGCGGGCCTTCTGCGCGGCGTAGTAGTACTTGTCGTACACGCCCGAGCTCAGCAGATAGGCGCCGAGCATCTGACGGCGCTTGGCCTCGGCGCCAAAGCCGTGGGCGCGCGAAAGCGAGCTCTGGTCGGACAAGTTGGCGCAGCCCTCCTCCTGGTAGCCGTAGCGAATGCCGTCGAAGCGGGCCAGGTTGGAGAATGCCTCGGCCGGGCCGATGACGTAGTAGGCGGCGATGGCGGCGTCCAGGTGCGGCAGGTCGACCTCGACCAGCTCGGCACCCTGGTCCTGCAGCTCCTGGGCGGCGCGCTGAACAGCGGCCTTGACCTCGGGCGTCAGGCCCTCGGCCTCCATAAACGCGGGAATGATGCCTACGCGCTTGCCCTCGATGCTTTCGTTGAGATGCTCGGTAAAGTCGACGGCGCAATCCTGGCTGGTGCAGTCGTACGGATCGTGGCCCGCGCCGGTAAGCGCGTTCATGGCCAGCGCGACATCCTCGACCGTGCGGCCAAAGGGGCCCACCTGGTCGAGCGACGAGCCAAAAGCGACCACGCCGTAACGGCTCACGGCGCCATACGTGGGCTTAAAGCCTACCACGCCGCACAGCGACGCCGGCTGGCGGATGGAGCCGCCGGTGTCCGAGCCCAGTGAGAGCGCGACTTCGCCCGCGGCGACGGCTGCAGCGGAGCCGCCCGAGGAGCCGCCGGGCACGCGCTCGGTATCCCAAGGGTTGTTGGTGCGGTGGAAGGCCGAGCTCTCGGTAGAGCTACCAAAGGCAAACTCGTCCATGTTGGCCTTGCCCATGGGCAGGCAGCCGGCATCGAGCATGCGCTGGACGCAGGTGGCGGTGTAGACGCTCTGGTAGTCCTCGAGCATGTGGGAAGCGCAGGTGGTGCGCGTGCCCACGAGGTTCATGTTGTCCTTAATGGCCAGCGGCACGCCCGCAAGCGGGGGCAGCGGCTTGCCTGCGGCACGGTCGGCATCCACGCGCGCGGCGGCCTCGAGCGCAAGTTCGGGCGACACCTGCAGGAATGCCTGGACCCCGCCCTCGCGCGCCTCGATGGCGGCAAGGGAGGCCTGGGCCACCTCGGTAGCGGTAAAGTCGCCGACGGCAACGCCCGCGGCAATCTGGGCAGCGGTAAGGGAATCGAAGCTCTGCGCCATTACTCGCTCTCCCCCTCTCCCAAAATGGACGGCACGCGGAAGTAGCGGTCGCGCGCGCTGCCGGCGTTTTCGAGCGCAACGTCGAGCGGCAGGTCGCGCTCGGGCTCGCGCAGGTCATCGCCCATCACGTTGGACAGGCTTCCGATGGGATGGAACGTGGGCTCCACGTCGGGCAAGTCATATTGCAAGACGGGCTCGAGCATCTGGACGGCATCGTTCATGTAGGACGTCATCTGGGTGAGCTCGTCATCGGTCAGTGCGATCTTTGCGTACTCGGCGATGCCGCGCACGTCTTTCTCGCTGAGTGCCATAGGCGCTCCCTTCCGCATAACAGTTAAACCGCTCTAGTATACAAGGCAACGCCGGCTTGGAGCAGGCGCTTTACCCAAATGCAGTGAAAACGTAACGAGGGCGGCGGTTGGTAGGCGGCGGGCTGGCGGTTCTATAGCGAATCCGCACCGTCCATACCGAAAACCGTCTCGTCCACAGCGAAAAGCATCCCGACCACAACGAAAAGCATCACAACATTCGACGCTTTTCGTCAAAATCGCGATTTTCATCGAATGTTGTGATGGTCTGGATATCTCGAATGCCCAGTTGAAGCCAATCCGCCACAAAGGCGTACTGTCCCCTTGCAGAGTTCTCCCCCAGCGCTACAGCAGATGTTCCTCGATAAAGATCGCGATGCCGTCTTTGTCGTTGCTGGCGGTTACAAAATCGGCGGCGGAGCAGGTGGCGTCGCTGCCATTTGCCATGGCCACCCCCACGCCGGCGTCAGCCACCATGCAGGTGTCGTTATCGGCATCGCCAAACACGCAGATGTCCTGGAGCTCCATGTCGTTGAGCTCCGCCACGCGCACAAGGCCGCGCGTCTTGGACACGCGCGGATCCATGAACTCGTAGAGCCGCTGCGTGGTTTGCAGAGCCGCCGCCTTAACAGTGTTATCGGCAAACGTCGACGCCCGCTCAATCACCCGCGGCATTACCTCGGGCGCCATGGTAAACATCACCTTGGGCTGCGGCTCGCGCAAAAACTCGGCAAAATCGACCACCTGGTAGGGCACGCCGTCGACGCGCGACAGGTGCTCGACGCACGCGTTGCTCTCGGGCACGTAGAACACGCCGTCTCGGGGGCAGACGGGCGTTGCCGGAAGGTCCGCCATGTGCTTGCAGATGCGCGCGATAGTCTCGCCCAGCAGTGGATAGCTCAGCTCGTTGATGTCGTGCGCGCGGTCGATGACCTCGGCGCCACCGCAGCCCACGAGCACGTCCACCAGGCCTTCGATGCCCCAGAGCTCGTACATGGCCTCGGTCGCATGGGCGTCGCGCCCGGTGCACAGGCCAAAGAGCACGCCGCGCTCGCGCAGGGCGCGGATCGCCGCCACGGTGCGCGGGGACACCGTGTGCTGGCTCGTGAGCAGCGTGCCGTCGATATCGCAGAACACGGCTTTGATGTGGCTGAAGGTGGTGTCCATGGGGGCCTTTCTGGGTTGTGCGGCGGTGTGGGGTGTGGTCGTGAACGGCGTACATGGTATACCAAGGCGCAGCCGCGGCCCGTCAAAGCAAAAACCACCACAAAGGTGCCTGGCCCCTTTGTGGTGGCCGGACCAGAAGGGTGGCCTGGCCCGAGGTGCAAAGCATCACAACATTCGATGTTTTTCGGCAAAATCGCAATTTTCATCGAATGTTGTGATGGTTTTTACTGCCTTGCGGCACGATCAAAATGTCGGCGTCCAAACAGCAGCAGTGCCGCGGGAACCGCCGTCACGACCATGCCCGCACCAACGAGCGTCTGCTGCACGCCAAATGTCGCCGCCAGCCACGGGGCAATCGCCAGCGGCGCCACGCCGGCGAACATATTGCCAAAGCCCATGACCGAGTTCACGCGACCGAGCTGCTCGAGCGGTGCCGTCGTTTGCACGATGGTGTTGTGGAGCGGGTTGACGATGCCCCAAGCTATGCCCAGTGCAATCTGGCCGACAAGGGCCACGCCCACGTACGGCGTCCCCACATAGAGCAGGCTTCCCAGGCCCACGGACATAAGCGCCACGAGCAGCGTTTTAAGGTTGACCAGGTGCGGCGGCAAGCGGAGCGCGAGCACGGCACCCAGCACCGCGCCGACACCGCAGGCAGACGAGAGCCAGCCCATCCACTCAACGCCAACGTGCAGAACATCGCGATAGAAAAACGACTCGAGCGGATCGAAGGCACCGTAGCCAAAGTTCGAGAGGAAGATGATGCAAAACAGCAGGGCGAGAACGCTGTTGGTAAAGACTGTCTTGATGCTGGCTGCGAAGGTAGCGCGGGAGGATGCGCTGGGGTTGGAGCTTTGTCCCGCACGCTCCCCTTCCTCT
This sequence comes from uncultured Collinsella sp., assembly GCA_959023295.1. Lineage (GTDB taxonomy): Bacteria > Actinomycetota > Coriobacteriia > Coriobacteriales > Coriobacteriaceae > Collinsella. The sequence goes on along the minus strand of CAUFBM010000007.1, from coordinate 61,455 downwards.
GCCGAATCGGCATCCGCATGCCCGGCGACATGGCTGGTCTGCGGCCTAAAGCCCCAACCGGCGACGAGCGCCAGCACGGTAAAGAGCATCATGAGCACAAACACCGCGCGCGACGACGCAGCCGCCGCGACAAAGCCGCCCAGCGTGGGGCCAACGATGATACTCACGTTTGAAAACATGGCGATGGCGGAGTTGATGTCTTTGAGCTCGACAGGATCGTCGGTGAGGTAAGCCGGATAGGATGTGGCGATGGGCTGGGCGAATCCCATCACAAAGCCCAGAAACACCGCGCCGAGTAGGACGACGCCGGTCGCGCTGCCAAAGGCGATGATTGCCGTGCCAGTTGCGAGAGCGCCGATGATGCTCAGCAAGAAATGGCGGCGCGGACCCCATGCGTCGAGCGCAGCGCCACCCGCAAAGGATCCCAGGATCACGAAAACGTTCATAAACAGAACGGCCAGCGATGTCGCCACGACTGAGGCATCGTCCGCATAGGTGAGCGTTCCGATGACGCCGATAAAATAACTGGTCTGAAACCCGGTGTAGATGAGAAAGCGCATCGCCACCAGCCGCTTGGCCTGCACGGACAGCGATGATTGAGGCTTTGAGAAAAGAGATGCGAGCATGGAGACTCCTTGTTTCATACGAATGCGGACGGCGGGCATTCACCACCGTCTGTCAAATCAATCTATCCGCATGAAACGTTAAGGACACATCAAGCCCCTTTTCTCCGTTTTTCGCCCGTCATGAACTACTTGGTAGATTGTAAGGCATGTCCCACGCATCTACCAAAGAAAAAACCACCACAAAGGTGCCTGACCCCTTTGTGGTGGTTGCGACGTTTACGCTGGTTGAGACTTGGCTAGGCCAGCTCGGCGCCGTTGGACTCGATGACCTTCTTGTACCAGAAGAAGCTGTCCTTGCGGCTGCGGGCGAGCGTGCCGTTGCCGTCGTTGTCCTTGTCGACGTAGATAAAGCCGTAGCGCTTCTTCATCTCGCCGGTCGAGGCGCTCACCAAATCGATGCAGCCCCACATGGTGTAGCCCATCAGGTCCACACCGTCCTCGATGGCAATCTCCATCTGCTTGATATGCTCGCGCAGGTAATCGATGCGGTAGCTGTCGTGAATCGAACCGTCCGCCTCGACCTCGTCCACCGCGCCCAGGCCGTTCTCGACAATCATCAGCGGCACCTGGTAGCGGTCGTAGACCTCCTCCAGGTAGTAGCGCAGGCCCTCGGGGTCGATCGCCCAACCCCAATCGCTCTTCTTGAGATACTCGTTGCCGGCGCCACCAAAAATGTTGCCTTGCTCCAGCAGCACCGGATCGGCCGTGGCGGTGGCGCTCATGTAGTAGCTAAAGCTGTAGAAGTCGACCTTGCCGACGGCCAGCGTGGCGGCGTCCTCGGGCGAAACCTCCACGTGCACGCCTTCGCGGAGCCACACGCTGGGCGCCCACGAGGGATACGCACCGCGCACCTGCACGTCGCCGCAGTAGAAGTTCATCTCGCGCTGCTGCTTTTGTGCGGCCAGAACGTCTGCCGGATTGCACGTGTGCGGGTAGCAGGCGTTGCCGGCGATCATGCAGCCGATCTTGTTCTGGGGATCGATCTGATGGCCCATGGTGACGCACTTGGCGCTCGCCAGGAACTGGTGGTGCAGGGCATCGAAGCGCGCCTGTGGATCGTCCCAGTCGCAGTTGCCAAAGGCCATGGGCGTGTCAGTTGCCTTGGGCACCATGCCGCCGCCCATCACGCCGCCAAAGCCGCCCATGAGCAGGCAATTGATCTCGTTAAAGGTGAGCCAGTAGCGCACCAGGCCCTTGTATTCGGTCATGACGGTGCGGACGTAGTTGAGGTAGAAATCGATGAGCTTGGGATTCTTCCAGCCGCCGTAGTTTTTGGACAGGCCATAGGGCAGCTCGTAGTGGCTGAGGGTAACCATGGGCTCGATGCCCTGCTCCTGACAGGCCTGGAACACGCGGCGGTAGAACTCGATGCCGGCCTGGTTGGGCTCGGCCTCGTCGCCGTTGGGGAAGATGCGGCTCCAGTTGATGGACATGCGGTAGCACTTAAAGCCCATCTCGCCAAAGAGCTTGATGTCGTCGAGGTAGTGATGGTACATATCCACGGCCTCGTGGCTGGGATAGTGGTACTGGGGCAGAATGCCGTCGGTAATGTGGCGCGGCTCGGAGACCGTACCGCCGGTCATGATGTCGGGAACACCGAGGCCCTTGCCGTCCTCGTTGTATCCACCTTCGCACTGATTGGCGGCAGTGGCGCCGCCCCACAGAAATCCATCGGGAAAAGCCATGTTGGCTCCTTTCGTACGTGTTGGGGGTGGTTGCGCGGACGTCGAAGCGGCGTCCGCAGGGAAATTTGCGTCCGGAGCGAGGCCCGCGCAGGAACCGCCGCCACGAAACCGGCCTATCTACTACTTTTTACCGCAAACCCCTGACCACACCGCAATTGCCAAAAATAAAACCGCAGGTAGACGGCTTGGCGATTTTTGGTAAACCGCCGTATGGTTGGCCCCTACCGTTAAAAGGTAGTAGATAGGCCAGTTTCGTGGCGAGGCCTCTATCGACGCCTGTGCGGGACCCCTCGTCCATTTGAAAAAAGCCGGCGGGGCGCTCCCCCGCCGGCCTGGTACCGAGTCTTTGTCGTTTGGGCTACTTGGCAGCCTCGGGCTTGTAGGTGACGAACTCGATCGCGAAGCCCACGGCGGCACCCACGAGCGAGGCAACAATAGCCCAGATCATGTGGTTGATGCCGTTAACACCGGAGGGGTCGATGAAGGACAGCCAGTTGAAGACGCCCAGACCGCCGGACATGTACACCACGGCGCCGGAGATGCCGATGATGAGGCCACCCACAGCAGAACCGATGCTGGCGTTGATGAAGGCCTTCTTATCGGGCAGGGCGACACCGTAGATAGCGGGCTCGGTGACGCCAAAGAAGAAGGCAGAGATCATGGCCGGCAGCGCGATGCCGCGGAACTTCTCGTCCTTGTTCTTGAGATACATGGCAAAGAGCACGGCGCCCAGCGAGAAGGAGTGGGCGATAACGGAGCCCAGGATGTAGTCGTGGCCCAGAGTGGACAGGTTGACCAGCGCGATGGGCACGAGCGACCAGTGGAAGCCAAAGATGACCAGGCACATCCAGAAGGCACCGACGAGGGTGCAGCCCAAGAGGGAGCCGATCATGGGCAGGCCAAACAGCAGTGCGAAGAACTCACCGAGCAGGTTGGTGATGAGCGTGGCGATGGGGCCAATGACCAGGTAGCCAAGGGTAACGGTGACGCTGACGACGATCAGCGGGGTGAAGAACATCTTCATAGAAGCGGGCATCCACTTCTTAACCCAGTGCTCGAGGGTGGAGCCAAACCAAACCATGAGCAGGATGGGGATAACGGAGCTGGTGTAACCCGAGGCAGGCATGATGAGCGGCAGGCCCAGGAACGTGGTGTACCAAGAGAAGGTACCGGCAAAGCCGAGCTCGACGGAGCCGACAACCTCGCCCGAGGTCAGGGCAACCATGGTGGGATACACCAGGGCAAAGGCAATGGCCATGCCGTTGAACTCGCTCATCTTGAACTTCTTGGCGGCGGTGTAGCCAAGCACCACGGGCAGGAAGTAGAACATGCCGTCGGCGACGGTGTAGAGCAGCGTATAGGCGCCGTCGTTGGCAAAGCTCGGGACCAGGAAGGTAGCGAGCGCCAGCAGGCCCTTCATGATACCGGCGGCGGCGAAGGTGCCGAGCATGGGGGCGAAGATGCCCGAGATGAGGTCGATGATCACATCGGTAGCGCTCTTGGGAGCGGCCTCGTCGTCATCGGCGTCGACGGCGCCGCCGTCGCTAAAACCGCCGGCCTTGAGGACGGCATCGTAGACGTCCTCGACGATGTTGCCCACAACAACCTGGTACTGGCCGTTGGCGCGCATGACCTTGATGACGTTGGGCAGCTGAGAGATTGCCTCGTCGTTGGCCTTCGACTCGTCCTTGAGCTTAAAACGAACGCGGGTAATGCAGTGCGCCACGCACTTGACGTTGGACTTACCGCCAACCAGCTCTACGATCTGGGAAGCAAGATCGTCGTATTTACCTGCCATGATCTGTCCTCTCTTTTCCAAATTTCGACAAAAATATCCCCTACCGCGAGCCGGTACCTTGCCCGCAGTTAGAAACCAAAAAGGATTGTTGCGATTGCCGCCGGGCTGGCGGCTTTACTCACTCGGTCTGCGAAGCCGATCGCAGACGGTTGATATGCATCATCAGATACAAGAGTTCCTCGTCCGAGCAGCTCTGCTTGAACTCTTTCTCGAACACGCGGTTGATGGCGTATGCGCACTGGTAGGCCTCGGGAAAATCGCGGGCGGCCTGCATAAACAGTGAGGAGTTCTCGGTCTGCGTGCACTTGCCCTTGCAGAGGTGGCGAACCAAAAAGCGCAGGTGCGCAAGAAAGCGAATGTAGCAGTACGACGCCGTGTCGAGCGAGCAGCCAAGCTGCTTTTCCACGGAATGGGTCACCTCGTCGAGCACGCGGGTGCTCTTCATGATGAAGTCCATGTCCTTGGCGCGGCCCATGCCATCGACCTCGGCGTTAACGATGTGGAGCGCGATGCTCGTGGCCTCGTTCTGACCCAGCTTGGCGCCGGTGTGCTTTTGCACGATGGCGAGCGCGGCCTGGCCGATCTCGAGCTCGCGCGGGTAGATGAAGGCTACCTCGTGCTCGAGCGGGTTGGGAGCGCTGAGCTGGTCGTCGTCGCGCTGGACGGCAAACTGCAGGTGATCAGCCAGGATAAAGGGCAGGCCACCGGATAGCTTGCAGCCAAGCTGCTGCGACGCGAAGCAGGCAATGTCGCTCGCGGCGAGCAGGACGTCGTCGGGAAGGGTGCCCACCATATCCTGCAGGCTCTCGGGAACGTTATAGAATTTGCGCTGGATAAGGGACTCATCGGCAAGCTCGTAGGGCATCTCGTGGAAACCGATGCCCTTGCCAAAGACAACAACCTCTCGGCCGTCATCGCTGGCGGCAAGAGCAACGTTATTGTTGATCTTCTTTAAAATGAGCATGAAAAAACTCCTCGGACATCGGCGCTAGACGACGGGGCGATATTCCTCGTCTTCTATTATGCGCAAGTGATGCCTCCCGAGGAGTAACAAACTTGTGAGCACGTGGGTGATTCTAGGATGAAACCTGGACGTTGTGTGGGGTACGAGCCGTTCTTTACCGGTGAACGGTAGAAAAACATCGGCGAACGGTACCTGCCAAAAAGGGACAGGTTTATTTTGGCAGGTTTTATCTGGGCAAACGCCGAGGGCGGTGTCCTTCGCCGCTACTCCCTTGGCGTGCCGTAGGGGTTGAAGAGGTCCACGTAGGTAAAGTTCTCGCCGTCAAAATCGAGCTCGAGCATGGCACAGTTGCCGATGCGGTTCTTGAGGTCGAGCGGCTCCACGCCCACCGCGCGCATGACCTGCGCCGTCGCCGCACCGTGGCTCACGCAGAGCACGCTCTCGTGACCGGGGCGCTGCATGATCTCGGTGATGGTCTTCATCAGGCGCTCGCGAAGCTCGACCTCGTCCTCGCCGCCATATTGCTTAAAGAAATCACCATAGGGCAGCTTGGGGTTGAGGTCCTCGCTGGCACCCTCAAAGCGGCCGAAGTTCCATTCCTTAAGACCCTTGACGCGGGTATAGGGCATGCCGGGAAACGCGAGCTCAAGCGTGTCGCACGCGCGCTCGGAGGTGCTGGAGTAGGCGTGATCGAACGAGATGCCGCGCTCGCGCACAAGGTCGCCCACGGTCTTTGCCTGCTCGATGCCGAGCTCGGTAAGCGGGGAATCGCACCAGCCCTGTTTGCGACGAAGCAGGTTGAAGAGCGTTTGACCGTGACGCATAAAGTACAGCTTGGACATAGTTGCCTCCATAATCGCAATCGTTTGTCAGCGATTATGGCACCTTAAAGTAACTTTAAGTCAATACATGTTAGCCAAAATATCGCAAAAGCGTCCAGCCCCTCGTGGTGGAACTGGCATTTGCCCAGATAAAACCTGCCAAAATAAACCTGTCCCTTTTTGGCAGGTTTTAGGCGAGGTGATCTTGGATGAGATCGCAGATGGCTCGGGCGTCGTTGATGTTGATGGCTCGGGTCGCGAAGCCGGCGTCGAAGGCCTGGCGTGCCAGGGCCTCGTTGCAGGCAAGGGCCAGCGTGTGACCGTCGACCAGGTCGAGTGAGCTCTTGCCGCGCAGACGGTCGACACCGGAGCGCGCGACCACGATGTTGTCGAAGCCCTCGGTCTTGTAGCCCTCAATGATCACCACGTCGACATCGTTGTAGCGCGACAGCAGCTCGCGCGCGGGCATCTCGTCCTCCTCGCGCGTGTCGGCGTACTCCGCCCAACGCGTGGCGCAGATGAGGCCCACATGCTTGGATCCGGCTTGGTGATGGCGCCAGGTGTCCTTAGCGGGTACATCGATATCAAAGCCGTGATGCCCGTGATGCTTGAGCGAACCCACGCGCAGACCGCGGCGGGTGAGCTCGGCAATGACCTTCTCGACGAGCGTGGTCTTGCCCGAGTTCTGGTAGCCGATAAACGCGATCGCGGGGACGGCCGGTGTCGGAGCTGCGGGCGCGACGGCGACGGGTGCGCTCGCGGGCGCGGCACCGTCAGCGGCCACGGCTTCAACAGCAGCGGCCTGACGCCCTGCACGATCCCACACGCCCGAGCGGCCGCCCTCCTTGTGCAGCAGGCGCACGTCGACGATCTCCATGCCGCGATCGACCGCCTTGCACATGTCATAGATCGTTAGGCACGCGGCACTCGCTCCAGTCAGAGCCTCCATCTCAATACCCGTCTTGCCCGTCACGCCCGCCGTGACCAGCACGTGAAAGCCAACCTGCCCGTCCGCGCGCGGCGGCGCCCAGCCCTCGGGCACGTCCTCGGCAGGCGTCCCCGCCGGCGCGATAGGCTCGATATCGCACTTACTCTTGGTAATGAGCAACGGATGGCACATGGGGATGATGTCGCTCGTGCGTTTGATGGCCATGATGCCCGCCACACGCGCGCAGGCAAGCACGTCGCCCTTTTTGGCGCGGTCCTGCAGCACCATGGCCTGCGTCTCGCGATGCATGAGGATGGTGCCCTCGGCAATGGCGATGCGATGGGTCTCGGCCTTGTCGGACACGTCGACCATGCGCACCTCGCCCTTGGCGTCCACGTGTGTCAGCTCGTCGCGACGGGCGTCACGGGCGGGCTCGACGACAGCGTTGGAAGTCGGCTGTGCGGACGCGTCGGCGTTGCCAGCATTCGCCGCAGCCGTGACTTTGTGGGCAGACATCGCGGCCCTGCGAGCGGCCTTGGTGGCATCGGCGTACCTGCTCTTGGCCATATGATCATCCTCCGATTTGGGACATAAATCGTTGCGTGCCCTCAATTATCGCGTGTTCCTGCGGTTTGTGGGCCACGGCATCGCGCCAAATCGAAAGTACCTGCATATCATCACCACGGCGCAGCGCCTCACGCACCGAATACTCGGCATCGCTGAACAGGCACGGACGCACGTTGCCATCGGCCGTCAGGCGCAGACGGTTGCAATTCGCACAAAAATGGTTGGATATGGCGCTAATAAAGCCAATCGTTCCCGCCGCGCCCGGAAAGTGCCAATAGCGCGCAGGGCCCGCGCCGGCAGGAGCGTCGTTGATGTCGAGCGGCTCGAGCTCTCCCAGCCCCGTCGCGGCGGCCCTGGCATTGATGCGCGCCCGCAGCTCGTCGCTCGGCACGGTGTCGCTCGCATCCCACAGCGCCGGATTGAGCGCGGGCGCATGCGGGTCCACAGCGCAATGCGAGCTCGTGTGCTCGTCGCCAATGGGCATGTATTCGATAAAGCGCAGGTGGATGGGGCGGTCGACAGTCAGTCGTGCGAGGGCCGCCACATCCTGGTTGAGCCGGCGCACAACAACGCAGTTGACCTTAACGGGCTCAAAGCCCCAAGCCAGCGCCGCGTCGATGCCTGCCATGGTCTGCTCGAGCCGACCCAGGCGCGTGATCTTTCCAAAGAGCGTAGGGTCGAGCGTATCGAGCGAAATGTTGACGCGGTCAAGCCCGGCATCTTTGAGCTGCGGTGCCAACTTGGGCAGCAGGGCTCCGTTGGTGGTAAGCGAGATATCCTCGATCTGCGGAATCGCGCGGATGTCGCGGATGAGCGGGATGATACGGCGGCTGACCAGCGGCTCGCCACCCGTCAGGCGCACGCGGCGAATGCCCTCCCCCGCCACCAGGCGCACAAAGCGGGCGATTTCCTCGGCGCTGAGCAGCTCGTCGTGCGCGCGGGGCGCCACGCCGTCGGCCGGCATGCAGTAAATGCAGCGGAAATTGCACTTGTCGGTAACGGCAATGCGCAGGTAGTTGATATCGCGACCAAAACCGTCATGTTGCACGTGCCTGTCCACGCAGCCCTCCTCTCGTGCGGCGTTTTATTCTTCGGAAAACATAATACCCCACGAGAGAATCATGCCGACACCCGTACGACAGGACAGGTCGCTTCGAGCAAAACGGACTTTCCAAGCCCATCCTCAACACAAACCATCACAACATTCGATGCTTTTCCCGTTTTTGGCAAAAAACGTCGAATGTTGCGATGGTTTGCCTGTCCATGGCACCCCGTAGAAGGGCCGGAACGCCCCTAAAGGCCGCCGTCCCAGTGCCGAATCACGAATTCTCGCAGGTCGTTTTGACGTTTCTGGAACGCTTCGCTTCGGTCGCACTTAAGGCCCATAGCGAGCGCGATGGCGTTCATCGCCCGGTGCAATTGCAGCTGGTGGGCAAACTGAGTCCCGGTGAGGACGATCATCCTAAAGCCCAGCGCGCTCAGCACGGTCATACGCTCCGCATCAGATGCACTGCGCTGTTTATCAAGATGGTCCGAGCCGTTGTATTCAATCCCCGTACCGCTCGCAGGCGCATATACGTCGATCTTGAAATACCCGGCCTTTGCGAGATACTTGAACTCGTTGGGAACATCGACCCGACGGTTGAGCTCGATCTTGGCGTATCCCAGCCCTCCCTGGGAACGTTTTGCTACGACCATGATTGCGGTGGCCGTCTCCATGGGCGATCGCGCGCCATCGTGCACGCGCTTGAGCACGGCGACCGCGCGTATAGCCCCCTGACGAGATCGGTTCTCATTGCAATAGGCAATCAAATCGGCAACGGTATACCTCTGCCCCATCTCGATATAATCGCCTGTCGACAGATGATTCAAATGGTATCGGGCACAGATTTCGTAGCCATATTCCAACTGCTCGGGCTCGCTCATCCACGAACCCGCTTGGACAAAACACATGACCTCATCAACCACTAGAAGGCCCTCTGCCACCTCGATAAGATGACCTGGAGGTACCGGCGCCCCAAACACGTGGCACCTAAATCCAGCCGGCGTCGAGCGCTCAAAATCGAAGTTGACGAGCGTGTCGATATGATCGAGCTCTTCTCGTGGAATACCAAGCGAAACCAGATAGTCGGTAACGATCCCAACTGCCGTTGAAGCCCTCAGCCCCTTGGCATCGAGTCCCAATTTGGGCAGGCTCGCGGTCGACTCCGCCTCGTTAGCAAGCGAGTCCTCATCGTATAGGCTGCTTGCTCGCGAGAGCGGCTCGGACGGGCGCGCCACGTTGTGGTACAGCCAGGCAGTCTTATGGGACAGGACGATCGGCAGGTCCATGAGCCCTCCAATGGAGTCGGATAACCAACCTTATTCCCCCGCCCACGGGTCCGCACACCTTCGTGCGCAAGAAAGCGATTCCACCCGGTCGAGTGGTAGAAAAACCATCACAACATTCGATGCTTTTCCCGATTTTGGCAAAAAACGTCGAATGTTGTGATGGTTTGAGGCGAGGTGAGGAGCACGGAGGGGTCAAAGCATCGTGCTTGGAGCGTGACTTTTTTCGCCCCGTCGTCGTCACAAACCTTGACTCTACAATCGTTGTAGGGTTTTCACTACACTGGTAGCAAAACAAACCCAGCCAGAAAGCCCCACCTATGGAACACGACCTCACACGCGGCAATGTCCTTAAGACCATCGCGGTCTTTGCCCTGCCCTATATGCTCTCGTACTTTTTGCAGATGCTCTACGGCATGGCCGACCTGTACATGATGGGGCAGTTTAGCGGCGCCGCCGGCATCACCGCCGTGGGCAACGGCGCGCAGACGCTCTATATCATTACCGTGACGCTCGTGGGCCTGGCCATGGGAACGACGGTTATCGTCGGCCACGCCGTGGGCTCGCGCCGCTTCGACCGCGCCGAGACTGCCATCGGCAACACCATCACGCTCTTTATGGGTGTCTCGGTGGTGCTGGCCGCTGTCCTGCTCGCACTGTGTCCGCAGATTGTGGCACTCATTGGCACGCCGGCCGAGGCAGTCGAAGGCACCGCCGCCTACCTGCGTATCTGCTTTATCGGCATTCCCTTTATCGCCGCGTACAACATTCTTTCGGCCATCTTTCGCGGGCTGGGCGATTCGCGCTCGCCCATGTACGTGATCGGCGTGGCATGCATCATCAACATCGCGCTCGACTTTCTGTTTATCGGCCACATGGGGCTCGGCCCCGTAGGCGCGGCACTCGGCACGGTAACCGCCCAGACGGCAAGCGTTGCCCTCGCGCTCGTGTGGCTCAAGAGCCGCCGTACGCACATTCACCTCAAGCGCAGCGACCTGCGCCCCCAGCCCGAAGTGCTCGGTAGCATCCTTAAGATCGGTGTGCCCGTGGCCGTGCAGGACGGCTGCATCCAGGTGGCGTTTATGTTTATCACCGTCATCGCCAACCACCGAGGGCTCGTTGACGCCGCCGCCGTGGGCTTGGTCGAGAAGATGATCAGCTTTTTGTTTATCGTGCCGAGTTCCATGGGCGCTACCGTCAGCGCGCTCACGGCGCAAAACGCTGGCGCGGGCAAGGGTGACCGCGCACGTCAGGTGCTCAAGGATGCCATGACCATCTCGGTAGTGTACGGCTGCCTGATCACGGTGCTGATGTGGCTGGTGGCGCCGGCGTTTATTGGCTTTTTTGCCAAGGACCCCGCAGTGGTCGCGGCCGGTACCGGCTATATGCACAGTTATATTTTCGACGCAATCTTTGCCGGCATCCACATTTGCTTTAGCGGCTTTTTCGCTGCGTACGGCAAGAGCTACATCGGCTTTGCGCACAACGTGCTGGCCGTGGCGCTCATTCGCGTGCCGGGCGCGTGGCTGCTGTCGAACGCCTATTCCGATACGTTGTTTCCTATGGGCATCGCCTCGCCGTGCGGGTCGATTCTATCGGCGGTCATTTGTGTTGTCGCGTTTACCGTGCTCAACCGCCGCGGAGCTTTTGACAAATTGGCAGCGTAGCAGGGTGACGCGAGATCGCCCTCATCGACGACATCATCAGCGACGACCCAGCAACCTACGTGACGCAGATCACGGTGCCCGTTTCCCCAGCAAAGTAAGAACCGCCCGGAAGGCATCGTGCTTCCGGGCGGTTCTTCAATTTGACTATTGATGCCTTAAGCCTGGGGCACCTCACCAGTAGCTAAGATCTGCTCGAGCGCGTCCTCGTCCAGCACGGGCACGCCCAGCTGCTCGGCTTTGGCGAGCTTGGAGCCCGCCTTGGGGCCGGCGATCAGATAGCTCGTCTTCTTCGACACACTGCCCGAAACCTTGGCGCCGAGCACCTTGAGCGCCGCGCCCGCCTCGTCGCGAGTGCGGTTGACGAGCGTGCCCGTGAGTACAAAGGTCAGACCCGCGAGCGGTTGTGCATCGGCGAGATCGCCTGCCACGCCAGCGTCGGCTGCGGCTTGTGCATGCGCGGCGCCCAAGTCGACCTCGAGCGACAGGCCCGCCTGGCGCAGGCGCTCCAGCACGGCAAGGTTTTCGGGCACGGCCAGGAACTGCTTGACGCTCGCCGCAATCTTGGGACCGATGCCCTCGCACTCGGCGATATCCTCTTCGCTCGCCAAGATGAGCTTGTCAATCGACAGGAATCGCTCGGCGATGACCTCGCCCACACTCTTGCCCACGTGGCGGATGCCCAGGGCAAACAGCACGCGACCGAGCGGCTGGCTCTTGGACTTGTTGAGCTCGGCGATGATTTTCTCGGCCGTCTTGAGGCCCACCGGGATGGGGTCGCCCTTCTTGACGCCCTTTTTGCTGTTGGAGCTGGCATAGGTGCGTCCCGTGTCCAGTCCGGCGATGTCGTCGACCGTGAGCTGGTAGAAGTCCGCGACATCGTGAATCAGCCCAGCGGCGATCATCTTGTCGACGATCTCGTCGCCCAGGCCGTCGACGTCCATGCAGCCGCGGCTCACCCAGTGGAGCAGGCGCTCCTTGAGCTGTGCGGGGCAGTCGATGGACACGCAGCGGTAGGCCACCTCGCCATCCTCGTGAACCACGGGGCTGCCGCACACGGGGCAGACCTCGGGCATGTGCCAGTCGACCGAATCGGCCGGGCGCTTGTCGAGCACCGGGCCCACGACCTCAGGGATTACGTCGCCCGCCTTGTGCACGATGATGGTGTCGCCCTCGCGTACGTTTTTGCGACGGATCTCGTCGATGTTGTGCAGCGTGGCGCGCGCGATAGTGGAGCCGGCAACCGTCACCGGGTCGAACTCGGCGACCGGCGTGAGCACACCGGTGCGGCCTACCTGGATGCGAATCTCGCGCAGTACGGTCTGCTTTTCCTCGGGCGGGAACTTAAAGGCAATGGCCCAGCGCGGTGCGCGAGCGGTAAAGCCCAGGTCGAGCTGCTGCTGGAAGCTGTCGACCTTTACGACCACGCCGTCGATGTCGTAGTCCAGGTCACCGCGGTGCTCAAGTGCCTGGGCGCAGAACTCGTGGACCTCGGCCGGCGTGGCGCAACGAGCCACGTTGGGGTTGACGCTGAAGCCGGCGCTGCGCAGCCAGTCGAGAAATTCGCGCTGGCTGTGGACGTGCAGCGGGTCGGTATCGGCAATGGCGTAGATAAAGGTGGCCAAGTCGCGGCGCGCCGTAACCTTTGGATCCTTTTGGCGTAAGGATCCTGCGGCAGCGTTGCGCGGGTTGGCGAAGGGATCGCGGCCCTCGGCATCGGCTTCTTCATTTAGGCGCACGAAGCTGCCCTTGGGCATGTAGACCTCGCCGCGTACCTCGATGGTGCGCCCGCGGTCGGCGCCCATGTGGGCGAGCGCCGCCTCGGACAGATGCATGGGCACATCCTTGATGGTGCGCACGTTGAGCGATACATCCTCGCCCGTGGTGCCGTCGCCGCGCGTGGCGGCGCGCACAAAGGTGCCGTTTTGGTAGGTAAGCGCCACACCCAGACCGTCGATCTTAAGCTCGCAGGTATAGGTGACGCTGCCGGCACCGAGCGCATCCTCGGCACGCTGGAGCCACGCGTCGAGTTCGTCCAGATCCATGGCATCGTCCATGGAATACATGCGCGCCATATGCGTGACCGGCGTAAACTGCTCGCTCACGTAGCCGCCCACGCGCTGGGTATAGCTGTCGGGCGTCACCAAATCGGGGTAGGTCGCCTCGATCTCCTGCAGCTCAACGAGCATTTTGTCGAAAGCGGCGTCCGTAATCTCGGGTGCGTCAAGCATGTAGTAGCGGTACGCGTGGTAATCGAGCTCATGGCGCAGCTCGGCCGCGCGCGCTGCCGCCTGGGCATGGGCGTCGGTCGGTGCGGCGGCATCCGCGCTCGCGGGCGTTTTGGTATCGATATCCACACCGTCACCAAACAGGCTCGATTGCTCCATAGCGGCACTCCTTCGCTCGATTTCAAACGGCTACTAGAGTACCACCGGCCACGACGAGGCCGAATAACCCTTTCAAACCGCACCGAATCGGCAGCCGCCAGACCGGAGTGGATCGCGCGATCAAACCATGCCCTTGCCATTTCTAAATGATCCGTTTTCCTCCGCCTCCAACGGATCAACAAGAAAAGAGGGGGCTGTCCCGCGTTGGCGGGACAGCCCCCTCTGGCATCGGTATGTGTGATACGGCTCGTTAGTAACCCTGGCCGTAGCCTTGACCCTGGCCCTGGCCTTGCTGGCCGAGTAGCTCCTCCAGGTACTGGCGCAGCTGCTCATCGGTAATACCGCCGTTGCCGGTGTCGGTCGAACTGTCGTCCTGCTGCTGGTTCTGCAGCTCCTCGTCGGAGCCCAGCTCAACAGTGACCTTCTTCTCCTCCTTGCCGCGCATGAGCGTGATCTCGACCTTCTCGCCCACCTCGTGGCTGCGCAGTGCGATGATCAGGCCATCGGCGCTCGTGATCTCGTCGTCGCCCAGCTTGGTGATGACATCGCCCTCCTGAATGCCGGCCTTGGCAGCAGGACCATCCTCAACGACGCTCGCCACATACGCGCCGCTATCGGTGCTCAGCTTGTTGGTGCGGGCGTTGAGCGCGTTGACGCTCGAAAGCGTGGCGCCCAGGTACGGATGAACCGGCGTCTTGCCGTCGATGATCTGGTCGGCAATGTTCTTGGCGTAGTTAACGGGAATAGCAAAGCCAACACCCGAGCTGGAGCCCGAGTAGCTCTCGATGAGCGAGTTGATACCCACCAGCTCGCCGTTGTCGTTAACGAGCGCGCCGCCGGAGTTGCCCGGGTTGATGGCGGCGTCGGTCTGGATCATGTTGGCGTAGATGGTGTTACCGTTGGTAGAGCTCATGGCCGTGGAGCGATACAGCGCCGACACAATGCCCGTGGAGACAGACTGCTCGTTGCCGAACGGCGAGCCGATCGCCATGACCCACTCGCCCACGTTGAGCTTGGAGGAGTCACCAATCTCAATCGGCGTGAGCTTGGAGGCGTCTGCATCCTTGAGCTTGATGACGGCCAGGTCGCTCGAAGCATCGTTGCCCACGAACTCGGCCTCGTAGGTGGTGCCGTCGTCCATGGTAACCACGTACTGGTCATAGCCATCGACCACATGGTTGTTGGTGAGGATATGGCCCTCGGTATCGAGCACAACGCCCGAACCGACGCTGCCCGAGCTATCCGACTCGTCGGCAGACTGCGAAAGCGAGCCATTCTGGCCGCCGCTCGAAGTGGCGGTGATGGAAACGACAGAGGGCAAGGCCTTGGCAGAGACGGCCTCAGCCAGCGTGGTGTCCTCGGAGTCGATCGTAATCTTTTGCGTCGATGAACCCGAAGCACCCGCCGTCACGGCATTCTTGCCGCCACCGATATTGAGCGTGCCACTCATAATGAGCGCAATGACCAGCAGGGCGCCGCAGGCACAGCCGGCAAGTGCCGTAATAAAGATCGGCAGCTTTTTGGTCTTGGTCTTGACCACTGTGTGCTTGTTTACAACCTGCTGGCTGCCCAGCGGCTTGCCGGTCTGCGTGTCGTAGGCCTGCACGTAGGGAATGTTGCCGTCGGCAGGCGTCGACTCCACCTGCACGCGCGGCTGCTGCTGGGTCTCGCCGGCATTGCCCGCATCCTGGGGACGCTGGGAATCGTTCTCGCTCATGGCTGCGATCCTTTCGTCAAATAACCAAAGGCCCGCCAAACATGTGGCGGGCCATCATTGTTCACGTTGAGTTGTACCCCAATATGCAGGCGTACGTGTACGAGAACGCAATCTTTTAGGAAGGCTTAAGTTCTGCTGCAAACTCGAAAGGAACCCGCACCTGCGTCAAAACCACCACAAAGGTGCCTGTCCCCTTTGTGGTGGAAATCTAGTCCTTAAACAGATAGCCCACGCCTCGGACGGTGGTGATGTGTGCCGCGATCTGCGGGCCCACCTTGGAGCGGATGCGTCGGATGTGCACGTCGACGGTGCGCGTGCCGCCGCAGTACTCAAAGCCCCACACGCGGTGCAGCAGCACCTCGCGGCTGTAGGCGCGGTTGGGGTGCGTCGCCAAAAAGCTCAGCAGCGAGTACTCCATCAGCGTCAGGTCGATGGGCTCGTTATCGAGCGTCACTTGGTAGGTAGCCAGGTTGATCTCGAGGTTATCGATGTTGAGCACATCGTCGGCGGTGACGGTCTCCTCCTCGCCCATCAGGCGCTGCGCGCGAGCCTTGAGCTCGTTGGGCGTCGCCGTGGGGCACACAAAGTCGGCATGCGCGTGATTGGGCAGGCGCAGGGTACCGAGTGCCTCGTCGTCAACGATCACCAGCATGGGGACACCGCCGCGATCGTCAAGCCACTTGGCAATCTGATCGATGCGGTCGCTGCGGATGCCGTCGGAATCGAGGATCAGCAGGTCAAAGTCGTGCGCCGCAGTTGGCGAATCAGGGGTTGCCAGGCTCACCTCGACACCCAGGGTAGTCGTCAAGCTGCGGGCAAACTCGTGGAAGCGCGTCGTGCGCGCCATGAACAGGGCACTCTTTTCGGACATATCGGCCTCCAAAGAAATGAGCTCAATCGTACTGGAACAAGCCAGCGCGATTAGGAGTTCGCCAGGTAGTGCTTGATCTCCCACTCGGTGATCGTAGACTCAAACTTATGCCACTCGTCGCGCTTCTTTTTGAGGAAGAAGCTGTGAATGTGCTCGCCGAGGGCATCCTTCATAAACTGCGAGTCCTCAAACACGTCGAGCGCCTCTTTGAGCGAGCGCGGCAGCGGCGTGTAGCCGGCGTCGACCATCTGACGGTCGGTAAGCTTGAGCGTCTCGGCCGTGGCCTCGGGCGGGAGCTCCAGCTTGCGCTCGATGCCGTCCAGACCAGCCGCCAGCGTGACGGCGTTGACCAGATACGGGTTGGCCATGGGGTCGGGGCTACGCAGCTCGATGCGCGTGGACAGCTGCTTGCCGGGCTTGTAGACCGGAATGCGGACCATACTCGCGCGGTTGCGCAGGCCCCACGTGGCGTACTGCGGCACGGAGTCGCCGCCCGTGGTGATGCGCTTGTACGAATTGACCGTGGGGTTGGTGATGGCGCTAATCTCGCGCGCGTGCGCCAAGATACCGGCCATATAGTGCTTGGCGATTTCGGAGAGGTGGTACTTCTCGTCGTCCTCGCCCCAAAAGACGTTGTTGCCGTCATGGTCGAACAGCGACTGATGCAAAAACATAGCGCTGCCGTCCTCGCCCGCCAACGGCTTGGGCATAAAGGAGGCGTGGCACCCGCTCTCGTAGGCCTGCTGCTTAATGATGAGCTTGGCCGTGGTGATGGCGTCGGACATGCTCAGGGCCTCGGCGTGACGCAGGCTCATACCGTGCTGCGAGCGGCCGGCGGCATGGAAGGTGTACTCCACGGGCACGGACATCTTCTCGAGCGTGAGGACCGTGTTGCGACGCAGGTCGCGGGCGGCATCGCTTACCGAAAGATCGAAGTAGCCCACGTTGTCGAGCGGCTCGGGGGTGTGCTCGTCGGGGAAGTAGTAATACTCCAGCTCGGCACCCACGTTAAGCAGATAGCCAGCCTTCTCGGCCTTGCGGAACATGCGGCGCAGGGCATCGCGCGGGTCGCCGGCAAACGGCTTGCGATCGGGAGTGCACACGTCGCAGAACACGCGGGCTACGCCGTTGTGGCTCGGGCGCCACGGCAGGATCTGGAAGGTCGAAGCATCGGGGAACGCCAGCATGTCGGCTTCCTCGGGCGTGGCAAAGCCCTCGATGGCGGAGCCGTCAAAGCCAATACCCTCCTCAAAAGCGACCTCGAGGTCCTCGGGGCTAATGGCAAAGTTCTTGAGGCGGCCGAGAATGTCGACAAACCACAGACGCACAAAGCGGATGTCACGCTGCTCTACAGAGCGGAGTACGTAATCGATGTTCTGCTGGTTCATGTCGCTCCCCTTTCTTTCGGGCGGGTTTCGACTGGTCTATATCGCAGATACTATCGCAGAAAAATGTTTCCGCAGGGTTAAAGCGTATCAAGCGCTCAAAAAACGTGTGCGAACAGGCTGGTATGGCAAGTGATTATCGCTCGGATTCGGAAACAATTTGCCTACACGCTCGTTCCAGCGCCGGGAACTCCATCGTCACCGCATCCCAAACAACCGATCGGTCGACATTGCCGTAATCATGCGCGAGGTAATTTCTCATGCCGATAATTCCACGCCACTCAATTTCGGGATGAAGCCGCTGCGAGCGTTCCGACAACTTGCCCGCTTCTTCCGTCACCCTAAGCGCGCACATCAAAAGGGAGTCCGCCAACGCCCTCGTCCGCACGTCATTCGCATGCAGAAACTGGTCCTCGGTGATACCAAAAGCCTTGATGCGCTCGTTCGTTTCAGCGATGGCCTCCAAGACCTCTTGGGCGCGGAGACAGTCTGACTTACGCGCGATCATAAAGGATCACTCCTTCGCGCTCGATTACCGCGGCAAGATCGTCATCAAGATGATCACTCGAGACGAGGTCAACCTGCCTCCCGGTTTCTTTGCGCACCGCCTCACCAAACGCCGACAACGCGAAAAGGCCAAAGCCCTGATCGCGATCGACTTCGAGACGCAAGTCAATATCACTATCGGCGCGTGCCTCGCCACGGGCATACGAGCCAAAAAGAATCACGGTTTTGATGGCGGGAATCGAGCTGGCCGCCTCACGGACGGCTGACTCAATCTGAGCAGTATCCAAAATGTCTGCGGCGACGTTTTCGCTCGCAGAGTTTTTGCCAAGTGAAGGAACAAACGGCAGCGAGCGCTCGCGCAGCATCTGCCTCATAAACATATTGACCGCTACAGACGAAGTCATGCCGAGTTCTTCGCATAGCTCGGCAAATGAATCTTTAATTGACGAGTCCACTCGTACACTCAGTACAGACGCAGCCATGGATACCTCCTGTATGAAATTGTCTATATATTATCACACAAACTAGCACGAGGTCGAAGCGCGGTGTTCGATGTGGCCGGGGATCTCGATGCGCTTGGGGGCGAGCTTTGCGGCATCGCCCACCGTAGTGGTAACAACGTCGATACGCTCGGACAGGCGCTCGACTACGCGCTCGGCAATGGTAAGAGTGTCCTGCGCTGCCGTGGTCACACCGCCAAAGAGGACGTGGTTCCAGGGATAGTCGTCAAACGTTGCAATCTTGAGACCCGCCGGCAACGAGGGCCCCAGCTGGGCCAGCGCCTCGGTCAGGCGCAGAAAGACCAGGCCGTTGACGGCAATGAGGCCGAGCTTTTTACCCGCATAGCCGCGGATGGTCTCGTCCAGGCGACTGACACCCTCGACGCCACCATCGGCCAGGGTGACGACCTCACCCGCAAGGCCGCGTCGCGAAAGCTCGTCGGCAAAGGCCTCGGCACGCTCGCGACGCACGGGGCTGTCATCGCTTGCCTCGGTGAGCAGGCACAGGCGCTCGCTGCCCGCGACAGCCAAGGCGTCTACCAGGCCGGCGACCAGCTCACGGTTGTTGGAGGTCACCAGATCGACACCGCCGTCGGCAACATCGCGGTCGAGCAGCACAACGGGCAGACGCCCCGCTGCCGCGGCGATCGCCTCGTCATTGCCTCCGCAGGTGTTGACGACCAGGCCGTCCACACCGGCATCGATAAGTCTGGTGAGCGACTCTGCTTCCTTGGCGGAATCATTGCCGCTAATGGCAGTCATAAGCGAGCAGCCGCGCGCGGCGGCACTAGCGGAAAGCCCTTCGAGCATGGCGCTGGAGAACGGGTTAGCAATGTCGGCCAGGATCACGCCGATGAGGTTGGTACGCGAGCTGCGCAGATTGCGCGCGGCGGCACGTGGGCGATAGCCGGTGCGCTCGATAACCGCCGCGATGCGCGCGCGAGTTTCCTCGGTCATCTGCCCGGGGCGGTTGTTGAGATAGCGCGAGACCGTGGCCGGGCTCACGCCCGCCTCGGCAGCAATGTCCTTAATCCTCATCTGCGCCATAGCGCACCCCGTTTCCCAATTGTCGGCAGTCTGAGCCATTTTAGGCATTTTTTAAAAATCTCAGTTGCAAAACGCTGTAGGTGAGCAGCATCGTTTTTGCGTCTCGAGCAGATGCGATAATGGGCTAGATAGCCGAGTCTTTAGACAGCTCAAAATAGTCAGGATGCAAGGCGATAACCGGGCCCTGCTCCTCGGGCATCAGGTGCAAGTGCGTCTCTGCCAGATAGCTCGCCGCATCGGTATCGCCCCTCTTAATGGCCTCGAGAATCCGGCGATGCTGCCGACGAATCGGCTCCCAATCCAGGTCCTGCGACACCATACGCAACCAGTTGTATCGCTCAAAATGTGTGTTGACGCTCTTCATCCAATCCCACAACATGTGACGGCCGGCAATCTCAAAACACGTCTCATGGAACAGGTTGTCCAGATCGAAAAAGCGACGCGTTTCGCTATGGTCGAGCGACTCGGACTCGGCAAGAATCTGCTCGAGCCGCTGCTTTTGCTCGGGCGAGGCGGCCGAACAACATTTAATGAGCACGCTTCTCTCAAGTTTCTCGCGCAAGAAGCAGGCGTTCTCGGCGCGCTCCATGCTGATTTTTGAGACATAGGTGCCGCTTTTGGGACGCGTTTCCACCAGCTCCTGCTCACGCAGGCGCACAAAGGACTCGCGAATGGGCGTGCGCCCGATTCCCGTCTCCTTTTCCAGACCAATCGCCGAAAGACGCGTGCCGGGTTTGAGCTCGGCATAGATAATCTTGGAGCGCAATGCGTTGTATGCCTGGTCTTGCAGGCTCTGATTATGCTGGCGTTGTTCCATAAAGCCCTCGGATAAACCCTCGGTTAGTCGAATACCACCATGCAATACTATCGCATCGACACGCCCCAGCTCCCAATCAGTCTTTTTGGGACGGGGCTCTTTTAGCTACCCTGGCCCGCAGATCGGCCCCCTTGCCACAAAAGTGGCCCATCTACTACGTTAACACGGATAGCCTCGGCCATACCGAAAACCGTGAAAACAAAACCGCAGGTAGACAGCTTGTCGATTTTCGAAAAAGCCGACTATGGTTGACCCCTGCGGCTTAAACGTAGTAGATAGGCCCTTTTCGTGGCGCAGCACTACTGCACCCCAAATTGGCACCCCGAGCCCTCGTGAGTTGCCAACAAGCTGTTCGCCCAGCGCTTTATCCGCGCGGCATTTGGAAAATAGCACCACCGCAAAACCCGCGAGTAGCGCTTACTTTGCTATATCTTGCTATACTTTGCTATATCTTGCTATATCTTGAGCAAAGGTGGCTCACATGCAAACAAACCCTTTTAAGCCCACAGCAGGTAAAACACCTCCCACGATTATCGGCCGCGAAGATGTGCTCGAAGAATTCAATGAGGGCCTCGTCAACGGGCCTGGTGCCCCGGGGCGCCTAATGCGCATAGCCGGCGTCCGTGGAACGGGCAAGACGGTCCTCCTTGACGAGTGCTCACGTTTGGCGCAAAGCCGTGGCTGGACGGTCATAAAAGAGGTCGCAACCGAGGGACTTTGCCAACGCATTCTCGAACAGCTGCAGCCCAAATTCCAGGCCAAACACGCCAGATTTGAGCCCACCGTAGCTGGCATATCCATCGGCAGCATAGACATTGAGCGAATCGGTCCATCGCTACGCGACGCCATGAGACAGACAATATCCAAGAATGAAAATGGCCTGCTCATCACTCTCGACGAGGTTCAAGACGCAGAGCTCGATGAGGTCCGAACGCTCTCCATTGCGATTCAGCAGGTTATCGGCGAAGACCTTGATATCGCCTTTGTTTTTGCGGGGCTGCCTTCGATGATTGAAAGCATCATCAACGGAAAGACACTTACGTTTTTGCGCCGTGCCCTCCCCTTTGACCTGAAGGCTGTGGCAGTAACCGAAGTGTCGTACTCCCTCGAGGAAACCATTGAAGCGTCTGGCATGGAGTTGCAGCCAGGTATTGCCGGCCAACTTGCCGAGGCAACGCAAGGTTATCCTTTCATGATCCAACTCGTTGGATACTACGCATGGCAGTTGGCAAGACGCGCACATACACCGATTATTGGAGAAGAAGAAGCCGAGCGCGGCATTGCAACGGCACGCGAACGCTTCTGTGCCATGGTGATTGAGCCCGCGCTACAGCGCATTCCGCCCACGTGCATCGCTTATCTGCTGAGCATGGCATCTTTGGGGCAGACGAGCTCGACCAGCATGGTTGCCGATGCCCTAAACAAAACGCCTCAACAGGTGAGTTCCGTCCGCAGCCGCCTGTTAAGAGAATCGATTATCGAGGCTCCCTCGTACGGCAAGGTCTCATTTGCCATCCCCTACATGCGCGACTACCTCTACGAGCACAAAGCCGAACTGGAAGTTGAACTGTAGAAACGGCAACCGCCCTGCAAGACGAAAACCGTTTTCGTACGGATTAAAGCAGACGTAAACGATTTTCGTCTTGATTTGCGTACGGAATTAAGACGTAAATTGCGCTTTCGTACGCTTATTACCAGACGCAAATTGTTTTCGTCCGGCCATGCGTCCCCAATCTAGACGAAAAGAGCCCCGAGCTCGTATTGAACTGCATCCCAATTCTTGGACGGGCGCCGATGCCCTGATCTCTGCCATGTCGAGGTGCGAGATCAAATCCTTGGCGCGCTCGCCGGAGTGGTATGCCTTGTTCGGCGCCACCTTCCTGTAGAGCTTCTTGAGCTTCGTCTTCCCCTTGTTGCCCGGCGGCATCTCCGTCTCAGGTGGCAGCCCTAGGAAGGACAGGACGCCGGGCAGGTCGCACAGCATCACGTCCTCGATGTCGGCCTTGGCCGCCAGGTCGACGACTCTCTGCGCTGTCGGCGAGATGTTCGGGGTGCTGCTACCGCCCGCTGGTTCGGAAGCTGGCGGGCAGTAGCGGCAGTAGCGGCAGTAGCGGTGTGGCTCGATAGGCCCGAATATCCGTAAGGAAGGTGCTCGCTCTCATATGTGCTGATATGCCTCGCCTCGCGAACCTTGGGATGCTTCCTGAGGTAATCCCTCAATTCGAGCCACTCTTTATGCTCATAACGCTTCGAAATCGTTTCCCCGTCGACAGTTTCCTTCACATAATGGTATGTTCGAACGCCTTCGAACTTGCCGAACCCGTTCTCGACGCTGAAGTTTCTGAACCAGCGCGAAAACCCATTCAGGTCCATGAAGTTGACTTGGGGATGCCTGTCTTTCGTTCGTTCGAATGAGTGGACGAGCGGAGTGCCTTTGACTTGTTCCAGGCCGAAGGCTTCCATTTCGCGGGCCTGCTCCTTTTTCCAGAATTCGAGATACGACGTCAGCGTCTCGCTTATCGAGATCCTCCGCACGCTTTTCTTGCTTTTGGGCGAGCGAACGCTTCGATCGGCCGCGAACTGCTGCTCAATGAGGATGCTTCTGTTCTCGACGGAGACATCGGACCACGTCATCCCGAGGGCTTCTGCCCTTCTCATGTCGGTGTCGAGCATGAGCATCACGCATGTGATGTGCGCGTCCGGTTCTCGATTGAGTAGGATGTCGAGTAGGCGAGCGGCGTGATGGTTCCTTCGCGGTTGTCGTGGAACTTTTTTGCGTACGAGCCGACGGTGTCCCTCGATTTTTGGACGTAGGTGCCGCTGTTGAGTTCTGCCTTGTAGGCTTCGAGTGCGGCGTCGACCTCTCGGCTTTTGGTGGTATGTATGGTCTGCCACGGCGAATAGCGGTATTTGCCCGTGACCGGATCCTTGCCGAGGCTGTGACGGTAGCGCCACGTGTATTTGTCGCGGCGTTGCTTCGTTCCTTTGCCTATGACGAGAGGTCGGTCGTTCATCGTGTTCCTTGCCTGAAGTGCCTGAGAATCGCGCTCGGTTGCGCGGAATGGCGCAAAGGGCTGGGGCGGGTGGGCATTACCCTTGGTGGTGGGCCCTGCGTGGGGTCACACCCCAAGGGTAATGCTCCGCCTGACCGCTTTCAAGCTCGTTGTGGGTCGAATTTGGGTCGAATTATTCCGCGTACTTTTCTTTCGTAAATCTATGAAAACATCAAATGACCTGGAGTTATATTGACTTCAATTTGGGTCGAAATGTCTGAATGAAACAACGTCGTAGCGACCTCATAACCCGAAGGTCGGTGGTTCAAATCCGCCCCCCCCGCGACCATGAAACTTCAGGTCGGAAGCATAAAAGCTCCCGACCTTTTTCTTTGTCTAGGGGTTTCGGCATCTCTCGTTCTTTGGGTACCTCGAGGCGGGCAATCAGATAGATGCTTACGAGTATCATAGGGTCTTTTTACGTCGCGGTCGTGTCTCGTACTGGTGCGCCGCTCTTTGTGGGACGTGTCACTTTGCCATAGGTTGTCCGGCGGCGGGGCGCAGGTCGTTCCCCGTGGCGTCGCTCCTTTCGACGCTACGCTGCCTGGCTACTCGTTCCACTGGTGCTTTTTCATGTCGACGCAGCCGTTGTCTCGGAAGGCGACTCCTTCCTCCGTCAGTAGTGCTCGCTGGTCGGGGAAGTTTGGCGCGAGGCGTCCCGCGTGGTTGACGACGCGGTGGCAGGGATAATCGCCGTAGCGATCCGCCTCGCTCAGCACCGCTCCGACCAGGCGAGAGTTTTTCTCCCTGCCGATGAGGCGCGCTATCTGACCGTACGAGGCGACGCATCCCGCCGGAATCTCTGCCACGACGGAGAGAATCTCATAAACCAAATCTTCGTCCAGGACTTTTCCCATCGTATCGCTCCCGTGTTCGCTTTTGCCTTCGGGGGCGCGGCGCCGATCACCCGTGCTGCGATTTTCGCAGCTCCCCTTACCGAAGCATCGAGGGAAAGCGCGTGCGTGTCAAGGTTGTCTGGTCCAGTTGCTGGCTCGATGCCTCGAGATGTTCGCCTCAAGTGCGACCTGCCCCTATTGGAAAAGGATGCCGAAGATGTATTTGGTGATGGCGGAGCGGCGGATGACCCCCACGAGTTTGCCCTCGTCATCAACCACAGGAAGCTTCTTGAACTTCTTCTTCGCCAGCAGCGCGGCGACGCGGGCGATACTCTGCTCGGGACGGGCACACACTACCTGGCGCGTCGCGAAATCCATGACGCAGCGATCCTTCAGGTCTTCGATGCGCTGCTCAAGGCTCTGATCGTCGAAGTACAGCATGGACGCGTCGCCGCCCGTGAAGATGGTGTGAGCGCGATGCTGCGCGATGGCTCCCATGACATCGCCGTCGGAGATGAACCCGACCACCTGGTTGCGCTCATCGATTACGGGCATGCTGCTCACCTCGTTTTCGGCGAGCATGCGCACCACGTCGGAAATCGTGCAATCCTGCGTGCAGGTGAACGGCTCTTCAATCATGATGCTCGAAACGGGCGTCCCCTCGAGCTCGAGCGGGATGCGCTCGGACAGAATCTCGGACATCGCTTATGCCTCCTTCGTTTTCGGTGCGGTTTTCTTGGTGCGCACGCTGAATATGGCGCAGATAAGGGAAACGAGGCCGATTGCCGCGCACACCTTGTAAGCGACGCCCGCGCCCACGGCGGTGGCTACTTGGATGCTCGCATCGACGCCGGCCGACGCGGTGACGCTTGTCATGACCGTGATGATGAGCGCCGTGCACAAACCGCCGGCGACCTGGCGGCCGGTGTTCGCGATGGCGTTGCCGTGGGCGATCATGTCATTTTTCAAGGCATTGACACCCCATGTGTTCACCGGCATGTTCGCGAGCGACTGGCCGGCGGACTGCAGCATGCAGAACAGCGCAACCACCAAGATGGGCGTGTTTACCGTCGAAAGCGAGAGCAGGAACAGGGCGCCGGTCATGAGGGCCAGGCCGACGATCGAGATGGCACGCGGACCGAACTTGTCGAACACCACGCCGGAGATAGGGCTGATGATGATGCCCACCGCCGCGGCGGGAAGCATGGCCATGCCGGTTTCGAAGGCCGAAGCGCCAAGCGAGGTTTGCAGCAGCAACGGCAACAGCGTGTTGGTGACCAGGCATGCGGCGTTGATGAGCGTGACGATGATGGCGGCCACGCGGAACTCGCGCGTCTTGAGCGTGCCCAGTTGAAGCAGCGGGTCCTCGATTTTGCCCTGGCGTACGACGAACAGCACCAAGCACACGACACCCGCGACGATCGAGCCGAGCACCACGGGGTTGCCCCAACCCATCGACGAGGCGCTCGAGAACCCGTAGAGAAGTCCGCCGAAGGCGATGGTGGAGAGGACGACCGAGGGCAGGTCGAGCTTGGGGTTCTTCAGCTCGCCCACGTTTTTCAGCATGAACACGCCCAGCACCAGCACGAGAATTGCGAGGGGGACGATGGCGCCGATCATGGTGCGCCAGCCGTACGTGTCGATCACCGCGCCGCCTACGACGGGGCCGACCGCGGGACCCGCCGACATGACGATGCCCGCCATGCCCATAGCCGTTCCTCGTTTCTCGACGGGGAACACCAGCATGGGAACCACCGAGACAAGCGGCATGAGCACGCCTGAGCCCGCCGCTTGCAACACGCGACCGATGATGAGGAACAGGAAATCAGGGGCTGCGGCGCACAGCAGCGTGCCCAGCGCGAACACCAGCGTCGCCCCGAAGAATAGCGCGCGGGTGCTGAACTTGTCGATAAGGAACGCCGAAACGGGGACCATGATGCCGCTCACCAGCGGGTATATGGACATGATCCACTGGGCAGTCGAGGCATCGATGGCGAAATCGGACATGATGACCGGCAGCGCAGGCGACATCACCGTTTGGTTCAGTAGCGCCAAGAAGGCACCCAGGACGACGACCGCGACGATGCGGATCTGGGTACCGGTAATGCGCCCATTGGCGGGCGCGACCGTACAATTATCAGACATAAGCTTCCTTCGTATCTATTCGATTCTTCGCCGAAGGCGCGCCGGCCCACGGGCGAAATAACATGCACGTGCTATGCGTGCATCAGATACGACAGGAAGAAAGCGGCTGCTCAGAGCGCACTTGGGGAACAACAGGAGAGGCCCCGTATACCAGGGGCCGCCGAATTGCGATGTATGCTTTGGTCAAATCCTTCATAGCGGGGAGGTATTCTAGCAGCCGTCTTCGCCCCTTTCAAGGGATGTAACCCAGACGTTGATTTTCTTCACCGAGGCGCCATCGTTGACGGGTGGCGTGCTTCTCTATCGCCACACCGCGGGGCGAGGGAACGCCGCGGCGAGCTTGTACATCGGCTATGTGTGCAGCTGCGAGCGTGTCGCCGGCGCGCGCTGGGCGCCAGTCCGATCCGGCCGACTCTTGCCGACGGTCGGTCGCCGTCCTCCTCCATCTCCGCCTGCTCTGTTTTTGCTCGGCTCCCTTGTCGTATCATGGACGGACGAGAATTGAGCGAAGGCGTTACGTATGAACATCCAGATATTCGGCACGAAGAAAAGCTTCGATACTAAGAAGGCGCAGCGCTATTTCAAGGAACGTCGTGTGAAGTTCCAGTTCATCGACTTGAAGGAAAAGGGGATGAGCAAAGGCGAGCTCGAAAGCGTGGCGCGCGCCGTCGGCGGGATCGACGCTGTGATCGATCCAAAGGCGAAAGATGCCGACACGGTTGCGCTCGTACAGTATCTTGCTGCCGACCAGAAGTTCGAAAAGGTGCTCGATAACCAGCAGATTCTTCGTGAGCCCATCGTTCGCAACGGCCGCCAGGCAACCGTTGGCTACGAGCCTGACGTGTGGAAGGGCTGGGAATAAAGCGGCTGGGAATAAAGTGAAGCGCCCACGCCCGTGGTTTTATCCACGGACGCGGGCGCTTGCGTAAGACGTCTCTTGTCGTTTGAGTGGAGCGCCCCGGCGGCGCTGAACAACGCGCCCCGGTGACGTGGCTGAACTCGGGGCTCTTTGTGCCGCACATCTATGAGAGGAGAAATTCGATGCGTACGTGCGCTACTCCATGTAGCCACCCTGAATGGCGGAAACTGCATGCTCGGTAAAGAACTTGAGCGTGCCGGAGGTGTAACGATTAGCCTTGGGCTTCCAAGCGGCTCGGCGCTCGGCCAGGACGGCGTCGACCTCGGCCGGCTCCATCTCCTTGCCGGCGATGCCCACGATGGACAGCGAGCGCTCGGGGATGTTGATTCGGATAAGGTCGCCCTCCTCAATCAGGGCAATCGGACCGCCCACGGCAGCCTCGGGCGAAACGTGACCGATAGCCGGGCCCTTGGAGGCGCCGGAGAAGCGGCCGTCAGTGATCAGGGCAATGCTCGCGCCCAGCTCGGGGTCGCTGGCGATAGCTTCGGTGGTGTAGAACATCTCGGGCATACCGGAACCCTTGGGTCCCTCATAGCGAATGATAACGGCATCGCCGGGCTTGACCTCGTGCGTCAGGACGGCGTGAATGGCGTCCTCCTCGCAGTCGAACGGACGGGCCTTGAGCGTAGCCTGGAACATCTCGCGCGGAACGACGGTGTGCTTGACGACCGCGCCCTCGGGAGCAAGATTGCCGTGGAGGATGGCGATGGAACCGTCGGTGCCGAAGGCCTGGTCAAACGGACGGATGATGTCCTCGCGCTTGAGATTCCACTTCTCAAGGTAACGACCGCACTTCTCGTAGTAACCGTTGTTCTTGAGGTCCTCGAGGTTCTCGCCGAGAGTCTTGCCGGTGGCGGTCATAACATCGAGGTGGAGCATCGACTTGATCTCCTCCATGATGCGCGGCACGCCGCCCGCATAGTAGAAGAACTGCGCCGGCCACTCACCTGCGGGACGGACGTTGAGCAGGTAGTGGGCGCCACGGTGCAGGCGATCGAAGTCGTCGGCGGACATCTCGATGCCAAACTCGCGGGCGATCGCGGGAATGTGCAGCAGCGAGTTGGTGGAACCGGAGATGGCGCCGTGGACCATGATGAGGTTCTCGAAGGACTCCTTGGTCACGATGTCGCGCGGGCACAGGTTGTGCTCGGAGAGCCACACGGACTGACGGCCAGCCTCGCGCGCAAACTCACGCAGGTCGGAGCTGGTGGCGGGCAGCAGGGCCGTGCCAGGGAGCATAAGGCCCAGGGCCTCGGCGGTAACCTGCATGGTCGACGCGGTGCCCATAAACGAGCAGGCGCCGCAGCTGGGGCATGCGTTGTGCTTGGCAAACTCAAGCTCCTCGCGGGAGATCTCGCCGCGCTCGTAGCGGGCAGAAATCGCGCCGAGCTGCTCCAGGGTCAACAGATCGGGACCGGCATCCATGACACCGCCGGTAACGACGATGGAGGGGATGTTGATGCGGCCCATGGCCATAAGGTTCGCAGGCAGGCCCTTATCGCAGCTGGCAACAAAGACGCCGGCGTCGAACGGGGTGGCCTTGGCATGAATCTCGATCATGTTGGCGATCATGTCGCGACTGGGCAGCGAGTAGTTGATGCCGTCGTGGCCCTGGGCCTCGCCGTCGCAGATATCGGTGCAGAAGTAACGGGCACCATGACCGCCAGCCTCGGCAACGCCGGCACGGACCTCCTCGACCAACTCAAACAGGCCGGCAGAACCCGGATGCGAGTCGCCGAACGTCGACTCGATAATGACCTGCGGCTTGTCCAGATCCTCGATGGACCAGCCAGAGCCCAGACGCAGCGGGTCCATCTCGGGGCTGATGGTGCGGAACTTGCCGGAACGCGGCTGCAGCTTGGCAACCAGGTCGGCTGCCTCCTGCTGAATCTGCGCCTTGGTCTTCTCGTCCATGATGCTCTCCTCTTTTGATTTGAACGGTTGTACCAATCGTTGGTTAATGAATCAGGTGTAAATGGGTACCGAGCGATGCGCTCGGCAAAAGATGCTTAGCCACGCGAACTAGGCGAAGAACGAAATCACCAGGGCGCAGGCAAGACCCGAAAGGCCGATGAGCGTCTCTATAACGGTCCAGGACTTGAGGGTGGTCTTCTCGTCAATCTCCAGGAACGAGGAGCACATCCAAAAACCGGCATCGTTGACGTGCGAGAGGGCCGTGGCACCGCCGCAGATAGCACGCATGGCGGCCGAGCACGCAACCAACGACCAGGTCGTCTGTATCAAAGAGCTCTGCGACGAATCCGAGCGCCTGGCCGAGGCCGGTGAGGATTACTCCGCCGCCGACACCGCGTTCCACAATGCCATTGCCGAGAGCTCCGGAAACCTCGTCGTTCCCCGCCTGATGGGCGTGTTCAAGGCATCCGTCCCCCTCTTTATCGACGTGACCGGCAAAAAGCTCGTCGAGGAAACTATCCGCATGCACCGCGATGTGGCCGACGCCATCGCCTCGCGCAATCCCACCGCCGCGCACGACGCGATGTATCTGCACCTGGTGTATAACCGCAACATGATTGCGGAGGGAGCAGAAGCAAAAGGCATTTAGGGCCCGACAATAATCTTTCTTTGGCAAAACGCAGGCGGCGGCTGCCCAACACACAGGGCAGCCGCCGCTTTTTGCAATCGATTGGTGCAAAGGGGTTGACTAAAGCTCGCAGGCAACCATGTAGCCATCGCCGATGGCATCGCGGATGTTGCCGCACTTCTGGGCATCGCCCAGCACGTGGGTGGCAACGCCGGCAGCGGCAAGGTCGTCGGCCAGCTTGGTGTTGGGACGATAGCCCATGGCGAGCACCAGCGTATCGGCATCGGCGATGGTGTGGACCTCGCCGTCCTTTTCGTAACTGATGGTGTCCTCGGTGATCTCGGTCACCTTGGCCTCGGTCAGCACGTGGACGCCCTTGGAGAGCATGCGCGTGATGAGCACCGCGCGGCCGGCACCGCCCTCGTTGGCGGCAAGCGTCTTGGTCATCTCGATGACGGTGACATCGCGGTTGGCCGGCGACAGGTCGTTGACCAACGGGGCCAGGTAATCGGCCGTCTCGCAGCCGACGGTGCCGCCGCCCACGATGACGATCTTCTTACCCGGGAAAGCCTTGCCACCCAGCAGGTCGTCAGCCGTCATAACCTGCTTAAAGCCCTGCATGAAGGCCGGAGCGATGGGCTCGGCGCCATAAGCCAGGACAACCTCGTAGCCCGCGTAGTCGCGCTGAATGTCCTCGGCCGAAAGCTCGGTGCCAAATACGCACTTCACGCCAGCCTCAGCAAGACGGCGGTACTGGTACTTAATCACGCGGGTGAGCTCCTGCTTTGCCGGCGGAACGGCTGCGATGCGCATCTCGCCGCCCGGCTCGTCCTGCTTGTCCACAAGCACCACGTTATGACCGCGCTTGGCGGCAATGTAGGCTGCCTCCATGCCCGCAGGACCGGCGCCCACAACGAGCACGTTCTTTGCCTCGGCGGCAGGCTCGTAGCCGGCCTCGTCGCGCTCCACGTCCGGGTTGACGGTGCAGGAGATGCGCTTGCCGAACATAATGCCGTTCAGGCAGCGCAGGCAGCCAATGCAGGGGCGGATCTCGTCGGCGTTGCCGGCAGCCGCTTTGTTGCAGAACTCGGCATCGCACAGATTGGCACGGCCCATCATGCAGATGTCGGCAGCACCGTCCTCGATCAGCTCCTCGGCAATCCATGCCTCGTTGATGCGGCCGACCGTGGCAACGGGAATATTCACATGCTTTTTGATCTCGCGCGAGCAGGCGGCGTGCGAGGCCTGCTGCGTACCGGCGGCGGGAATGGCGGAGCCGCGCTTGATGGTAGTGCCGCCCGACACGTGGATCATGTCGACACCAGCCTTCTCCAGGCGACGCGAGACATAAATCATGTCGTTGAGGGTCAGGCCGCCATCGGTGTACTCGTCGCCCGAGATACGGACGTCGATGATAAAGTCCTTGCCGCAGCGCTCGCGAATCTCGGCGATGACCTCGAGCAAGAAGCGCATGCGGGCGTCGAGCGAGCCGCCATACTCATCGGTACGCTTGTTGTAGAGCGGAGTCAAAAAGCCGCCAAGCATGCCGTGGGCGTGCGCCGCATGGACCTCGACGCCATCGACGCCGGCCTTCTGCATACGCACGGCAGCGTCGCCGAACTGATGCGTGAGCTCGTGGATCTCGTCAACCGTGATGGGACGCGGTGCCTCGCGGGCATAGGACGGGCCCACAAAGGACGGGGCGATGAGGCGTGGCGTGCCCGGAATGTTAAAGGCCATGTAGGCGGGATGGAAGAGCTGCGGCATGATCTTGCAGCCGTACTCGTGAACGGCTGCGGCGAGCTTTTCCCAGCCGGGGATAAACGTGTCGTCGTAGCAGCACATGTCACCCGGCAGATAGGTATAGGTGGGCTCGACCGTCACGACCTCGGTGATGATCAGGCCCACGCCGCCCTTGGCACGGGCGCGGTAATGATCGACCAAGTCTTCGGTCACATAGCCATGATCGGCCAGGTTGGTAGACACCGGCGGCATAAAGACGCGGTTCTTGACCTCGGTCGTACCGACCTTGATCGGGCTAAAGAGCATCGGGTAGGCAGAAGACTCCATGCAGGCTTCCTTTCGTTTGAGCCGCTCGGCGGCAGTTGCTAACGTACTTATCGTATCAGCAACCGCGCAGCTCCCGACCGCACGCGCTCCCCCAACTTCTGCTCGACCCACAAAAAGTTGCGGTGGAATACGGAGTAGATAAGGCCTTTGACAGCCAAAACGGTCCGTATTTCACCGCAACTGATGGGCGGGGTGGAATTGAGGGCTCAGATAGTCAGTCATGCCCTCATCCGCCACTCCCTCACCTACAGCGCGCCGTCCAGCATAAGGTTCACCTTGAGCACGTTGACCGTGGGCTCGCCGAAGACGCCCAGGAATCGGCCCTTGGTGCACTGGGCGATGATGTCGCGCACCTCGCCTTCGCTCTTGCCCGTGGCCTTCGCCAGGCGCGGTACCTGGTACTCGGCGGCATCGGGGGAGATCTCGGGGTCGAGCCCTGAGCCGGAACACGTCACCAGGTCGACGGGCACGGCATCCATGCCGGCGTCGGGGTTGGAGGCGCGAATCTTCTCGACGCGCGCGTCCACAAGCTGCCGGTACTCCTCACTCGCCGGGGACAGGTTGGACGGGGCACCATACGCCATAAGCTCGCCGTCTTCGCCTTCGACAATTGACACGTTCTGGATACGACCCCACATGTGGGCTTCGTCGTCGAAGTTCTGGCCGATGAGCTCGGAACCCACAACCTTGCCGTCGACCTTGATGAGCGAACCGTTCGCCTGATACGGGAATGTAACCTGAGCGATGCCGGTGACGACGAGCGTATAGCCCAGGCCGCAGACAACGGTAAACAGCGCGAACACGCCCAGTGCGCGCGATGCAACACCTTTGAACATACAAACCTCCACTTACATAATGCCGCAGAACGCGAGCAGCATGTCGATGAGCTTGATGAATACGAACGGGGCAACGATGCCGCCCAGACCCCACACGAGCAGGTTGTGGGTCAGCAGCTGTCCGGACGGGACCTCGCGGTACTTAACGCCCTTCAGCGCGGCCGGGATTAGCGCGACGATAACGAGCGCGTTATAGATGATGGCCGAAAGAACCGCGGACAGCGGGCTTGCCAGACCGAGGATGTTGAGCGCGCCAAGGCCCGGGTAGATCGGCGAGAATAGCGCCGGGATGATGGCGAAATACTTGGCGACGTCGTTGGCGACCGAGAAGGTCGTGAGCGAGCCGCGGGTCATGAGCAGTTGCTTGCCGATACGCACGATATCGATGAGCTTGGTGGGGCTGGAGTCGAGGTCGACCATGTTACCGGCCTCCTTGGCAGCCTGGGTGCCCGTGTTCATGGCCACGGCGACGTCGGCCTGGGCCAGAGCGGGCGCGTCGTTGGTGCCGTCGCCGGTCATGGCGACCAGGTGACCCTCACGCTGGAACTCGCGGATCTTCTCGAGCTTGCCTTCAGGGGTGGCCTCGGCCAGGAAGTCGTCAACGCCGGCCTCGGCGGCGATTGCCGCGGCGGTGAGCGGATTGTCGCCCGTCACCATGATGGTCTTGATGCCCATGCGGCGCAGGTCGGCGAACTTCTCCTTAACGCCGGACTTGATGATGTCCTTGAGGTACACAACGCCCAGCACGCGGCAGTTCTTGGTCACGACCAGCGGGGTGCCGCCGGCCTTGGCGATGCGCTCGACGGCCTCGTCGCACTCCTGGGAGAACACGCCGCCGGCTGCCTCCACATAGGTGCGCACGGAATCGGCAGCGCCCTTGCGGATCTCATTGCCCTCGTAGTTCACGCCGGACATACGCGTTGCCGCGGTGAACGGGATGAACTCCATACCCTTATCCTCGAGCGTGCGGCCGCGCAGACCGAACTGCTCCTTGGCGAGCACGACGATGGAACGGCCCTCGGGGGTCTCGTCGGCCAGCGAGGAAAGCTGGGCGGCATCGGCCAGCTCCGCGGGATCGACGCCGTCGACCGGAATGAACTCGGCGGCTTGGCGGTTACCCAGGGTGATGGTGCCGGTCTTGTCGAGCATGAGGATGTCGACGTCGCCGGCGGCCTCGATGGCGCGGCCGGACATGGCCAGCACGTTGGCCTCGTTCAGACGGCTCATGCCGGCGATGCCGATGGCGGACAGAAGGGCGCCGATGGTAGTGGGAGCCAGGCACACGAGCAGCGCCACGAGCGTGGTCACGGCCGTGGGGTTGACCATGTCGTTAAGACCGACCGAGAAGCAGGAGTAACAATACAGGGCCAGCGTGACCAGGATAAAGACGATGGAGAGGGCCACCAGGAAGATCTCCAGAGCGATCTCGTTAGGGGTCTTCTTGCGCGCGGCACCCTCGACCATCGCGATCATCTTGTCCAGGAAGCTCTGGCCGGGCTCACTGGAGATCTTGACGATAATCCAGTCGGACAGCACCGTGGTACCGCCGGTAACGGCAGAGCGGTCGCCGCCGGCCTCGCGGACCACGGGGGCGGACTCGCCGGTGATGGCGGACTCGTCAACGGAGGCAGCGCCCTCGATGACGTCGCCGTCGCCGGGAATCTGCTCGCCGGCGCGTACGATCACCAGGTCGCCGCGCGTGAGCTCGGTGCCGGGAACGACGGTGAAGTGCTCCTTGTCCTCAACGGACTCGATGCGATGGGCCTCGACATCCTTCTTGGCCGCACGCAGGGAATCGGCCTGAGCCTTACCGCGGCCCTCGGCAAGCGCCTCGGCGAAGTTCGAGAACAGGTCGGTGAGCCACAGGATGACCGCGATGGCGACCACATAGTAGGTGGGCACACCCGCGTCCTGCACACCGAAGATGGAAGCGACGGCCAGGACGGAGGTCATGACGGCTGAAAGCCACACCAGGAACATGACCGGGTTTTGAATCTGGACGCGAGGGTCCAGCTTGGCAAACGAGTCGCGGACCGCGCGGCCCATCATGTCTTTTTGCATAGTCATAAATCTGCGCCCTCCTTTACGCAATCATCTGGAAGAACTCGGCAACGGGGCCAAGCGCCAGGGCCGGGAAGAAGCTCAGGGCACCGATCAGCAGAACGATGAACACGAGCAGGAATACGAACATGCCGTTGGTGGTAGACAGGGTACCGGCGCTCTCGGCGACCTTACCCTTCTTGGCCAGCGAGCCGGCGATAGCCAGCGTACCGATGATGGGCATGAAGCGGGCGAACAGCATCTCGAGGCCGAGCATGACGTTGATCCAGGGAATGTTGCAGTTCATACCTGCAAACGCCGAGCCGTTGTTGCCGCCGCATGAGGTGAAGGCATACAGCACCTCGGAGAAGCCATGCGCCCCGCCGTTGGAGAGCTGGTCGGCAAGACCGGGCACCATGCAGGCGATGGCCGAGCACACCAGAATGGCAAACGGAGTTGCCAGGCACAGGACAACTGCCCAGCGCATCTCGCCCGGCTCGATCTTCTTGCCCAGGAACTCGGGCGTGCGGCCGACCATAAGGCCGGCGATGAACACTGTGAGGATG
The DNA here is from genome assembly GCA_959023295.1 of uncultured Collinsella sp. Taxonomy (GTDB): domain Bacteria; phylum Actinomycetota; class Coriobacteriia; order Coriobacteriales; family Coriobacteriaceae; genus Collinsella. The sequence goes on along the minus strand of CAUFBM010000007.1, from coordinate 25,836 downwards.
GCGAAACCGATCATGCCGTACAGGCCGCAGCCCACGCCGCCGAAGACGACCTCGCCCAGAGCCACCTGGAGCATCTGGACAAAACCGCCCAGCGGGGTGTAGGAGTCGTGCATGGAGTTAACCGAGCCGTTGGAAGCGGCGGTGGTGTAAGCCGACCACGTGGAGGAGGTGGCGATACCGAAGCGGCTCTCCTTGCCCTCCATGTTGCCGCCGGCCTGGCCGTCGGTCATCTCGATATTGACCGCTCCGCCATCGGCCAGCTGCGGGGTGCCCGCATGCTCGTTAACGGCGATGATGCCGGTAAAGACCACGAGCAGGATAAGCATCGCCGCGAAGATGGCCTTGCCCTGCTTGGTGTTCTTGACGCCGATACCGAAGGTGAAGCAGCAGGCGGCCGGGATCAGCAGCAGGCTGGTCATCTCGATGATGTTGGTGAAGGCACTGGGGTTCTCATACGGATGGGCTGAGTTCACGCCGAAGAAGCCGCCGCCGTTGGTGCCGGACTGCTTGATGGCGACCTGAGGAGCCGCGGGACCCTGGGGCAGGAACTGCTCGGTGACCACGCGCGCACCCTCGACAACCTTGCCGTCGACCTTGACCGTATCGCCCTCGATCTGGGCGCCGTCGATGACGCTCCAGCCGCCGTCTGCATTAGGCTGGACAGCGACGGGCTCTACGAGCTCAGCCTTCTGAGCCGGCTGGAAGTTGGAGATGACGCCACCGGCAGCCAGGCAGATGCCGAACACGAGGTTCAGCGGGATGAGCACATACAGGACGGTGCGGGTGAGGTCGACCCAGAAGGAACCCAGACCCTGCTCCTTGACCTGACGGAAGCCGCGGATCAGCGCGAACATGACCGCAATACCGGTGCCGGCGGACAAGAAGTTCTGCACGGTGAGGCCCATGAACTGCACAAGGTAGGACAGGGTGGTCTCACCGGAATAGGATTGCCAATTGGTGTTGGTTATGAAGGAAGCGGCCGTATTGAACGACAGGTCCCATGACACACCCGGCAGGTGCTGGGGATTGCCTGGCAAGAAGGGCTGAAGCGCTTGGAGTGCCACAAGGGCCACGAGGCCGATCCCCGAAAAGACCAGCACGCTCGCCAGATAGCGCCTACACCCCATCTGCTCTGCCGCGTCGATGCGAAGCAGACGATAGACGCCACGCTCCACAGGAGCAATCACAGGCGACAGGAACGTATGCTCGCCATCCATGATATGGGCCATGAACCGACCGAGCGGAACGGCCAGGACGACGAGCACGGCAAAGTACAAGATGTACTGAATCGCAGCGTCCATAGTTTACGAATCACTCCTCATCAGAATGTAGATGTAATAGATAAGGAGTCCGATGCAGACGACTCCGATAATGGGAATGAGGATGTCCATTACCGCCCCTTTCACGCGCGGTCCGATGTCTCGGACGCCTGCTCTCGCAAGCGCCTGGGGACAGTAAACGCTTCTAGAGATTAAAGAGGCGTGAGGGCCGGGGCTCACGACCTTAAGATGCCGTAAAGATGCAGGTAGAAAGCACTATTGCGACTGCAGTGCGCCTATACTCGACCTCGCGAGCATACAGTGGCGTCCTCACCGCGTATGCACGCATGGACAACGTTTCAGAAAGGCTACGCTATGCAGCGCGACGCATCGGACACTCGCGTCAATCCAGACCTCATCCTCAAGGCAATTGAGAAAGACGAGGTCGCCGATGACGCTCGAACCAGCCGGGGACACCTCAAGATTTTCTTTGGCTACGCTGCTGGTGCAGGCAAAACCTATGCGATGCTTCAAGCCGCCCACGCCGCCAAGCGGCGAGGTGTCGACGTCGTCGCGGGATACATCGAGCCGCACGAACGTCCGGCAACTGCCCATCTTGCACAAGGGCTTGAGAACGTGCCCTGTAAACTCATCGAGCACAACGGCATTGCGCTCAGCGAGTTCGATCTAGATGCGGCTATCGAACGCGCCCCTCAGCTCATCCTTGTCGACGAGCTCGCCCATACGAATGCGCCGGGGTCTCGCCACGACAAACGCTATCAAGACGTCGAGGAACTTCTACATGCAGGCATCGACGTCTATACGACCGTGAACGTTCAGCATATCGAGAGCCTAAACGACATGGTTGCATCCATCACCGGCGTTGTCGTGAGCGAACGAATCCCCGACCGCATCTTCGATGATGCCGACCAGGTCGAGCTCGTTGACATAGAGCCCGAAGACCTACTTGAGCGCCTTCGCGCCGGCCTCGTCTACCGTCCCGCACAAGCCGACCGAGCGCAACAGCATTTTTTTACCGTCGAAAACCTCACCGCACTCCGAGAAATCGCGCTGCGCCGCTGTGCCGATCGCACCGGCCACCTCACAGACGCCGCACGCGTGCTGGGAAACCGTGACTACTACACCAAGGAGCGTATCTTAGTCTGTGTCTCCCCGGCGCCGACCAATCCCCGCATCGTCCGTGCCGCCGCACGCATGGCGAAAGCGTTTCGCAGCGAGCTCGTCGCCCTGTTCGTAGAGAGCCCGCGCACGCAAGCCATGAGCGATGATGAGCGCGCCAAGCTTGCAGACAATATCGCCCTAGCCGAGCAGCTCGGAGCACATATGGAAACCGTCTATGGCAACGACGTCGCGTTTCAGATCTCCGAGTTCGCACGCCTGTCGGGTATTTCGAAGATCGTCATGGGGCGCACGGGCGAGCACAGCAGCGTCCGTCAGGCCCTCTTCGGCCGCAAATCTCTCGTAGAACAGCTCATAACATTCGCCCCGAACCTCGACATTTACATCATTCCAGACCAGTCGACTCCGCCCTCCCGACCCAAAGGACGCCGCCATGCGCTCGCCCTGCAGCCGCCCAGCAGCCGAAACGTGCTTCGCACGCTGGCCCTCTCTCTTGTCGCCACGGCGATCGGCACGGCTTTCCGCCATCTGGGATTTGCCGATTCCAGCATCATATCCCTCTATATCCTCACGGCCCTGCTGACCGCCGTCACCACGACGGGGCGTATCTGCACGATTGTATCGAGCGTGCTCTCTGTAGTGCTTTACAACTTCTGCTTCGTAACGCCTCTGTTTTCGCTCGCCAGCTACGACCGAAGCTATCTGGTCACGTTCGGCATCATGTTCGCTACCGCTATGGTCGCCGGCGAGTTAACTGCGCGCATCGCCGACAATGCCCGTACCTCCGCCGAGAACGCATTCAAAACGCGCGTACTCCTCGAAACGAACCAGCTCTTACAGCAAGCCCATAGCGCGGAGGAGTGCGCCCGCGTCGCCATGAACCAACTCGTCAAACTGCTAAAACTCGACGTGGTCTTCTACCCCGCCGAACACGGCACGCTCGGCAAGGCGCTCTATGAGTCCGCTGGCACCGAAAACCGATCCGCGTCGCTGCTCACCGACTACGAGCGCGCCGTTGCAACCTGGACCTTCACCAACAACAAGCGCGCGGGCGCAAGCACGCGGACCCTGCCTGAGGCGCGCTGCCTCTACCTCGCGGTTCGCACCGGCGACAAGGTATTCGGTGTCATCGGTATCGCCCTGGAGGGGCGCGAGACCGAAGCCTTCGAGCATTCGATCGTCCTATCTATCGTAGGTGAATGCGCCTTGGCGCTCGAAAGTGACCGAGCGGCGCAAGAGCGCGAAGAGGCTGCGGTCTTGGCGAAAAACGAGCAGCTGCGCGCCAACCTTTTGCGCTCCATCGGCCACGATTTGAGGACACCCCTCACGGCTATATCCGGATCTGCGGCAATCCTTCGGAAGAGCGACGAGAGGCTCAGCCTCGAACAACGCTGCGATCTTGCCGATGCCATATACGATGACTCCCTCTGGCTTATCGATACCGTGGAGAACCTCCTCGCTATCACACGCGTCGAGGACGGCACCATTCGCCTCAACTTTACATCCGAGCTCATCGACGAGGTCATCGAGGCCGCCCTCAGCCATGTCGCCCAAGCATCGCATGGACGTACCGTCACCATCGAGCACACTGACGACATCCTGCTGGTACGCATCGACGTCCATCTCATCATGCAGGTGCTTACGAATCTCATCATGAACGCCTTCAAATACACGCCCGAGGACTCGACTGTCACCATCAGCGCACGTCGCGAGGGTGCGTTCGTCGTGGTGGACGTCGCAGACGATGGGCCGGGTGTGGCAGACTGCGACAAGCCTCATATCTTTGAGCGCTTCTTCACCTCAAGCAATACGCGGCCCGTGGATTCGCGTCGATGCATCGGCCTTGGGCTGTCGCTCTGCCGCTCCATCGTGGAGGCGCATGGCGGCGTCATCGAAGTTCGCGACAACCACCCCCATGGGGCCGTCTTCCGTTTTACCCTGCCCGCTGAGGAGATCGAGATTCATGAATAATGCCGCTAAGCCACGCATCCTCCTGGTCGAAGATGACCTGACCGTTCAAAACCTCGTTTCGACCGCGCTTGACCTCCACGGCTATGTCGTGAGCAAGGTTTGCAACGGCCAGGCCGCCATCATGGATGCGGTGTCGCACGGCCCCAGCCTCATCATGCTCGACCTCGGCCTTCCCGACATTGACGGTATCGAGGTCATCACGAAGATCCGAAGCTGGTCGGCAGTCCCCATTATCGTCATTTCGGCGCGCACCGAAGATTCCGACAAGATTGCAGCACTTGACGCAGGGGCAGACGACTACCTCACCAAGCCCTTTTCTGTGGATGAGTTGCTCGCGCGCGTCCGTGCGAATTTGAGGCGCTCCTCGATGGCGTCGAGTGAGTCGACAGAAGCGAGCACGTTCGACAACGGTCCGCTGCATATCGACTACGCCGCGGGATACGCGACGAAAGACGGACGCGAGCTCTCGCTCACCCCAACCGAGTACAAATTGCTCGTCCTTCTGGCGAAAAATGTCGACAAGGTGCTCACCCACACCTTCATCACCCGCGAGATATGGGGCACGAGCTGGGACAGCGATCTGGCGAGCCTGCGCGTGTTCATGCGCACCCTGCGCAAGAAGATCGAGGCAGACCCCTCTCACCCTAAGATGATTCAGACGCACATGGGTGTCGGGTACCGCATGCAGCGTCTCTAGCCCACCCCACAAAAAGTTGCGGTGGAATACGGAGTAGATAAGGCCTTTGACAGCCAAAACAGTCCGTATTTCACCGCAACTGATTTAACGATACCCTAAAAATACTCTTCAACTCGCCGCGCTCGCATCCAAATGCACAAAGCGCCCCGCGAACGAATGCTCGTAGAGCGCTTGGATGTCTGGACCTTACTTGATACCGCGGCCCAAGTCTTCGGCAATTTTGTCCACGCCCTTAAGTGCGGCGCACGTCTTTTTATTGGAGCAATGCCCCGTACAAACGCCACCCTGGGCGCAGTCGGCGCAGGTGCCCTTTCGGTAGATACGCACGCACACGGCGACAAACGCAATGCCGATAACAGCCAGTACAACAATATCGATAGGTGCCATAGTAAGCCTCCTCTAGTTAACCATCACTTACTTTACCCCATTATCTACCTGCCAAAAAGGGACAGGTTTATTTTGGTCGGTTTTATCTGCGGAAACGTCACATCTCCCCCACCAAAAAGCCCGAGTGTCGCTGGGACACCCGGGCTCGTGGAAAGGGGCTAATCCTTATTTGGACTTAAGCGGAAACTGCGGCGGAAGCAGTGTTGGTCTCGTCCTCGTCGGTCCATGCATGCTTGGGCATGGGACGGAAGATCTGGAAGAGCATCGCAGCCAGCAGCACGATGGCCACAACCGTCCAGATACCAAACTGCCCAAGAACAAGCAGGTTATAGAACTGGTTGATGAACAGGCCGATGACCCAAGCAAAGGCACACTCGTAGCCGATGGCAATCGCGGTCCACTTACCGGAGTTCATCTGGTTACGGATGGTGCCGATAGCGGCAAAGCACGGAGCGCACAGCAGGTTGAAGGCACCAAAGGCGACGCAAGCGCCCATGGTCGGGAACATAGCCGCAAACGCGGTCCACAGGCTCGGGTCGGTCTCGCCGGCGTCGGCAACGGACAGCAGCGAGCCGGCGGTGGCGACAACGTTCTCCTTGGCAACGAGACCCGAGACGGTCAGTGCGGTGGCCTGCCAGGTGCTAAAGCCGAGCGGGGCGAAGATCCAAGCGACCAGGTTGCCGAACATGGCAAGCACGGAGTAATCCATGAACTCCTCGGGGATGCCCTCCATGGAAGGCAGGTAGCCAAAGGCGCCGTTGTAGCTACCAAAGTTGGAGAGGAACCAAACGACGACGGTGGACGCAAAGATGACCGTGCCGGCCTTCTTGATAAAGGCGAAGCAGCGCTCCCACACGTGCAGCGCCCAAGAGCGGATCGCCGGGAAGTGGTAGGCAGGAAGCTCCATAACGAACGGCGTCGGGCGGCCGGCGAAGAGCTTGGTCTTCTTGAGCATGAGGCCCGAGGCAATGACGGCAAAGACGCCCAGGAAGTAGAAGAGCGGGCTGATCCACGCAGCGGTGGTAGAAGAGTCGCCAATGATGGAACCCATAAGCAGGGCGATGATCGGCAGCTTGGCGCCGCAAGGGATGAACGTGGTGGTCATGACCGTCATGCGGCGGTCCTTCTCGTTCTCGATGGTCTTGGTAGCCATGACGCCGGGGACGCCGCAGCCCGAGGACACGAGCATGGGGATAAAGGACTTACCGGACAGGCCAAAGCGGCGGAACACGCGGTCCATGATGAAGGCGACGCGGGCCATGTAACCGCAGTCCTCCAAGAAAGACAGCATCACAAAGAGCAGGAACATCTGCGGGACGAAGCCCATGATGGCGCCGATGCCAGCCACGATGCCGTCGCAGACCAGCGAATCGACGAGGCCACCGTCCTCGGTACCGCCCGCCACGAGAGCGTCATGCACCGCGGTGGTGATACCCGGGACATAGGGGCCGTACTGTGCCGGGTCGACCGAGTCGGCGTTGTCGCCCGCAGCCTCAACAGCTGCGTCATAGGCGTCGCGACCCTGACCGAGCACGTACCAGCCGTCGGTGCCGAAGAGCTGGTCGTTGGTGAAGTCGGTCACCGTGCCGCCCAGGGTGGAAACGGCGATGTAGTACACGCAGAACATGATGACCACAAAGATCGGCAGGCCCAGGATACGGTTGGTAACCACGCGGTCGATCTTCTCGGAAGTGCTCATCTTGGCAGGAGCCTTGGTCATGCACTCGTCGATAATGTGGGCAATCACGCCATAGCGCTCGCCGGTGATGATGGACTCGGCGTCGTCGTCGCAATCCCGCTCGCACTGGGCGACCAGCTGCTCGACGCGAGCGGCCTTCTCCTTGGTGAGGTTGATGAGCTTGCAGGCGTCCGCGTCGCGCTCAAACAGCTTGACAGCGTAGTAGCGACGCTTGTTGGCGGGAACGCTCGCCGGCAGGTTGTTCTCGATGTGGTCCAGAACGTCCTCGATGGAGGAATCGAACTTGTGCTCCGGCACCTGGCCCTTGGAAGCAGCAGACTTCTTGACCTGCTCGAACAGCTCCTTGATACCCTTGTTTTTAAGGGCCGAGATCATCATGACCGGGCAGCCGAGCTTCTTGGAAAGCTTGTCCGTGTCGATCTTGTCGCCGTTCTTCTCCACGAGGTCGGCCATGTTGAGGGCCACGACCACGGGCAGGCCGGTCTCGATAACCTGAAGCGCCAGGTACAGATTGCGCTCAAGGTTGGTCGCGTCGACAACCTGGACGACCACATCGGGCTCGCCGCTCATGAGGTAATCGCGCGAGCACTGCTCCTCGGGGCTGTAGGGGGAAAGCGAGTAGATGCCGGGGAGGTCCGTAATCGTGACGTTCTTGTCACTCAGGAGCTTGGCTTCCTTTTTCTCAACCGTGACGCCGGGCCAGTTGCCAACGTAGCCGTTGGCGCCGGTGATCAGGTTGAAAAGCGTGGTCTTGCCGCAGTTGGGGTTACCCGCCAGCGCGACATGGATCTGAGAATCCGCCATTCAATCCTTCTTCCTTGTGTGCCCGCGCTGCTTTCTCCGCACGGGCTGGATAATGTGCTTCAACATTGCAAATTTAAGTTAGAAAAACCTAACTTTATCTGCATAAATAGTTGCCGCGGGCCCTTACTGGACCTCGACGACGGCAGCCTCCTCCTTGCGGATGGAAAGCTCGTAGCCGCGCACGTTGATCTCGACCGGATCTCCGAGCGGTGCAACCTTAACGACCTTGAACGAAGTGCCCTTGATGAGGCCCAGGTCCATGAGGTGACGGCGAAGCGCGCCCTCGCCGTGAAGCTTGACGATGGTAGAGCTCTCGCCCACCTTAACGTCACCCAACGTCTTCATATTCTTTTCCCCCTTTCAGCTTTTATGAAATGCTGCGAACTAACCGACGGTCATGATGTGCATGGCGACCTTGGAATCGATGCCAAAGCGTGCGCCCAGCACGGTGACGATGATATTGGCGCCACTCGAGCTCACCACGTGAACCTCACTGCCCTCGACAAAGCCGAGGTCCTTGAGGTGGTGCTTCATGTCCTCATTGCCCTTTACACGAGACACGTGCACGGTTTCGCCCGCTTTCACCATCGAAAGCGGCATGGCCGGCATCTGCGGTCCGCAAGACATGAGTGTGCTCCTAACGTCAGTTCGTCCTCAACATCGACATGGCAAAAGTTAGCCACGTCTATGTTCGCTTTAGTAAACTAGCACGTGGTTAACTTTTTTGGAAGGGTCCCCATTCAGTTTTCGAAAAAGTTTCCTATACGAAACAAAAGAGGCACCGCAAAGACCATCTCTTTGCGGTGCCTTGTCATACCAATTTATGCAACAAAGGGGCCTGTCCCCTTGTCACATTGTTGAGGTTAGAGCGAGAGGTTTCTGATCGATGTGACGCAGGAGGCCTCATCCACGCCCGAAACGCGGAACACGATGTCTTCGCCACATTCGCCGTAGAGAGCCATGAGCCCCATCACGTCGCGGCCGTCGGTATGGCGATCGCCGATGCTGACCGATACGTCGCTACGATGCTTGGCAATAATGTCATAGAGCAGCGCAACCGGGCGGGCATGCAATCCCAACGGATCTTTAATCGTCTTTGTAAACTCGACCATGTCCCCTCCCGCGGCATCGCACATTCGGCCGGCAAACCCAGCCACGTGGTAGTTATTGTACGTTACCGGCGCACCCCCGTCCCACAAAAAACGAGGGAAGGCACACGTCCTTCCCTCGTTACAGGCAATAGGTAGCCGCTTGCCTACATCAAGCGCAGGCTGACGTCCTTGAGCTGGGCGCCGGAAACGGCACTCGGGGCGCCCGACATGAGGTCGGAGCCGCTGGCCGTCTTGGGGAACGCCATGACGTCGCGGATGGAGTCGGAGCCGGTGAGCAGCATGCACACGCGGTCCAGGCCCAGGGCGAAGCCGCCCATCGGGGGCGCACCAAACTTGAGAGCCTCCATGAGGAAGCCGAACTGCGACTCGGCGCGCTCCTCGGTAAAGCCCAGGAGCTTGAGCATGGACATCTGCATTTCGGCGTTGTGGATACGCATACCGCCGCCGCCGGCCTCAAAGCCGTCCATGACAAAGTCGTAGGTGCAGGAACCGGCTGCCAGCGGGTCGGCCTCGATCTTGGCGATGTCGGTCTCGGTCGGCAGGGTAAAGGGCTGGTGCTCGGCAGCATAGGCCTTGCGATCCTCGTCCCAGTGGAACAGCGGGAAGTTGACGACCCACAGGAAGTCGTGGCCCTCGCGCTTGACCTCGAGCGCATTGGCCATGTGGGAACGTATGCCGCCCAGGATCTCGTCGGAGAGCAGGCGCGGGCCGGCGGCGAACATCACAAGGTCGCCGGGCTCGACGTCCATGCGCTCGCGCAGGGCGGCCATCTCCTCGTCCGAGAAGAACTTGACGATGGGGCTGTTGATGGAGCCGTCCTCGCGGAATGCGATCCAGGCCAGGCCCTTGGCGCCAAACGTGGAAGCCACGCCGGCAAGCTTATCGATCTTGGCGCGAGCCCAGGCACCGGCGCCCTTGGCGTTGATGGCCTTGACGACAGAGCCCTCCTCGTTCGCGGCAGTCGCAAAGACCTTGAACTTGGAGTTGGCGAAGATGTCGGTCAGGTCGACCAGGTGCATGCCATAGCGGGTATCGGGCTTGTCGGAGCCATAGGTGTCCATGGCCTCCCAGTAGTCCATGCGACGCAGCGGCGTGGGCATCTCGACACCCATGCGGCCGAAGGCATCGGCAAGAACCTCTTCGAGGGCGCTCATAACGTCGTTCTGGTCCACGAAGGACATCTCGATATCGACCTGGGTGAACTCGGGCTGACGGTCGGCGCGCAGGTCCTCGTCGCGGAAGCACTTGGCAACCTGGTAGTAGCGCTCGACGCCACCGACCATGAGCAGCTGCTTCAGGAGCTGCGGGGACTGCGGCAGGGCGTAGAAGTTGCCCGGCTGGATGCGGCTGGGGACGATGAAGTCGCGGGCGCCCTCGGGCGTGGACTTGAACAGGGAGGGCGTCTCGACCTCCATGAACTCACGGTTGTGCAGCGCCTCGCGAATGGCAAAGGTAAAGTCGGAGCGCAGCTTGAGGTTGGCCATCATCTCGGGACGACGAAGGTCCAGATAGCGATAGCGCAGGCGGGTGTCCTCGCTGGTCTCGATGCCGTCCTCGATCTGGAACGGCGGGGTGACGGACGTGTTGAGCACCTCGGCGTGGTCGGTCAGGACCTCGATCTCGCCAGTCGCGAGCTTGGCGTTGGTGGTCTCCTCGCCACGGGCGCGCACGACGCCGTGAATCTTGATGGGCCACTCGGGACGCATGGTCTCGGCGATCTTAAAGGCGTCGCCGTCGGAGTGCTCGGGGTCGAAGGTGAGCTGCGTGATGCCCTCACGGTCGCGAAGGTCGCAGAAGATAAGGCCGCCGTGGTCGCGGCGACGGCTCACCCAACCGGTGAGGGTGACCTCTTCGCCCACGTTCTCGAAGCGAAGCTCGCCGCAGGTACGGGTGTGCATGGAATGCTCATCGATGGGACGGGTCTGGCTCATACCAGTGATCCTCCTTTATGGATCTGTGCCGCCCCGTGTCGTTCCGGGCGGCGTCGTACAGATTTGCCTAGCCTGCGTAAACCGCGCAGCCAGACATGGCGTTCTATCTTATCGCACTCGCGTCGATGTGCCGCGAAAAAGTGGCTCCTGCCCAAAGACTTGACGGAGACGAAACAATTGACGCGCCGCGACACCCGCCCGCGCTCGTCACGTGCGACAATATGCCCCAATAAAACAGCACTCGGAAAGGCCCGCCATGACTGCACGCCTCATCGTTATGGATATCGACTCCACGCTCATCAACCAGGAGGTCATCGACCTGTTGGGCGAAGAGGCCGGCGTGGGCGAGCAGGTGGCACAGATCACCGAACGCGCCATGCGCGGCGAGCTTGACTTTAAGCAGGCGCTCGAGGAGCGCGTGGGGCTGCTCGCCGGCCTGGACGAGAGCGTGTTCGAGCGCACCTTTGAGCGCGTGACATTTACCCCCGGCGCGTTGGAGCTTGTGCGCTCGGCACACAGCAAGGGTTGGAAGGTCGGCGTCGTGAGTGGCGGCTTTCACGAAGTCGCCGATAAGATCGTGGCCGCCGCGGGTATCGATTTTTGCCTGGCAAACCGTTTGGAGGTCGTGGGCGGCAAGCTCACCGGTAAGCTGGCGGCAGACATCGTGACCAAGGAGTCCAAGCTTATCCAGCTGCTGGATTGGGCCGTTGAGTGTGGTGTCGATATGGCCCACGTCGTGGCGATCGGTGACGGCGCCAACGACATCCCCATGATCCAGGCCGCAGGCACGGGCATCGCGTTTTGCGCCAAGCCCAAGACGCGCGAGGCGGCCCCGTTTACCATCGACGAGCGCAACCTGATGCTCGCTATGGACATCATCCTGCGTGACTAGTCGATCCGTCTAACAATTGAACCAGTCTGTCCTATAGTTTCCGAACAATTTTGTCTTAGTGTTCGGAAACATACCCTTTGAGTGCTAGACTTTGCGCCGTCGAAGGGAACATATATGGATAAGCGAGATCTTGAGCAATTGCTGAGCGATGTTGCCGGCGGAACAGTCACCCCGGCCGCCGCCCTCACGCGCATCCAGACAGCGCCGACCGCCGATCTGGGCTTTGCGCAACTCGATCTTTCGCGCGGGGTGCGTCAGGGAGCCGGCGAAGTTGTCTACGGCGCCGGTAAAACCGCCGAGCAAATTGCCGCCATTATCAAAGCATTACTCGATGCCGGCCAGGAGCGCATCCTGGTCACGCGCTTGGACGCCGAAAAGGCGGCCCACACCTCGGAGCTTCTCGGCAACGGCATCGACCTGGGATATGTCCTGGACGCCCAGCTCGCCCTGGTGGGTGGCAAGCCCTCCCCCACCGGCAACGGGCACATCGTCGTCGCCTGCGCCGGCACGAGCGACTTGCCCGTTGCCGAGGAAGCCGCATTGACGGCCGAGTTCTACGGCAATGAGGTCGACCGCCTCTACGACGTGGGTGTCGCCGGCCTGCACCGCCTGCTCGCGCATGCCGAGGAACTTGCCCAAGCGCAGGTAGTTATTACCATCGCCGGCATGGAGGGCGCCCTGGCAAGCGTTGTCGGCGGCATGGTGAGCTGCCCGGTCATCGCCGTCCCCACCAGCGTGGGCTACGGAGCGAGCTTTGGCGGCATGGCCGCGCTGCTCGCCATGCTCAACTCCTGTGCCAGCGGCGTTTCGGTCGTCAACATCGACAACGGCTTTGGTGCCGCCTACCAGGCAAGTCTTATCAATCATCTGAGCGCCGGCACGCCCTGCGCCCGCTAAGGAGCATCTCATGTCCAACCATCAGCACACGCTTATCATTGACGGCACCTCGGGCATCAGCGGCGACATGACCGTTGCGGCCCTGCTCGACCTGGGCGCCGGCGAGGAGCACCTGCGCGAGCAGCTTGCCACGCTGCCGGTCGACGGCTTTGAGATTGCCGTTACACGCGTAAACAAGCATGGCATCGACGCCTGCGACTTTGATGTTCAGCTGGCAGAGGAGCTCGAGAACCACGACCACGACATAGCCTGGCTCTACGGTAATGAGGCTGCTGTCGAGCACGAGCATGAGCATGAGCTCCACCATCATGACCATGGCGAGCATGATCACTGTGACGAGCACGATCGCTGCCATGAGCACACGCACGAGCGCGACCATCAGAACCACAACCATGACCACGAGGGTCATCATCACGCCCACCACCATCACCACCGCTCTTTGGCAGACGTCACCGCCATCATCGACGGCTCGCAGCTGAGCGATGGCGCCAAGCGTCGAGCCCTCGCTATCTTTACCGCGCTCGCCGCTGCCGAGGCCAAGGCTCACGGCAAAACGCCCGAGACCGTCATGTTCCACGAGGTGGGCGCCGTCGACTCCATCGTCGACGTCTGCTCTGTCGCCATCTGCCTCGATGACCTGGGTATTGAGGACATCGTGGTCGAGTCGCTCTCTGAGGGTCACGGTACCATCCGCTGTGCCCACGGTCTCATGCCCATTCCCGTCCCCGCTGTCGTCAACCTGTGCCAGGCGGGCAATATCGCCCTCACGCCCGCACCGGTCGCCGGCGAGCTCGTGACGCCCACGGGTGCCGCCATCGTCGCCGCACTGCGCACGTCCGAGCACCTGCCGGCCCGCTACCGCATCGAGGCCGTCGGCTACGGCGCCGGTAAGCGCCCCTACGAGGGCTGCTCCGGCACGCTCCGTTGCCTGCTTGTTCATGTGGATGCATAGCCATGGATGCCCGCAAAACCAAAAGCCGCGCCGCTATTGTCACGGCGTTTTCCGAGCTCCTTCGCGAGGAGGACTACGGCAAGATCACCGTCGGCGACATCATCGCGCGCGCTCACGTAGGCCGCGCGACATTCTACGGCCTCTTCAAGAGCAAGGATGACCTACTGTCCGAACTCGTGAGCGACATCTGCACCCACGCCCTCGACGACGATGGCACACCGCTCGATGATCCGCTCGTACAAGTCGAGCATATCCTCAACAACCTCTGGGAACGCCGCCAGGGCGTACGAGCCCTCGTAGCCGGCGCCGGCTCACGCGTCTTCGCCGACTGCTTACGCAAGACCATCATGTCACGAGCAGCCGAAACCGTCCCCGTCGGCCCCGCAGGCCCCGCCGGCACCATGGACCGCAGTTTCCTACTACACCACATAGCCTCAAGCTTCGTAGGAATGGTCCAATGGTGGGCCTGGCACAATTTCCAAGCAGATAAAGCCGACGTAGCCAAAGACTACCTCTCAGCCATAAAGCCCCTCTTCACCTAAGTAAGAAGCTCATCCCAAATCATCGACCCAACGCAGGGCTCCGCGCACCCCAAAGTGTCACTCGCGCCTCAACGCCCCCACCAGCAACAAGCGCCCACCACATCCAAATTCAGATATATATGTTGGTTGCTTGTTCGAACGCAGCTGGATTCCCGCAGGGTTCGGCTAGGTTAACTTTCCGCCGCACTCCGCAGGACGCAAGAAGCTCCCGCCGCACGAAGTGCGCAGCGGGAGCTTCTTGCATGTCCGAGGACGCGGCGGAAAGTTAACCTATGCCGAACCCGGGCGTTATATCAATTGTCTTGGACTAGAACATGCCCAAGAAGCCGTGCACAAACAGTGCAGCCAGAGCGGCACCGACAAACGGAGCGATGCCAGGAACAAGCAGGCCATACTTCCAGTTGTTGTCAGCCTTGTTCTTGATCGGCAGCACCTGATAGGCCATGCGAGGACCAAGGTCACGAGCCTGGTTCATGGCGAAGCCGGTGATGCCGCCCATGCCCATACCAACGGCCCAAACGATCAGGCCGACGCAGATGGCGAGCATCAAAACGTTCTCACCAGCACGGCTAGCAGCAGCAAGGATGGCGCTGATGAACACAAAGGTGCAGATGGCCTCGCAGAAGAAGTTGCGGGCATAGTTCGTGCCCTCGGTGGTGGGGTTGGTCGAGAAGATGTTGCGCTGAGCAATGGGATCGACGACACCCTCGGAAGCCTTGAACTCATCGGCATACATAAACCAAGCGATCACAGCACCCACAAAGCCGCCGAGCATATCGGCAAGCATGAAGGGGATGCAGTTGCCCCACGGCACCAGACCGACGATGCACTGGGCGAGCACCATGGCCGGGTTCATGCACACGGCGCCACCAAAGACAAACAGGCAGACCGAGATGCCAAAAGACCAAGTGGTGATGGCAAACATATGGCCGGAGCCCTGATACTTGGTGCCCTTAAGCACGGTATCGCAGTGCACGCCCACGCCAAAGATGATCATGAGGGCCGTTGCGCCGAATTCGCAGAGGAGTTTGGTAAGCATAAAACCTTATCTTTCTTGTTGGTTATAAACGATTCGTTTAGGCCATGCGCTAGTGCTGCGCGACGACAACACCCAGGCCGTCGGGGATGACGGCAACCTTGGCATCGGCACCCTTCATCTCAAAGGCGAGCTTGAGCGCCTCCTCGATAGTGTTGACCGGCGTCATGTGCATATCCTTGAGCATCTGGTGATCGCACAGATCGGTAACCATGATCACGGGGTGATGCGCCAGGATGCGGGCAAAGATCTGGCTCGTCCACTGGTCGGGCAGGGTCTCGTCCTTAGGACGGTCGATGCAGGCGTGCTCAAACTCCGCCGGATCGTTGTCGGCGATGTTGTGATAGAAACCCTCGCCACCGTGACCGTCGGCACAACCGGCGACGTCGATGATCACACCGCCCTCGGGAAGCGTGGCCTCGGCAGCGCACATGCCCTTCACGGCCTGGTAGATGTTCTGGTCGAGCGGGTAGCCGCCGTTGGTGGTGATGGCAATCTCGCACTCGACGGGCTCAACGCCGGCAAGGCTCTTCACGAACTCGCAGCCAGCCTCGTGTGCCTTGTGGATGTCGCCGGCAAAGGAGCCGATGACCTCGTGCTTACCGTTGAGCACCACGTTGAGCACAAAGGCGAGGTGAGCCATCTCGGCAGCGGCAAACATATCCTCGCTCACGCGGTTGTGGCACAGGTTGCCGGCACGCGAATGGGAATCGTTCACAAACTGACCGTTGTGGTTGTACATGATGGTCTTATAGCTGGCGATGCCGGGCAGGACGGACTTACGGCTGCCAGAGAAACCGGCAAAGAAGTGCGGCTCAATGAAGCCCTCGGCAAGCAGCAGATCGCAATCGGCGGCAATCTTGTTGATGATGCACTCGCCACCAGAAGGCAGGGTGCCGATCTTTTTCATCATGCTGTCATCAGTCGCGGCGTGCATAACGATTTCCTCGTTGGCAACGATCTCCTCGCCATACTTATTGACGAGCTCCTCGTGCGTCGACGGACGGTGCATACCCGTAGCAACCAAAATACGCACACGGGCCTCGGGCGCAGCGGCATGAATGTGATGCAGCAGAATAGGCATCGTCACACGCGAGGGAACGGGACGCGTATGATCGGAGCTAATGATGACGATATCCTTTTTGCCAGCGCAAAGCTCCTCGAGCGACGACGAGCCATAAGGGTTGGCAAGCGACTCCTCTACCAGCTCTTCCTGCGATTTCGTAGTCTTAAACTCGTTTTGATGACCTTCCATCACACCCGCGAAGTTCTTGTCCTCGAGCTCCAGATGCAACGTCTTGTGGTCAAACGGCAGTTCACATTCAAACAATGATGAGCGCCCTCTTCCTTTCAACTGACACACTAGATAAACCGTTGGAAGGATACGCCGCTCACCGAAAAACTCCACCGTCCACCGACTCATTAACACAACGTTCATATTTGACCCACAACAAAACGGCTGCGATCCCAAACGGGACCGCAGCCGCAACAGCCGTAAGGCGAGAAGCGCCAAATGCGCCACCGAGATAGACCCCATCCAAAACGCGCGAAGCGCGCCATTATTCCCCCAGCCAGTAATCCGCCGAAGGCCGGACATCGCAGGGCCCGCCATCAGTTTACTTTTAGGCACACTCCGCAGGACGCAAGAAGCCCTCGCCGCACGAAGTGCGCAGCGAGGGCTTTTTGCATGTCCGAGGACGTGCCTAAAAGTAAACTGATGGCGGGCCCGGACGACTACAGGGCTATCGATTACCCCGTGTTTTGCAATCCTGCCGAGACGCCGGTCACAGTCGAAAGAATCAGGCTCATGTACTCGGCCTTCTTCTCCTCGGCCATCTCGTCCTGGTTCATACGCACCTCGCGAAGGGCGCGGACCTGGGCGATGGACAGGGCGTCGACATAGGGGTTACGCACGCGAACGGCGCAGCCGAGCACGCGACGACGCTGCAGCGGCCATTCGTCACCGACGATGGCAAGGACCCACTTACGGGTGAGCTGCATCTCGGTAAAGACCTTCTCGGACAGATCCTCGCGGTCGCCCAGGTGCAGATACATCTTGGCGATGCGCTGATCGGTCTTGGCGATCGACATCTCAATATTGTCGATAAAGGTGCGGAAGAACGGCCACTCCTGGTAGGCAGCCTTGAGCTGGTCAAGGTCGCCCAGCTGCTCGCAGGCGGTGCCCAGGCCGTACCAAGCGGCCAGGTTAATGCGCGCCTGGCTCCAGCTGAAGATCCACGGAATGGTACGCAGGTCGTCGAGCGACTTGGCGCCCAAGCCGCGCTTGGCGGGACGCGAGCCAATCGGCAGCAGACCGACCTCGGTCAGCGGCGTCACGGTCGAGAACCACGGTGTAAAGTCCTCGGTGTTCAGCAGGTCCAGATAGCGCTCGTGGCTTGCGGCGTTAAGCTTCTCGGCCATATCCCAGAACTTCTGCGTGGTCTCGGTGTTGATCTTCTCGACGCTCGGGGCCGACTGCAAAAGCGTTGCGGCGGCAACGGACTCAACATGGCGCTGAGCCAGCGTGCGGTTGCCGTAACGGGCAAAGATGACCTCGCCCTGCTCGGTGAGCTTAAAGAAGCAGTTGACCGAACCCTTGGGCTGCGCCAGCACGGCCTTGTTGGCCGGGCCGCCGCCACGGCCCACGGCACCGCCGCGACCGTGCATGAGCACCAGGTCGATATCGTTCTTCTCGGCCCACTTGGCAATGCGCTCCTGCGCGGAGTGCAGCGCGAGCATGGCCGTGGTAGGACCGGCATCCTTGGAGGAGTCGGAATAGCCCAGCATGACCTCCATGCGGCGGTTGGTCTGGGCAAGGCGCTTTTGCACCACAGGCAGCGTAAGCATCTGATCGAGCACGTCGACGCAGCCCTCGAGGTCCTCGAGCTGCTCGAACAGCGGGATCACGTCGAGCTCGGGGACATCCTCCTCGTGTGCAAAGGACAGGTGGGCAAGCTCAAAGACGTCGGCCACATGCTGGGCGCTCTTGGTAAACGAGATGATGTAGCGGTGCGCCATCTTCTTGCCGTAGCGCTTTTGGATGGAGCCGATAGCGCGGAAGGTATCGATGACCTCGCGCGTCATGGGCTGCAGGTCGCCATGGATACCGTTCTCGTGGATATCCTTAAGGGCGCGGGCATGCACCACGGAGTGCTGACGGAACTCCATCTCGACCATATGGAAGCCGAAGGACTCGACCTGCCAGATGATGGTTTGGACCGGGCCGTAGGCAGCACGGACGGCACCGCAGGCGGCCAGCGAACGCTGGACGACGCGCAGGTCATCCAGGAACTCGTCGGCGCTGTGGTACATGGTGTCGGTGATACGACGGACGGTGGCGTTCAGGCGGTCGGCCATGACGAGCATGACGGCGCGATGCGGCTCGTGCTCGGAGATCAGCTCGGCGCGGGCCGTGTAACGAGGGCTCATCTCGACCTGATGGTTCCACAGGTTAATGAGCTCGGCCGACGGCTTGCTGTAGGTAGCCTCGAGCGTGAGGTTGCGGCCGATGTGGCGGCACTTGTCCTCGAGCTTGAGCACCATGTGCGTAAAGTACTTGGCGGCGACCTCACGGCTCACCTTGGCGGTGACGTTGGGGTTACCGTCGCGGTCGGAACCGATCCAGCTGCCGGGATGGAAGAACGCCGGGCACAGCGGCGGCACAGTACCGGCCTTGTCGCCCAGCACCCAATCGTCAAAACGACGATAGATAACGGGGATAACGTCGAACAGCGTGTTATCGAAGATGTCGATGATGGTATCGGCTTCCTCGACCGGCGTGGGCTTCTTGAGCGCGATGGGACTCGTACGCACCAGGGCGTCGATCTCCTGCAGCATATGGCGCTCGTTCTCCACCAGGTCGGAGCCGCCCAGACGCGGACGCTCCTCCAGCAGGTTGGAGATACGGCGGATCTTGCCCTCGACGGCCTTACGACGGGCCTCGGTGGGATGTGCGGTAAAGACAGGGTGGAACTCGAGCTTGTCGAGCAGCTCGTTGGCACCCTCGACACCCAGCTCATTCACCAGCTGGTGATAGGCAACGGTAAGCTCGTTGGCAGGATCGACCTCGGTATCGGTCGACGCACCGGCCTCGCGCTCGCGCAGCTGCGCCACACGGTAGTTCTCCTCCGACAGGTTTGCCAGATGGAAAAAGCTCGTAAAGGCGCGAACGATGACCTGCTGCTTATCGAGCGGCAGGCTGTCGATCAAATCGACGACCTCACGAAATGCCACGGCAGTGGGCTCGTCGGCGGTGGGCACGCCCTGCTCGTCGACGGCTTCGTCGGCAGCGCAGGTACCGGGGTTGCCGGCATTGACCACAATCTCGGCTGTCAAAATCTTGTCGAACAGGTCCGCGATCTCGGGATCATACTCGCTAAGCACACGGCGCTCCAGGCGCAAGAACAGCGCCAGATTGTCGCGCAGCTCCTCGGGGATCTCGATCTCGGCGAGACGCTCCCTGGACTCGGCATTCGAGCCGATTCGGTTAACGAGGCGGTTGACCACGGCAGCGACGCGCGCCGCGGCTTCGGGTACAGACTGGTTGCTTAGGTTCTCAGCCACGTTTCCTCCCATTCCTCCTTCTATGCACGTAACATGCGGTATTCATTATAGGCGCTTGAGAAATACTTTCGACACTGATTGCGCTTTACCACACAAAAGTATTTTCTGCATTGCAAAGGTTTTTGCCCTAAATGGTCGTATTTCTCGGTGGGCGGCATACGTAAACGGGGGCATTCCGCATAAAAGCGAAACACCCCCGTAACAATCGCTCTCCATGAGCAGGGCACGTTAGCAGGCCCGAAGCTCAAAAAGATGCGCTACAGGCGCTCGCGAACCGCCTCGACGACGTTGTCCAGATCGGCGAGCACCTCGTCATGGCTCTGCATGTCGCGCACTTTGACCTTGCCGGCGGCAAGCTCGTCGCCACCCAGGACCAAGATGAGCTTGGCGCCTACCTTATCGGCTTGCTTAAACTGGGCCTTGAGCGAACGACCCTGATAGTCGGCCTCGGTCACGATACCTGCGGCGCGAAGCTCCTGCGTAATGGCAAAGACGTTCTGGCGCAGCTCCTTGCCTGCGTTGGCGACATAGACGCACGGGGCCTCCTCGGCACCCAGATCGCTGCCAAAGGCCTGCAGGGCCAGCAGGGCGCGCTCAAAACCGACGGCAAAGCCGACGCCTGCCGTGGGCTTGCCACCCTCGAGCTCGACCAGGCCGTCGTAGCGGCCGCCGCCGCCGATGGAGCCGACGCCGGCGCCAGGGGCCTCGACCTCAAAGACAGTACGGGTGTAGTAGTCCAGGCCGCGCACCAAGGTGGGATCCTCGACATACTCGATACCGGCGGCATCCAGATAGCGCTTGACTTGCTCGTAGTGCTCGCGGCACTCGTCGCACAGGTTGTCGCCCATCAGCGGAGCGTTGGCCATGATCTCGCGGCAATGGTCGTTCTTGCAGTCGAAGGCGCGCAGCGGGTTGAGCTCGGCGCGCTCGCGGCACTCGTCGCACATCTCGTCGGCGTGGTCGAGAATGAACTGCTTAACCTGCTCGCGATAGGCCGGACGGCACTGCGCATCGCCCATCGAGTTAATGAGCAGACGGAGCTTGGAAAGATCGAAGCCCAGGCGCTTGTAGAACTCCATGAGCATGATGATGCACTCGGCGTCTGCCGCCGGATCGGGAGCGCCGAGCCACTCGATGCCCACCTGGTGAAACTGGCGCAGGCGACCCTTCTGGGGACGCTCGCCACGGAACATGGCCTCGGCATAGTACGCCTTAAACGGCGTGGAGCCCTGGGGCACTAGGTTGTTCTCCACGACGGCGCGCACCACACCGGCCGTGCCCTCGGGACGAAGGGCCAGGCGCTGCTTGGGCTTAAGCTTGGTGTCGGTGCCCTCGGTAAAGACGCGCTCCAGGTTGGCGCCGCTAAACACGCGGAACATCTCCTTGCGCACGACGTCGGTCGACTGGCCGATACCGTGGACAAACACGTCAACCTGCTCGATCGCGGGCGTCTCGATGGGCTTAAAGCCAAACGGCTCGAACACGCCGGCAGCAATCTGCTGCATCTTTTGCCAGGCGCGCATCTCGGCGCCGATAAGGTCGCGGGTTCCCTCCGCCTTCTGTGCCTGCATGGGCAAACACCTTTCTTTTGTATCGCGTCATAGGTAGTGGACATTATACGGCACAAACACAAACAGCGGCGGTGCGTCTGACCGAACGAGGGTATGGGGACTCGTTCGGCCTGACGCACCGCCGCTGTTTGCGATCCGCTTTCCTCCGTCCCCTTCGGATCACGTGATCTGTTGGGGACGGAGGAAAGCGGATCATTTCGTAGGCCCGTGACCGCCTTGGAAACCGAATGATGGTACGAGCATCTATTCGGCTTCCAGGGCGGCCACAAACAGAACGGGGCAAACAGAAAAGAGCACGTAGACCTGCCACAGTTCACCGACAAGGCTCATGCCGGCAAGAACGGCAGAGGTGGCGATTACAGTGAGGGAGCCCAAAACGCGACCGCTTACTTTATCGGCAACATGACCGATCACAAGTGAGCCGATAACGCTCACCACGGTGGAGATGGCGTTGGAGATGTTGTACTGCGCAAGCGTGATGCCCAGGTCGCTGACGACGAGCGGCTGAAACAGGCTCATGCAGTTAACGAAAATCGTGTAGCACGTGGCCATGATGACAAAGCCGGAAGCCACCACGAGCCAGCCGGGGAAGAACTTACGCTGCTGGGACATACTGCTCCTTTTTAAACAAACGAGTAGCAAGATTGGGTGCTACCGGTGGTCGGCGATGTAGCCCAAAGCGACTGCCGCATAAGCCGCGGCGCCAAGGGGAAGCTCGGCATCGCTAAAACGTGCCTTGGGATGATGCTGAGCAAAATGCTCGTCCGTATCAGTCACGGCAGCGCCCACGGTAAAGTACGCACTCGGGATCTCACTCGAGATCAACGCGAAGTCCTCACTCGCCATGGCGTGGAACAGCGGCAGGAAGGTGGCCTTGGGCAGTGTCGCACCCACATAGCCAAGTGAAGCCTGGGTCATATTGTCATCGAGTACCAGCGGTGGAACATCCGAGAGCGTCTCGATAGTCGCCGGCGTACGATAGGTCGTGGCAACGCCTTTGACGACCTCCGCGATGCGGGTCTTGAGGTGCTCCATGAGCTTGACGTCGAAGCCACGCAGCGTTCCCTCGAGCACACAAGTGTCGGGGATGACATTTGCGGCCTGACCGCCGGCGAACTTGCCAACGGTAAGCGCGACCTCCTTGGCCGCCGGCACCTCGCGGGAGATGAGCTCCTGAAGCGCCAGATGCACATGGACGCCGGCCGTGATGGGGTCGATGCAGATCTCGGGGCTCGAGCCATGGCCGCCCTTGCCCTGAAGCGTGACGCGAAAACCGTACACGCCCGAGAGCGCCGGGCTGCCGTAGAGCACCAGGCCAAGCGGCGACTGGCTATTGACATGCATGGCAAAGGCGGCCTGGGGGCGTGGGCTCTGCAGCAAACCGTCGACGATGGCAGCACGGGCACCCTCAAAGGTTTCCTCGCCCGGCTGGAACAGCAACTTAACCGTGGCGTTGGCGTCGAGAAGCTCGGACTCGCGGGCCTTGAGCATACGAGCCGCACCAAGCAGCGCCGTCGCGTGCATATCGTGACCGCAAGCATGCATGCAGCCATTGGTGGATGCAAAGGGCTCGCCGGATTCCTCGGCAACGGGCAGGGCGTCCATGTCGCCACGAAGCATGATGACCGTACCAGCCTGCTCATTCGTGCAGACGCCATTGCCTTGGGCCACGGCGGCACCGGAGCCGACAAGGCCCACAACACAGGAGCCGTCGACGAGCGTGGCAAACGGGATGTCCATCTCGGTCAGACGTGCCTGGATATACGCAGAGGTCTGTGGGAGGCTATTACCCAGCTCGGGCATCTGGTGGAGATCGTGTCGCCACGCAGCGAGCTCGTCTGCAAAAGCCTGAGCTTCTGCAACAAGACCGTCACCGATAGCGGTCTGCGCCGCGGCGGTGGCCTTGGGCGTTGATTGCGGTTGAAGATCGGACAAAGCTGGTGCCATAAATGCCCTCCAGTAACGTTTTTGCAGTAAGCACTTTGATAGCGTAAAGCGCAAGGTACAACTTTAAGGGCGAGGCATAAAAAATGCCGCCCCAGGAGGGCGGCGCAACAAGTTGTTTACAATTGCGGGCGCGGCTTTCGACGCAAAAAATCGAAGTGAGTCTCGCTCAAGATAATCGACAGGAAGATAAGCACAAAGCCGGCGAGCAGGCGCGAGGTGAGCGCCTCCCCCATCAGCAGCACCGAAAACAACACGCCCGAAGGCGACTCCATCGAAAGGAGCAGCGAGCCCGTCGAAGCCGGGACATGCGCCAGGCCGACGTTTTGGATGAGCAGAGCCACGCATGTGCAGCCCACCGAGAGAAACGCCATCACACAGATAAAATTCGGCGTCCACACGGACAGAGGCGCCTGGGTCTCGAATAGCAGCGACGAGATCAGGCTCAGCACGCCATTGCCCACAAACATCCAAAACGTGATGACGTTGATGTCCATTTTGCGACCGTACTTGGCGGTCACCGCCATCTGGATGGCGAAGAAGACCGCGCCGCCCAGCGTAATGGCATCGCCGATGTTGAACTCGACGCTATCGAGCGCCACCAGGCCAATGCCCGCCAAGCACAGCAGTGCCGCGCCCAGATTATAGCGGGTGAGTTTTTCGCCGCTCAGAAAATAGCTCGCAAAGGGCACGAGGATGCAGTACGTACCCGTCAAAAACGCGTTCTTGCCCGCCGTGGTGTGCGCCAGGCCGACCGTCTGCAACGCATAGGCCGCCCACATAAGCACGCCCATACTCAGGCCAACAATCAGATTGCGAGCGTTGAAATGTGCAGTGATGCGCTTGTGGAAGACGGCAAACATGACCAACGCTGCAGGCAGAAAGCGTACATAGAGCAGCTCGAACACCGGAATGGTGTCGAGGGCGTCCTTCATAGTGGTAAAGGAGTAGCCCCAGGTGACCGCCACCGAAAGTAGCAAAACCTTCCAGAACAGCGGAGAGCGTGCGCCGGCACCCCTGGGAATACCGCCCGCGCCCAAATCCTCACGGGCCACAGGGCTATCGGGCATGTTTTCGATTTCGTTGGCAGCGTATTGGGCCATGGAACATCCTCGCACTCAATCTGGGCGTGGTGTCCGCACGCGTATGGCTGCGTGCCGCCTCATGGTCAAATAAAAACGGGACGCACCGGACCCCCGGCACGCCCCGCTACTGTAGCAACAATCAAGCAGCCCACGCAATCCAGCCCACTAAAGTACCGACTTGAATAACCTCGATGTTTCGTCAACGTCAGCGAAAACGACCCCAAGCGAGCAAGGTGACGTGAAATGAAAGGGCGCTGACCTTCTGGTCGCGCCCTTGAAATTGAACGTCAGATTGCCGCTTAGGGTCGTTTGCAGCGTCGAGCAGTTACGCGGTTTGGTAAAACCGCGTAACTTAATAATTTCACGTCACCTTGGCGCAAATGCGGCTCGCTCGCTCATATGACCCAATCCGCTGTCAAGAGCCACAATGGCCCCGCCGACCGCTTGCAATCGGTCGGCGGGGCCTGCCGTTGAACCCGTCCCGGTCCGCCCCCGGCATGTCATCGACGCCTTCGGCTCAGTCTCATATCCGCGGATGCCGCTCCGGCGGCCCGCAATCCTCTCCTTCGGCGGGGTTCCCCTAGTCTGACTTCGCGCATGCGGCGACCGCCGCGCGCACAGCGAGAACGGGGGTGTCCCCGAAGGCTGCCCGGCTCGCCGGGACGGGGGCTATGTCTATTCGGTTGCCTCCCGGCACATCGTGCCGAGGGCCCACAGCCACCTCACGAGCTCGGCGGCGGTGGCGGCGTTCGCCTTCGCCTGGGGCATGCCCCTGGCGAGCATCTCCTCGCGTCGCCGGAGCAGGCGCTCGGACCCCTTCCTCCCGTGCATCCTTACCTCGAGGGGGACGCCGGAGCCCTTGGGCATCAGCTTCGGCTGGTGGCCGGCCTGGGCGTAGCACCAGGACCCCTCGACCGCCAGCCTCCTGACGAGCGCGTTGCCGGCCCCGCTGATCCCGCCGAGGCGCACGGAGTCCGCGCTCGACCTCTGCTTCGGGGCGAGGCCGAAGTAGGCCGTCACCTGCCTGCCGGAGCGGAACCTCGAGAAGTCGCCGACCTCGGCCGCGAAGGCGGCGGCGAGCGCGAACCCGCACCCCTTGATCGACTGGAGCGCCTCGACCTCCGCCGAGAGGGGGCCCGCCGCGACGGCGGCCCTGTACTCGGCGAGGAGGGCCTCCCTCGTCTCGTCGGCCGCCTCGACCTCGCCCCTCAGCGCCGCCAGCGCCCGGATGCCGCCGTCGTCGGCGGGGTGTATGCCGTCGAGCCACCTGAGGAAGCCGTACGTCCAGTACTTCCGGGGGTGTTAGCGTCAATATAATTTTCACCATTTCCACCAACGCATTTTCGCCAATCGC
>CAUFBM010000006.1 GCA_959023295.1 uncultured Collinsella sp. | reverse complement strand
CCAGACCGGAGGGGCCCCCGGGGGCGGGAATCTGGGCGCACACATTTCCTACACAACTGTGCCTCTGACCGACGTTTGCCGGTCGTTAACTACCGCTCGCCGAGCATATCTTTATATAGAGTGGCCCCTTGGCTAAAGCCGATATGCACCCCTGGCCAAATCGCAGCCGGCATCGAGCAGCTCATCGCGCTCCTCCACCGAAAAGCCCTCGGCGTACACGCGCACCACCGGTTCGGTCCCGCTGGGACGAACCAGTAGCCAGGTGTCATCCTCAAATGCCAGACGTAAGCCATCCATATGGCTTACGCTCTGCGGCGTCTTGCCGCATATCGACTTGGGATTCACGCCGGGAAGCAGCGTGCGCAACGTCTCGGCATCCTCGGCCTCAAGACGCAAATCTCGACGTCCGTAGCTTGTCTTGCCAAAGCTCGCCTCGAGCTGATCGATAAGCACGCCCAAGGGTGCGCCGGTCTTGGCCATGAGCTCGCACAAAATCAGGCAGGCAAGGATGCCGTCGCGCTCGGGCATGTGCGCGGCGATACCGATACCACCGGCCTCTTCGCCACCCACGAGAACGCCGCCCTTCTTCATCTCGGCAGCTATATATTTAAAACCGACGGGCTTGATGACCACGCGGCAGCCGAGCGCCTCGGCAATTCGACGCACAAGCGTGGAGCATGAAAGGTTGACGACGACGCGTCCCTTCAGATTGCGATACTGGACCAAATCGCCCAAAACGAGCGCCATGATCTGATGTGGATGTATATATCTGCCGCGCTCATCAACCGCGCCGATACGATCGGCGTCGCCATCAGTCACCAGGCCGGCGCACGCCCCGTCCTCGACAACAGCGCGCTCACAAGCATCCACCCACGGCTCGACCGGGTCGGGGCAGATATCTCCCCTATCGGTCGTCTCGTCGGCGTGAATCTCGTGGACTTCGACGCCAAGCTCTCGAAGCAAGTCGGCAAGATATCCCTGCGCAGCTCCACCCATGGGGTCAACCACCACACGCATATGCGCGGCGCGAATGGCATCCGCGTCGACAAACGATGCCACCGCTCGCATATAGTCGGGAATGATATCTGCCGTGCGGTATTGCCCCTCAAGCCCCAGCGGCTCGGCGGCCATCGTCTCCTCGAGTTCTTCGATGACATCCTGGTTGGCCGTCGAGCCATCACCCATCCGCAGCTTGAGGCATAGATAGCCCTGCGGATGATGTGAGCCCGTCACCATAAGCGCGCCGCATGCCTCGCCGTCATACGCAGCCGCCCACGTAAGAGCAGGAGTCGGCACCGGTCGAGACACAAGCACGGCATCGAGCCCGTAGGCGGCAATCACGCCCGCCGCGAACTCGGCGAACTCGCGCGCTTGCGGCCGAGTGTCAAATCCTACATATACCGTTTTACCGGGATTCGTCTTTTGCCATAGCCTGCCGATAGCATCGGTGACACGAGCGACGTTGTTGATAGTAAAGTCTCCGTCGACGCGAGCTCGCCAACCGTCAGTTCCAAAGTGAATTATCGCGCACACGCGCAGACACCTCGCAGTGTTCGGATCATGGTACGCATGAGGTATACCCGCAACGGGCATCCGGCAAGCCGCCGGCACGCTCGTTCACCGTTTAGGCAAAAGCGTCGAGATGCGCTCCGACAACAAAAAAACCGCCCCGGTGGGGGGCGGTGATTCGATACTCCTATTTTCGGGTTCTATATATTGAGCGCATCCGCCATAGCGGCCGTCGTAACCGCTGTGGTTCCGCAGCAGCTGCCTACCATTGCGGCGCCTGCCCGCTTCCACTCAACACATGCGCGAGCGAAGGCTTCGGGGTCCTCGTGCCACACGGGCCCGTCCTGTGTCTGAACCGGATTTCCCGCGTTGGGCCGAACCGTAACGGGCGTGGTGGCCGCGGCGACCATCCTTGGCACCGCGACAGTAGCCGCTTTCAAGGAGCAGCAATTGACCCCGACCGAGTTCGCACCGTGCTTCTCGGCATACAAAATGGCACCTTCGATGTTTAGGCCATCGCCTAGCAGGTCGCCCTTGTCGTCAATAGCAAAACTCACCAAGATGGGCATACCGTCGGCGGCGTCGCATACGCCGGCGAGCACGGGCTGCAGATTGCGAATCGACGTGACTGTCTCGATCAGGAGGCCGTCTACGCCGGCGTTGAGCAAGGCGGACGCCTGCTCACGAGCGTTTGCGCGAATCTCTCGATACTCGGGGGAACCCTCGACAAACCACTCAATGGCAATAGGGCCCATAGACCCCAACAGGAGCTGCGGATTTGCCTGGCGGGCATCGTCGACCGCCCCGCGATTGACCTCCGCCATGGATGGGGCGATTTCGTCTTGATTGAGAGCGTGACCCGACGCCTGAAACGTGTTTGTGATGAGCACCTGCGCGCCAGCGGCGGCGTACAGTCGATGGATACGGGAAACCGTCTGCGGTTCGGCGAGATTCCAAAATGCCGGCGGAATATCGGCGGCGCCGCATTCGCTCAGCAGCACACTGCCCATGGGGCCCTGCGCCAGCAATGTCTCACTGGCAAGTCGGCGCATAAGCTCCTCGCCGCCAAAACGATTGTAATAACTCGTGTCCATATATGTATTTCGCTATTCCTCGACGCTGATTCCCTGCTTTTCGAGATAGGCGAGCCAGCGGTTCATCGTGTCCTCGGAAAGCGCATGCTCCATCATGCAGGCCTCGGCATCGGCGCGCTCAAAATCGACGCCGAGCTCCTGGACCAAAAACGTGCGGACCAGACGATGGCGATACCAGATAGCCGAGCCGACCTCGCGCCCACGGTCAGTCAGGATAACTTTGCCGTAGTGAGACTGTTCGACAAGCTCGGATGCCTTGAGAGCCGAAACCGCCTTGTTGACCGATGCCTTCGAGACGCCAAGGCGCTGTGCGATATCGACCGACCGCACGCCGCTGGTCTCCCCATCTTCGCTTTCGATGCGAACCATGCACTCCAAGTAGTCTTCGTTCGCCACCGTTAGGTGCAGCTCGCGCGAGCTATTTGTCGTATCCATGAACATCCGTCCCTTCTGCATTCAATGGCTGATTCTACCCCATCCAAGCGTCGCGGTATGCCGCGGCATACCGTGCTAGAGTTCTTGTTGCACACGACGACCAAGATTGGAGCGGTCTTTATGGAAAACACCACCACGAACCCCGACGTACTCGAGCGTTTTTTGCGCTATGTCCAGATCAACACGCAGTCCGAGGATGCCAACTGCGACCAGGTGCCGTCGAGCACCGTCCAGTTTGACCTTGCCAACGTGCTTGCCGAGGAGCTGCGCGAGCTGGGTGCAATCGATGCCCATGTGAGCGAAAACGCTTATGTCTGCGCGCACATTCCCGCTAGTGCCGGTTCCGAGAATAAGCCCGCCCTGGGCTTGATTGCGCATCTCGATACCACCGAGGTCGCGCCGGGCGCCGGCGTAGCGCCGCACATCGTGCACTACGAGGGCGGCGACCTGGTTTGCGGCATCGTCGACGGCAAGCCCGTGTCCATGAGCACCGCCAAGCTTCCCGCCTTGAACAACCTGGTGGGTGAGGACCTTGTCTGCACCGACGGGACCACGCTGCTGGGCGCCGACGACAAGGCTGGTGTCGCCGAAATCATGGCGCTCGTCGCACGCATCGCGCAGGACCCCTCCCTGCCCCATCCCGCGCTCGGCATTTGCTTTTGCCCGGACGAGGAAATCGGTCACGGTGCCGAGTTGTTGGATATCGAGGCCTTTGGCTGCAAGTACGCCTACACGGTCGACGGCGGTCCGGTAGGCGAGCTTGAGTGGGAGTGCTTCAACGCCGCCGAGGCAACCGTTCGCTTTGAGGGACAGTCCATTCACCCCGGCGACGCCAAGGGCCGTATGGTCAACGCGGGCAATCTGTTCTGCGACTTCAACGCCCTGCTCCCCTACGAGCAGCGTCCGGAATACACCGAGGGCTACGAAGGTTTCTATCACCTTGAGGGCGTTTCGGCAACAGTCGACCATGCCACGGCGCGCTATATCGTCCGTGATCACGATGCCGCCAAGTTCCAACAGAAACTCGAGCTGATGGATGCTGCCGCTGCACTGCTCAACCAGCGACTGGGCGAGGAGCGCGTAACGGTCGAGATTAAGCACCAGTACCGCAACATGGCCGAGATCGTCCGCGACTACCCGGAGCTGATCGATGTCGCCAAGGACGCCTTCCTTGCCTGCGACGTCGAGCCCCAGGTACTGCCGATTCGCGGCGGCACCGATGGCGCGCAGCTGTCGTTCCGCGGTCTGCCCTGCCCCAACCTCTCGACGGGTGGCTACTGCTACCACGGCGTCAACGAGTTTGTCCCGGTCAGCTCGCTCGTCAAGATGACCGACGTCCTGCAGGAACTCGTCGCCCGCTTCGCATAAGCCTAGCTGCACAACCCTAAAAGACGAATCGCCCCGTCCTCAACCGAGAACGGGGCGATTTTTAGTGCAATGAGAACAGGTTGACGCGCGCCAGCCTCTTAACGAAAGGAGTGTCCCCAAGTGCCTAGAACGTCCCCAATGACTAACGTCGCAGGTTGAGGACGGGCAGCGAGCGGGCCGCATTTGAGACAAGGTGGCGTGAAACGAAAGGGCGCTGACCTTCTGGTCGCGCCCTTGAAGTTGAACGTCAGATTGTCCAAATGCGGCCCGCGCAGCGTCGGCCGGTCCGCCGTTCGGCAGAACGGCGGAACCTTCCTGATCATGCCGCCGAAGTTGAAAGGCAGATTGCCGCTCTGGCGGGTTTGCAGCGTCAACTGGTTACGCGGGCTGGTAAGCCCGCGTAACCCTAGTAGTTGGCTTCGTAGCCGTTGCCGTCACCGGTGGGCTCTTCATAGTAATCGGAGCCGTCGCCCGAATCGTCGGAATCGACCGAACCACCCGACGAGGTCGCGGTGCCATATGCGTAGTCCTCGGACGTATTGTTGTTGAGGTCACCGATCGTGGAGCTGGAGCCATCGGAAAGACCCATGGTGTTGGGACCCTTGGGATCCTCGCCGGCGTCGACGCGGGCCATCATTTCCTTAAGCTCGTCTTCGTAGACAAAGACATAGCTCACGCCGTCGATCATAGTGCTGTCGTCGGCATACGAAGGCAGGTTGGCCGAGTAGATGCCCTCGACATCCATGCCATGCATGGCATTGACCGTAGAGACGATGTCCTGAACGCTCATATCGGTCACGAGCATGTCGGACAGCGAATTGACGAGGTCGAAGACCTTGGTGGCATCGAAGTTGTTGAGGATCTGGTTGGCGAGGGCGCCGAGTACCTGACGCTGGTGGCGCATGCGCGTATAGTCGCCGTCGGCATAGATGTAACGGCAACGGGCGTAGGTAAGGGCAGTGGCGCCATCCATATGCTGCTGGCCGGCAGTAATCTTAATATCCAGATGCTCGGGATCGTCGACGTCGTCGGTCGCGTTGATGTCGATACCGCCAACCGAATCAATAAGCGACTGCATGCCGTCAAAGCTGACCTCGGCATAGTGAGAAATCTGCACGCCGCACAGCTCGTTGACCGCCTGGACCATGGCCTCGGCGCCGCCATACGTATGACAGGCGTTAATCTTCATGGTCGAGCCGTTATAGACAACCTTGGTATCGCGCGGAATGGAGATAAGCGTTGCCTGCTTTTTCGTAGGGTCAATGCGAGCCAGGATAATTGAGTCGGCACGATACGTATCCTCGCCCGGACGACCGTCGGTACCAAGAAGCAGTACGTAGAACGGATCTTTTGCCTCATCGGTATCGACCAGAATCTGGCGCAGGTTGTTGGTAATGACATTGGAGTCGCCAAGCTTGCCCATGATAGTGGCAAACCACAGGCCGGCGGCGGTTGTAGCGCTCAGCAACACGCCGAGCACGGCGATGAGCGCGACACGGCGAACCGTGTGGCCGCGACGGCGCTGACGGGCGCGCTCGGAATAGCGTGCGACATTGTCGCGGCTGTAGATCTTGGCCTGCGCACCAGTCGAGGGTCTTCGGGTGTTATCCGCTAGGGGCTTCTTGTTAAACATAGGCAACCTGCATTAGTAGATGACGGGATCGGGAACGGTGGCATGTTCGACATGCGCGCCAAGCGCCTGCAGCTTTTCAACAAACTGCTCGTAGCCACGTTTGATGTGATGGATGGCCGAGACCTCGGTGGTGCCGTCGGCAATAAGACCGGCAACCACAAGAGCCGCGCCGCCACGCAGGTCTGGTGAGGTGACCTGTGCGCCCGAGAAGCCCTTGACGCCGTGAATCATGGCGTGATGGCTCTCGATACGAATATCGGCACCCATACGCACGAGCTCGGAAGCGAACATGAAGCGGTTCTCGAAGATATTCTCGGTAATTACGGAGCTTCCGTCGGCAAGGGCCGAGAGCACCATGATCTGCGCCTGCATGTCGGTCGGGAAACCCGGGAACGGAAGCGTCTGGATATCGACCGGCTTGATGCGCTCGGCGCGATTGACGTGGACACCGTTCTCGATGCGCTCGCAGTCGATACCCATGAGCTCCATCTTTTTGAGCACCATGCCCAGGTGAATGGGGCAGAACCCCGTAACATCGATGCCGCGATCATCTGCCATCAACGCTCCGGCGACGATAAAGGTACCAGCTTCGATGCGATCGCCCACCACGCGATGGGTAACCGGATGCAGTTCCTCCACGCCCTCGATGGTCACAACGGGCGTACCGGCGCCGACGATCTTGGCGCCCATCTCGTTGAGCATGTTGGCAAGGTCGACGATCTCGGGCTCGCGGGCCGCATTATCGATAACCGTGGTACCCTGCGCACGCACGGAGGCCATGATGAGGTTCTCGGTCGCACCGACGCTGGCGAACTCGAGCGTGACGGTGGTGCCGCGCAGGCCCTGAGGCGCATTGGCGTTAATATAGCCGTGGGCGGTGTCGAACTCGACGCCCAAGGCCTCGAGGCCCAAGATATGCATATCGATCTTGCGAGCACCCAGGTTGCAGCCGCCCGGCATGGCGATCTTGGCGCGATGGAAGCGACCCAGCAGGGGACCCATCACAGCCGTGGAGGCGCGCATCTTGGCGACGAGCTCGTAGGGAGCCTCCCAAGAATCGACCTGGGAGGTATCGATCTCGAGCGTGTGCTCGTCGAGAACATCGATCGTAGCGCCCATACCCTTGAGCACCTTGCCCATCACGTGGACATCGGAAATATCGGGCACGTTCTGCAGCGTCGTCTTGCCCGGCGCCAGAAGCGTTGCCGCCATGAGTTTGAGCGCGGAGTTCTTGGCACCCGAGACGGGCACGGAGCCTCCGATGGCGTGGCCACCCTCAACGCGGATAATATCCAAGGTCTACCCTTTCAAAAAGCATGCCCGGGGTGGCTGGGCCATCCCGGGCATGATGTGTTCGCAAATGGTCGAACGCTAAATCGTTTGACTATTGGGCAAGCTTGAGCTTACACCATGCGATTTCATTATAGAGGTAGGCGCGGCGTGCATCATCCTCCGACAAATTACCCAGCTTCTCTTCAAAACCTTGAATATCAGCTTTAACCTTGTCGGCATCGACGGTCGCCAAATCGCAAGCGCGCTCGGCGAGAACGGTCACGACATCGTCCGCAACCTGGGCATAGCCGCCGGCCACGGCAAACGTGTGGTCGACAGTGCCCATGGCCTTATCGGAAACGCGAACGTAACCGCGGTCGATCGTGCAGATTTCGCTGGAGTGAGCAGGCAGAACGCCAAACTCGCCATCCGTAGACGGAATCGACACAAACGCAGCGTCACCCTCATAGGCGAGGCTCACGGGGCACACGATGCGGATACGCATAACCTACTTCTCCCCCATCTTGCGGGCGCGCTCGCGCACGTCCTCAATCGTGGAGGCATAGCGGAAAGCCTGCTCGGGCAGGTCATCGGCCTTGCCGTCGACAATCTCGGCGAAGGAGCGGACGGTATCCTCGACACGGACGTAGACGCCGGGGTTGCCGGTGAACTTCTCGGCAACGTGGAAGGACTGCGAGAGGAACTGCTGGATCTTACGGGCACGGTTGACCGTAAGGCGCTGCTCCTCGGACAGCTCGTCCATACCCAGAATGGCGATGATGTCCTGAAGGTCGGAGTACTCCTGCAGGAGCTCCTGGACCTTGACGGCGACACGGTAGTGCTCCTCGCCGACGATCGAGGGATCGAGGGCGTCGGAAGAAGACGCGAGCGGGTCGATGGCCGGGAACAGGCCGAGCGACGAAATGCTACGCGAAAGAACCGTGGTAGCGTCGAGGTGGGTGAACGTCGTGGCAGGCGCCGGGTCGGTCAGGTCGTCTGCGGGGACGTAGACGGCCTGGACGGAGGTAATGGAGCCCGTCTTGGTCGAGGTAATGCGCTCCTGGAGGTCGCCCATCTCGGTAGCCAGCGTGGGCTGGTAACCGACGGCGGACGGCATACGGCCCAGAAGTGCGGAAACCTCGGAACCGGCCTGGGAGAAGCGGAAAATGTTATCAATGAACAGCAGAACGTCCTGGCCACGATCGCGGAAGTACTCAGCGGTGGTAAGGCCGGCCAGACCGATGCGCAGACGCGCTCCAGGCGGCTCGTTCATCTGACCGTAGACCAAGCAGGTCTTGTCGATAACGCCAGACTCGCTCATCTCGAGATAAAGGTCGGTACCCTCACGGGTACGCTCGCCGACGCCGGTGAACACCGAAGTGCCGCCATGCTCCTGGGCGAGGTTGTTGATGAGCTCCTGAATCAGAACGGTCTTGCCGACGCCGGCGCCGCCGAACAGGCCTGTCTTGCCGCCACGGATGTAGGGCTCAAGCAGGTCGACGGCCTTGATGCCGGTCTCGAAGATCTCGGTCTTGGTGGTGAGCTCGTCAAAACGAGGTGCCGCATGGTGGATGGGATAGAACTCCTCCACCTCGGGCATAGGCTTGCCGTCGACGGGCTTGCCCATGACGTTCCAAATGCGGCCGAGTGTCTTGGGGCCAACGGGCATCTTCATGGGCTCACCGGTATCGGTGGCAATGAGACCACGCTGCAGACCGTCGGTCGAGGACATGGCGACCGTGCGGACGACGCCGCCCGGAAGCTGGCTCTCAACCTCGAGGATCGTGCTCAGGTGACCGATCGGGGTCTCGGCCTCGACCGTGAGCGCGTTGTAGATCGGGGGCACCGCACCGTCAAACTTGACGTCGACGACAGGGCCGATGATACGCACGATGCGACCATCACCGGCAGTCGTCTTCTTGGTGGCTTCCTCGACCGCAAGCTTTACGGTGTTATTAGCCATTACTGTTCCTCCAATGCTGAGGCTCCGCCGACGATCTCGTTAATCTCGGTCGTGATCGAAGCCTGGCGCACGCGACTATACGTGCGGGTAAGGGTCGAGATGATCGCGGTGGCGTTTTCCGTCGCGGAGTGCATGGCCTTGCGGCGTGCACCCTGCTCGGCAGCCGCCGAATCGATCAGGGCCTGGTAGATGACCGTCAGGATATACGACGGTACAAGCTTGCCGAGAACATGCTCGGGAGAGGGCACGAACTCGAACGTGGACGAGATGCGCTTAGGGGCGTCGGTCTCGTTCTTACGCGGACCGTGGGCCATAGCGATCATCTCGGGATCGAGCGGCAGCAAGTGCTCGACGCGAAGCTCCTGATCCACGCGGTTCTTGGCGTGGTGGTAGACAAGCTCGACGCGGTCAAGCTCGCCGGCACGATACGCATCGCAGATATGAGAGGAAATCATGCGAGCCTGATTAAAATCGGGCTCGGAGGAATTGCCCTCAAAGTGCATGACGACGTTTGCGCGGTCGCGGAAATACGTGACCGGCTTACGTCCACACGCAATGATCTCGCACTCGATGCCATCGTTCGCCCAAGAAGCGGCGAGCTTTTCGGCCGTGCGCTCCACCGTCGTATTGAAACCGCCGGCAAGGCCGCGGTCCGAGGCAATAACGACAATCAGGCCATGCTTGACGCTCTCATGCTTCTGTAGCATGGGATCGGTGCCCGAGCAGGAGGCGTCGCCGGCGACCGTCAACATGACGTCGGTCAGCGCCTCCTTATAGGGCTCGGCCTGCTTGGAGCGATCGAGGGCACGACGGATCTTGGCCGTAGAGACCATCTCCATCGTGCGCGTGATCTGCTTGGTCGTGGTAACCGAGGAGATTCGCTTCTTAATGTCGCGAAGGTTGGCCATAGGGCTTAGTTCTCCTCTGATCCAGTCGTATCGGCATGGTGCTTGGCCATGAACTGCTGCTTGAAGTCACCGATAACGCGCAGAAGCTCAGCCTTGGTGTCATCGTCGATCTTCTTGGCGCGAACCTTATCGAGCAGCGAGCCAAAGCCGTTGTCCAGGTACTCGATAAGCTCAGCGCGGAAAGGCAGCACGTCGGCGATCTCCAGGTCGTCCAGGAAGCCCTCGTTGCCTGCAAACAGAACTGCAATCTGCTCGCCAACCTCAAACGGCTTGTAGCGCGGCTGCTTAAGGAGCTCAGTCATGCGAGCGCCGTGGGTAAGCTGCTTTTGCGTGGCCTCGTCGAGGTCGGAGCCGAACTGCGTAAAGCCGGCGAGCTCCTGGTACGAAGCGAGGTCAAGACGAAGATTGCCGGCAACCTGCTTCATGGCCTTGGTCTGTGCGTCGCCACCGACGCGGGACACGGAGATACCCACGTCGACTGCCGGGCGCTGGCCCTGGAAGAAGAGCTCGGACTGCAGGTAGATCTGACCATCGGTAATGGAAATGACGTTGGTCGGAATGTAGGCCGAGACGTCGCCGTCCTGGGTCTCGATGATCGGCAGAGCCGTCATGGAGCCGTAACCGTTCTTCTTGGACATCTTGACGGCACGCTCGAGCAGACGAGAGTGCAGGTAGAAGATGTCGCCAGGATAGGCCTCGCGTCCGGGCGGACGATGCAGCGTCAGCGACATCTGACGGTAGGCCACAGCCTGCTTGGACAGGTCGTCGTAGATGACGAGCACGTGGCCGCCGGGGTTGGTCTCGCTGGCGGGCTTGCCGTCCTCGCCGTTGTACATGAAGAACTCGCCGATAGCGGCACCGGCCATAGGCGCGATGTACTGCATAGGGGCGGAATCGGCAGCGGTGGCCGAAACGATAATGGTGTAGTCGAGCGCACCGTGCTGAGCGAGGGTCTCGCGGATGTTGGCAACCGTGGAAGCCTTCTGGCCGATGGCGACATAGATGCAGACCATGCCCTTGCCGCGCTGATTGAGGATAGCGTCGATGGCAATGGCGGTCTTACCGGTCTTACGGTCGCCGATGATAAGCTCGCGCTGGCCGCGGCCGATAGGCACCATGGAGTCGATGGCGAGCAGACCGGTCTGAACCGGCTCGCACACCGGGGTACGGTCGATGACGCCGGGGGCCTTGAACTCGATAGGGCGGCGGTGCGTGGCGACAATGTCACCCAAACCGTCGATGGGCTGGCCGAGCGGATTGACGACGCGGCCGAGCATGGCACGGCTCACGGGGATATCCATAATGCGGCCAGTGGTGCGGCACTCGTCGCCTTCCTTGATGGAGTCGACGGCACCAAACAGAACGGCGCCGACCTCGTCACGGTCAAGGTTCTGGGCAAGGCCGAAGACGGTCTCACCGGTATCGGAGCTCTTGAACTCCAGAAGCTCGCCTGCCATGGCGCTCTTGAGGCCAGTGACGCGCGCGATGCCGTCGCCTACCTCGTCGACCGTTGAAACCTCATGCGTATCGACCGTCGCGGAGAGGCTCGTGAGCTGCTCCTGCAGTTTCTTGGCGATATCCTGGGCATTGAGGGTTTCGGACATTAGGCTTCACCTCCGTACGAATTAGCAGAGTTTGCGAGGGTCTCCTGTGCGATGCGCAGCTGCGTCTTGACGGAAATGTCACGACGCTCGCCGCGAGCCTCGAGCACCAGGCCGCCCACGATAGACGGGTCGACCTGCTCGATAAGGAATACCTTGCGGCCGAAGTCCTGCTCGCATTTCTTAGTGATGGTTTGACGCAGCTCGTCGTCGAGCGGGATCGCCGTGGTGACGGTCACGCCCACTACATCCTCGTCTTCCTCGGCAACATACTTAAAGGCAGCTGCCACCTTGGGAAGAAGGTCGAGCTGGTCGCGCTTGGACATGGTGTCGAGCACGGCGATGATCTCGGGGCTGGCGGAAGCCAGGCGCTCGATCATCTCGAGGTCCTCGAACACATGGTTCTCGGCCTTGGCGGCTTCCAGAAGGGAGCGCGCGTAGGTCTCGAGCACCTTGTCCTGATAGCGGCTAGTCGGCATTCAGGCTACCTGCTTCCTGGATGTAGCGCTCGATGAGCTTCTTCTGCCCGGCCTCGTCCTCGAGTGCCTCGCCCACGATCTTGGTGGCGACGGCAACGGACAGGTCGGCGATGGAGCTCGCGGCACCGGCGTAGATGGACTTGCGCTCGTCCTCGACGGTCGTATGGGCCTTGGCGATGATCTCCTCGGCCTCCTTGTGAGCAGCCTCGATGATACGGGCGCGCTCGGACTCGGCGTCCTTACGGGCCTCGAGAACGATGTCGGCAGCCTGACGACGGGCGTCGGTGACGATCGAGTCGGACTCAGCACGCTTGGCGATAGCCTCCTGCTTGGTCTTCTCGGCCTCGTCGAGGCTCTCCTCGATCTTCTTGCCGCGCTCCTCCATGGTTTTCATGATGCCCGGCAGGGCGACCTTGGCCAGCACGATCCAGATGATCAGGAAGGCGATAAGCGCCGGGATGAACTCCGCCATCTTAGGGATGAGGATGTCCGCACCGGCGGCGCCGTCCTCGGCGAACGCGGAAACCGGCATGAGCAGCGCGGCCGCGGACGCGGAGAGTGCGATCGCGCTCTTCTGGGATGAAAGATTCATACTTGACGCTCCGTGCTATTTAACGATCAGCGCGACAACGAAGCCGATCAGAGCCAGAGCCTCGCCGAAGGCGGAGCCCATGATGAAGACGGTGAACACGCGGCCCTGGACCTCAGGCTGACGGGCCATAGCACCCGTAGCACCCAGAGCAGACAGGCCGATAGCAAGACCAGCGCCGATAACACCGAGACCGTAACCGATAACTCCCACGATTCCTCCTTTGTCGTGCGTGTCTTATTTCACGCAGGATAACCTTTTTATAACTGCCGGGCTCCATGGGGACGGGCACCGGCGGTTTAACGAATTGCCTTACCTTTAAGGCGCGAACGGAAGACTACTCCTCCTCCGCGACCTCCTCTGCCTCGGAGACGTACACGGCGGTAAGGACCGTGAAGACGTAAGCCTGGATGGCGCCGACCACAAGCTCGATCGCATAGATCAGGATGAGGATGGCAAGCCAGGCCAGCGAAGGCAGGGCACCGACGGCGTGGGCCGCGGAAACCTGCTGAAGCAGCGGCTGCATGAACATGCTCGCCATGATGGCGAACGAGCCCATGACCACGTGTCCTGCGAACATGTTGCAGAACAGACGGACGGCGAGCGTGATGAGGCGCAGGAAGGTCGAGAAAAGCTCGACGACCCACACAAGCACGTTCATCGGGAAGCTCACGCCCTGCGGGGCGAGGCTCTTGATGTAGCCGATCACGCCGTGAGCCTTGCATCCGTAGTAGATGAAGTACACGAAGGCGAAGATGGCGAGCGCGGCGGTGGAGCCGATTGCGCCGGTGCCGGGCTTCATTCCCGGAATCAGGCCGATCATGTTATTGATCAGGATGAACAGGAAAAGCGAGCACAGGAACGGGAAGTGCTTCTTCCAGTTCTCACCCACGACGCCCTTGCCGATATCGTTCTCGACGTACTCGATGATGTACTCGAAACCGTTGACGAAGAAGCCCTTGGGAACCAAGGTCTGCTTCTTCTTGAACACGGCCAGGACGATCAGGAGCACGATCGTGGAGACGATCAGCCAAAACGAGTACTGCGTGATGCCGCAGCTTAGATCGCCCACGACGGGGGTGGAGCTGAACTCGCTGACCAGATGATTAATCTCATCAGGCAGCTTTTCAAAAATTTCCACGACTTACCTTTCGACCTCATGAGGATCTCGCAGCGCCTTGGCGACACGAACCGTGCAGGCGGCCATAAAGGCCACGAAGCCGATCGCCTCGCCCAGAAGGAACATGCGAAATGCCTCTCCGAACAACGCAAACACAACCAAGGTAAAGACGAGCAGGGCGATTGCCGAGACCGCCAGACTCACCATGCCCTTGAGCATGTCCGCATTCTGCTTATCGTCAAGAACCGGCTTGAGCGTAAAAACAAAGGGAAGAAAGGCGATTGCGCCCGCGATGGCGCCTGCAACGATAGCGAGCAGATCGGCTACCTGAAACACTGGCGTCCTCACTTTCCTTTTTAACGCTTCACAGAACAGTTCCCGCCAAACATTGGTGACTATTGTACGAGCCAATCGCTAAAGTACAACCGAAAAAGCATCGGTTAGTACGCACCTGTTCGTTTTCTTAAGACCTTCTTTATGCCGCAGGTACGGTAACGCGTTTTTCCGTACCCTGCGGGGCGAAACGTCCGTTAACAGGGGCGAGCGCGGTCGCCTTTTATTTGTCCGCGCGCACCGTTTCTTCGTATTTTCGACGTTAGCCGGTTTGGCCCAGAGACTACAGCGTGCCGTAGATGCGGTCGCCGGCATCGCCCAGGCCGGGGACGATGTAGGCGGCCTCGTTGAGGTGGTCGTCAATGGCGCAGGTATAGATATGCACGTCGGGGTCTTTCTCGGTCAGCGACTTGAGGCCCTCGGGGGCCGCGACGATGCACAGCATGCGAATGTCCTTGACACCGCGCTCGCGCAGATAGCCGATAGCCATCTCGGCAGAACCGCCCGTGGCGAGCATGGGATCGACGACCAGGCAGATACGTTGGTCGATATCCCTGGGCATCTTGCAGTAATACTCATGCGGCTCGTGGGTGACCTCGTCGCGCTCCATGCCAATGTGGCCCACGCGGGCAGAGGGCACCAGGTCGAGGATGCCGTCGACCATGCCAAGGCCCGCGCGCAGAATGGGGACGATGGCGAGCTTCTTGCCGGCAAGCTGCTTAAACGTGGCAGTGGTGATGGGAGTCTCGACTTCGACATCCTCCATGGGCAGGTCGCGCATGGCCTCGTAGCCGTCAAAAAGCGCGAGCTCGCGCACGAGCTGGCGGAACTGGTTGGTGCCGGTCGACTTATCGCGCAGGATCGACAACTTGTGCTGGACGAGCGGATGGTCGACAAGCGTCACGCGGGACGCATCGTAGGTAACGGTCATGGGTTGATTGCCCCTTTCGTTGCGGCCGCAAAACGACCTTGCTGACATGACGCACAGCGATGTTGCCGCCGCCCGCCATGCATAAGTTTAGCGGTTTGTTGTATCGAACGCTCCGTCACAACCCTACTGAGTGGTGCTGAGCGAACGCCTGACCGCATCGTGCCAACCGTCCAGGTTGCGCTCGCGACGCTCAACGGACATATGGGGATGGAACGTCTTGACGATCTGGGCGTTTTGCTCCAGCTCCTCCAGATCCTCCCAATACCCAACCGCAAGACCCGCCAAGTACGCGGCACCGATTGCCGTGGTCTCCACCGTCTCGCATTGCAGTACAGGGATATCCAGCAAGTCTGCCTGGAACTGCATGATGAACTCGTTGCGCGAGGCACCGCCATCGACGGACAGGCGCTCAATCGAAAGACCCACATCCTGCTCCATGGCACGCAGCACGTCATAGCTCTGATAGGCCATGGACTCGCAAGCGGCGCGCACGATGGTCGCTCGAGTCGAAGCTCCAGTCAGACCGCATACGATGCCGCGGGCGTGCGCGTCCCACCAAGGTGCACCCAAGCCCGCAAAAGCGGGGACAAAGTAGCATCCCTCGTTATCGCCGATCGAGGAGGCGAGCCGTGCCGATTCGGATACGTTGGAGATAACGCCCATGTTGTCGCGCAGCCAGTTCATCGTTGAGCCGGCGGCAAAAATAGAGCCCTCGAGCGCATAGCTGACCTTGCCGTCCGCAGCGATACCGATGGTGGAGACCAGGCCATTCTTGGATTCGACGATCTCGTCGCCGGTATTCATGAGCATAAAGCAGCCCGTGCCATAGGTGTTTTTGGTCTGGCCGGGATGGAAGCAGCAGTGACCGAACAGCGACGCCTGCTGGTCGCCCGCCACACCCATGATGGGCGGCATGTTGGTCATGATGTCGCTCGCGACGTGACCGTAGTCACCGGAGCTCCAACGGACCTCGGGCATCATGGCACGCGGGATGTCGAAGAGAGCCAGCAGGTCATCGTCCCAGTCCAGCGTATGAATATTGAAGAGCGCTGTGCGGCTGGCATTGGTGTAGTCGGTGGCAAAGGTTTGACCGCCGGTGAGGTTGTAGATGAGCCAGGTGTCGATGGTGCCAAACATGAGGTCGCCCGCCGCCGCGCTCTCGCGCGCGCCGTCGACGTTGTCGAGAATCCATTGCACCTTGGAGGCCGAGAAATACGGGTCGAGCGTAAGGCCGGTGCGGGAACGCACCAGCTCCTCGCAGCCCTGCTCGGCCAGTTTATCGATTGTCGAGGCGGTGCGGCGACACTGCCACACGATGGCGTTGTAGATAGGCTGGCCACTCACGCGGTCCCATACCACCGTGGTCTCGCGCTGGTTGGAGATACCGATGGCGGCGATGCGATCGGAATGGATGCCGCTCTTAAACTGGACCTCCATCATCACGCCGATCTGGCTGGCAAGCACCTCCGTGGGATCCTGCTCCACCCAGCCGGGGCGCGGGAAGCTGGTTTTGACGCTACGACGCGCCTGGGCGACGATGCAGCCGTACTCGTCGACGATGGTCGCGAGCACCGAGGTGGTGCCGCAGTCGAGCGCCATGATGTAGGAACCGCCAAAGTTAAACGAGGCATCTTCCATGCCCAGGCTGCCCAGATTCAACGACATCGCTTACACCTTTCTATTGCATCGGGTCGGACAGAACCCGCTCGATCTCTGATGCGGGAAGCGCGCCTTGGCGCAGGATCTGAAGCTCGCCATGCTTAAACGTCACGATGGTCGAAGCGTCGCGGCACGGGGTCTCGCCCGCGTCGACGGCCAGATCAACCCCCTCCAGAATGCGGTCCTCAACGTCGGCAAAGCTTGCCGGCGCGGGCGCGCCGTGCGTATTGGCGCTGGTGCAGGCAAGCGGACTGCCGCAGGCGCGGATGAGCGCCTGCACCACAGGAGAGGCCGAAGCGCGCAGGGCCACGGTGTCGTCGGCAGCGCGCATAAAGGTCGGCACGCAGGGGGCTGCCTTGACCACGATAGTCAGGGCGCCCGGCCAGCATCGTTGGGCAAGCGCGCGGGCCTCATGAGGGATATCCACGCCATAGCGATCGAGTGCCTCGGCATCATCAACCAGCCAGGCAACCGTTTGCGTGAGCTCGCGCTGCTTGAGGGTAAAGATACGACGATAGCCGGTACCGAGTGCGGGGACCGCGGCGCCGTTGACGGTGGCCTGCGGATCGCGCGGCCACGGCAGAGGTTCACTTGTATCTTGTGGAACGGCATCCGAGAAGGCGTTGACTGCCACGGCGACACCGTAGACCGTCTCGGTTGGAATAAGCGCCAGGCCACCGCGACCGAGTAGCTCGGCCGTACGCTCGACGGCGAGCCGATGCGGCTCACGCGTTCCCTCGAATACCCGATAGACCGTCTGCATGTGTATGCCAGCCCCTTACGCTCTGGTGCAAGTTTATTTACTGTGGGGCATTCTCGCACGAAACGTTCAACCTATTTGCCCAGAGCGCATGTTGGTTTGGTGAGCGGCTCTAGTAGTCGGTGAAAGTGAGGGGGTTATTGGACTGCGACGAACTTCTTTGGCCTGCCGGCGTGGCGTTCTTGGGCGGCGTAGCGCTCGATGCTGTCTATCGTTATCATCCGACGGCCGTCGACGAGTTCAACATCGAGCTTTCCTGCTTTGACCAGCGCGGTAATCCGCGAAGCGGAGACTTTGAGGTCCAGCGCTGCGTCTTTAAATGTTCGGCACGCCGCTTCCCGAGCGTCATCGTGGTCGATTTCGACTGAAAGGGCCACGACCTCGGCCGAGCGTTCGTACCCTGCCGGAGTCAAACCGTTGTTGAGGTCGTCGGCCAAAAACGCCATCAGTGCCTCGGTGGCATGGGCAATCGCTTCTTCGCGCGTGTCGCCATCGGCAAAGGTGCCAGGAATCTGCGGGAAGCTAGCGCAGTAACCGTCGTCTTCTTTTATGAGAACGCAGTCATAGGTAAATCGCTGCCTCATTTTGCCTCCAGCTACCATCCAGCTTGGCGACGAATACTTGCCCACGTGCCCTTCTTTGGTCGATCACCACCAGAGCCGTTCGCGGTGACAACACGGTCACCAGAAACATGCTTAGCATGACTACCGACTTGCGCGACCTCCACGAATCCATCGTGCTTGAGTAGGGCAATGATTTCCCGAAAGGTAGGAGGTTGCATGGGCCGACCTCTTTCAGCCGTCCTAATTATAAACTAATTTATAATTTTTGCTAACCAGTTAATAAATATTACTGGCGCTGTTTGGGCTCGGTGACGATGGCTCGGACGATGCGGGGACGATCGGTGAGGTCGCGGACGA
This sequence comes from uncultured Collinsella sp., assembly GCA_959023295.1. Taxonomy (GTDB): domain Bacteria; phylum Actinomycetota; class Coriobacteriia; order Coriobacteriales; family Coriobacteriaceae; genus Collinsella. The sequence continues at coordinate 104,773 of CAUFBM010000006.1, read as the reverse complement.
TGCGCACGTCCGAGAGACCCGCCTGGCGACAGAGCTCGGCCGCGGCATCGAGGGCGCCCTCGTAGAGCTCGCAGGCAAACAGGCCGCCGGCGCGCAGCATATAGGGCGCCGCATTGAGCAGGCGGCGGAAGATATCGAGGCCGTCGGCGCCGCCCTCGAGCGCTAAATCGGGCTCAAAGTCCTTGACCTCGTGCGGCAGCGAGCGCATGACATCGCTGGGGATGTAGGGCGGGTTGGAGACGAGTACGTCAAAGGTGCCCCACTCTTCGCGGGGAATGGAGCTCACCAGGTTCGTGAGGCTGAAGGCGACCTCGTCGGACGTGAGGCCAAGCGCATCGCGGTTTTTGGTAGCAAGGTCGATGGCGCGCGGCTCGATATCGGTAGCAGTGCAGGTGACGTGGCCGCGACGCTCCCAGGCAAGCGAGAGCGAGATGCAGCCCGTGCCGCAGCCGACCTCGAGAACGCGGGCGATACGGGGCTCGACCGGAGCGGGCGCGGCGGCATCCTCCGTCAGAGACGCCTCGTGGTCGGCGCCTTCGATGGCGATGCCGTATTCGTCGAGCTCGGGCTCGGCGGCTTCCGCGGCTTCGGCTTCTGCTATCTGCGTGGCGGCTTCCTCGGCCTCGCGGTCGGCCAGTTCCTCGGCATAGGCACGGCTGCCCAGTACGTCGCCACCCAGCGCAGCCTCATCGGCAGCCGTGAGGTTAGCGGCACGGCGCTCGGCCGTCGCTCGCTCGTCGGCCAATGCGGCTTCGACTTTGCGCGCTTGCTCGACCTCGTCGTTCCAGGGCAGCTCAACGCGCTGACGGGCGGCAGCCTCGGGGCTCAGCACCTCGGCATCCAGATAATTGAGGACTTCCTCGACGAGCATCTCGGTCTCGGGACGCGGAATGAGTACGCCGGGGGCGCACGCGACGTCGATCATGCGGAACTGCGTGCTGCCGGTGATGTACTGCAGCGGCTCGCCCTTGGCGCGGCGGACGACCGCCGCGTGCATGGTCTCGAGCTGCGCCGCATCGAGCGTCTCGTCCATACGCATATATAAGTCAATGCGCGCCAGACCCGTGGCTGCGCACAGCAGCCACTCGGCAGAAAGTCGGGGGTGTTCCTCGCCGCGCTCGGCCAGGTACTCCTTGGTCCACTCGAGACAACGCTTGATGGTCCAGATCTCGTTTGCCATGGGGTCCTCCCCTCTTAAGCGCCGGGCGGCGCGCGAATGTCGGAGCAGATTGTACGCGAGGCCAGCGCTTGGCAAGAGACGATTGAAGGCGATTATCGAGAATCAGCCCAGAATTTTGCACCGGGCTCGCTCAAAGTGTTCATTCGCCGACGTCTAGATTTGCATTCGTCAAGCTTTTGGCAAGGTTGCCCCAAAACTAACCAATATCTAACCAAACGCTTGCCACATCACTTGACGCGCAACGCGTCAAAAATCACCCCGCGACTTCTTGGACGATTTTTCAAGCAATATTTTCAATTGCAGATGCATACCGTTAATTGCTTTCAGCAGGTAGACAGCTTGAAGTCTATCAAAGACGATTGAATAACATCTCAAAGCAATAAGCCCAACCTAGTCGTTTAAGAACGTCCCCAATGACCACCTCTAAGGCGCCGCAGGTTGAGCATAAGTCAGCGAAAACGCCCCTAAGCGAGCAAGGTGACGCGAAAGAGGAGGGAAGCGTACTTCGGTACGCGACCGACGATTGAACGTCAGATTGCCGCTTAGGGGCGTTTGCAGCGTCGAGCCGTTACGCGGTTTGGTAAAACCGCGTAACCTAAACAGCCTGTGCCAGCTTCTCGGCTCGCTCGGCGGCGGCGAGCGCCTCGATCACGGTGCCGAGCTGGTCGCCCAGAAGGACGCCGTTGTAGGTGGAGTTGAAACCGATGCGGTGGTCGGTCACGCGGTCCTGGGGCTGGTTGTAGGTACGGATCTTCTCGGAACGGTTGCCGTGGCCGATCTGGCTTTGGCGCTCGGCACCAAGCTCTGCCTGCTGCTTCTCGAGCTCCATCTCGTACAGACGGGCGCGCAGCATCTGCATGCAGACCTCGCGGTTCTGGATCTGGGAGCGCTGCTCCTGCGACTGCACCACGGTGTTGGTGGGCAGGTGGGTGATACGCACGGCGGAGTAGGTGGTGTTAACGCACTGACCGCCAGGGCCCGAAGCGCAGTAAGTATCGATGCGCAGGTCGGACTGGTTGATCTGGACGTCAATCTCCTCGGCCTCGGGAAGCACGGCGACGGTTGCCGTGGAGGTCTGGATGCGGCCCTGGGACTCGGTCTTGGGAACGCGCTGGACACGGTGCACGCCGGACTCGAACTTCATGACGGAGTAGACGCGGTCACCCTCGACCTTGAACTCGATGGACTTAAAGCCGCCGGCCTCGCTGGGACTGGAATCGAGCACGGTGGTCTTCCAGCCGCGAGACTCGCAAAAGCGCTGGTACATCTTGTACAGGTCGCCGGCGAAGATGGCCGCCTCGTCGCCACCGGCGGCAGAGCGGATCTCGACGATGGTATTCTTGTCGTCGTTGGGGTCGCTCGGGATGAGCATGTACTTGATATCTTCCTCGAGCTGGGGAAGCTTAGCCTCGTTTTCGGAGATGTCCATCTGGAGCATCTCCTTCTCATCGGCGTCGGTGGTATCGTGGAGCATTTCCTTGGCAGCCTCGATGTCGTCGAGCGCGCCGATGTACTCGCGCGAGGCAGCAATGAGGTCGGACTGGTGCGCGTACTCCTTGTTGAGACGCGTGAACTCCTTGATGTCGGAGGCGACGGCCGGGTCGGACAGCTTCTTCTCGAGCTCCTCGTAGGCCTTGATGATCTTTTCGAGCTTGTCGCGCATGGCAGGACTCCTTTATATGCGTGAAGATGAAAATCGGCAGAGTTGATGGGGCGCATGGCGCCACTGCGGGGGTAAGCCCAGCTAGAACATGTCGATCTTCAGATACATGCGCATCCCTTCGCGTGTGGGGTACATAGTTGCGGTCTAACCCATACATGATAGCGTGCGCAGACAAACCTGCATATAACCCGCACGGAATGATTGGTGCAAACAAACCTGACCCCATTGCATCAAGGGCTTGCTTTTTGGCTAGAGCGTTTGAAGCAGGGCGATGAGGAAGCGAACACCCTGGAGGTAGGCGCGACGGGTGATGCGCTCGTTGGTGCCGTGGACGCCGCGATCACACTCGTCGTCATCAACCACAAAGGCCGAGAAGCGAATGCACTCAGGGCAAATGTGCTGGTAGTTGGCAGCGTCGGTCGCACCGATCACGGTCGAGGGCACAATTGCCACTGGCTCGAATGATCCATTTTCCTCCGTCCCCTTTGGATCACGGAAATAGCGGGCGGCGATGGAGCGAACCGCCTCGAGGCCGGGGCCACCGATGCGCGGGGACGGCGAGGGTTCGGAGCTGCCGGGGCCTAGCTCCACTTCGACACGACCGGCAAGGTCCGCCCCGGCAACCGCCTCACGGCAGCGCGCCACAACGTCGGCCACGCTCGTGCCCTCGAGCATGCGGAAGTTGATGTTGGCCCACATATCCTGCGGCATTACGTTGGCGCCGGTGCTGCCACCCTCGATCTGCGTGGGTGCGCAGGTGGTCGTCACCAGCGGATAGAGCTTCTTGCTGGCGAGGCAATCGCGGACAATGGCGCCCCCGTTGGCGGCAATTTCATCCGCCGTGTAGAGCCCCAGCTCGACGAGCTGGGCGGCAAGTAAATCGGTCACGCGCGTCGGCCACTCGATATCGCAGATTGCGGTGATGGCACGGCTGAGCACCTCGAGCGACGTGCCGCCGTAGGGGTTAGAAGAATGACCACCCTCACTCTTCGTCTTGAGCACGATATCGGCATAGCCCTTCTCCGCGAGGTCGGCGTGCATGAGCCAACCCTCGCCCGCGCTGTACTCGGCATCCGAAACGATGCGGTAGTCGCCCTCGTCGATCAGGAACTCGAGCTCAACACCGCGCTCCTCGAGCGCGCGGCCGATGGCGCCTGCACCGTACTGCGTTGTCTCCTCGTCCTGGCCAAAGGCCAGGAACAGCGTGCGCTCGTGCTGCCAACCGTGCGCCAGCGCATACTCGACCGCCTCGAGAATGCCTGCGACCTGGTCCTTCATGTCGATCGCTCCACGGCCCCAGATGTAGGTGTCGTCCACGTGCCCGCTAAAGGGGGCGTGCGTCCAGTCGGCCTCGGTACCCGGCACCACGGGGACCACGTCCATGTGGCCCATGAGCATAACGGGCTTGAGGGCAGGGTCGGAACCGCTAAGTGTCACCAATAGCGAATGGTCGATAAGCTCGACCTCGCCCGCCGCAAATACGTACGGCCAGGCCTGCTGCATATAGGCGCGCAGGTCGTCGAACGGCTGCCAGTCCATCGCCTCGGCATCCATGCTCGAGATGGTCGGAAACGACAGCACGCGCCCCAGGCGCTCGCACGCGCCAGTTTCATCCAAATCGGCAAAATCGTCCTCATGCGCAAAGAAGCGCCAAACCTCGGCCATGACATCCTTTCGATTGTGACGACAAAGGCCGCCCCACGGGAGCGGCCCTGCAACGCAAGCGTTTGCGGTCGGTTATTTGTCCTCGAGATAACGCGAGAGGAACTCGCGGGTGCGCTGGTGCTTCGGGTTGCCGAAGAGCTCGGCCGGCGCGGCGTCCTCGAGCACCACGCCCTTGTCCATAAAGACCACGCGGTCGGACACGGTTCGGGCAAAGGCCATCTCGTGCGTGACGACGACCATGGTCATGCCGTCGGCCGCAAGCTTGCGCATGACCTCGAGCACCTCTCCCACGATCTCGGGGTCGAGTGCGGAGGTCGGCTCGTCGAACAGCATGATCTGCGGATTCATGCACAGGGCGCGCGCGATGGCCACGCGCTGCTTTTGGCCACCGGATAGGCGGCCCACGGCGGCGTGCGCGAACTTTTCGAGCCCCACGCTCGTCAGATGCTCCATCGCGACCTTCTCGGCCTCGGCCTTGCTCATCTTTTTGAGCGTGACGGGCGCGAGCGTGCAGTTGTCGAGCACATCCATGTTGTTGAACAGGTTAAAGCCCTGGAACACCATGCCGATGTCCTCACGCAGCTTGTTAATGTTGCAGCGCTCGGCCGTAAGGTCCTGGCCGTGAAACCAGATATGGCCCGCGTCCGGAGTCTCGAGCAGGTTGAGGCAGCGCAGGAAGGTCGACTTGCCCGAGCCCGAGGCGCCGATAATGGTAACGACCTCGCCGGGGTTAACGGACAGGTCGATGCCCTTAAGCACCTCGAGCGAGCCAAAGCTCTTGCGCAGGCCCTCGACGCGGATAAGCGGCTCATTGGTCTGTGCGGCGGCCGCGGTGCCGGTAGTGGCGATATCTGCCATGATGATTCTCCTCGTCTTGAGCCTAGTTGGAGCTGGGCAGCGTGGCAGGGGCCTCGGCGCCGAGCTTTTTGCCAAAGGCTTCGAGCAGGCGGCTCGCCACGAGCGTCAGGATCAGGTAGACCACGAGCGCCACGCAGTAGACCTCCATCTGGCGGTAGTACACGCCGGCGACGGTGGTGGTGGCGTACATGAGGTCGAACACGCCGATGACCGAGAGCACCGACGAGTCCTTGATGTTGATGATGAGCTCGTTGGTGAGCGCCGGAATCGCGTTTTTAATGCCCTGGGGGAACACGACTTTGCGCATGGCTTGCCACTGCGAAAGACCCAGCGAGCGCGCTGCCTCGGCCTGGCCGGGGTCGATGGACTCGATGCCGCCGCGCAGGACCTCCATCATGTAGGCGGTGGAGTTGAGCGAGATGGTGACGAGGCCGGCGGTGAAGGTACTCCAGATCTGGTTGGCCTGGGCGGTCTCGAAGCCCATGCCGCGCAAAACGGTGAAACCCGCGTAATAGATGAGCAGACCCTGGACCATCATGGGCGTGCCGCGCACGATGGTGGAGTAGATGGTCGCAAAGCCGCGGCCAATGCTCTTAAAGAAGCGCACCAGGTCGTTGTCCACGCGATCGAAGGTCTGAATACGCAGGAACACAAAGAGCAACGCCAGGAAGAATGCGATGACGGTGCCGAAGGTGGCAAGCGCGATGGTGATCTCGATACCGCGGATAAAGAAGTCCCCGCTCTTGTAGGTCATGTAGACCAGGCTCGACAAAAAGTCGCTGGGGTTGGAGTCCGAGACGATGCTCACCTGTACCAGGTCGATAAACGACATGACGCAGCGGTCCACGAAAAAGATCGCCGCGATGGCAACCACGACATAGCTGCCCAAGCGTGCGCCACGACGGAAGCGCTCGGATGCGAACGGCGACGTTTCGCGATAGTCATTCCAGTGCATGAGTTTGGTGACGAGCGCCGCCGCCGACACGACGAGCCAGGCCCAAAGGATTGCCCAAAGGCAATCCTGGAAGATACCGGTGGGCGCCAAGAAGCTCAGCGGCGTGGGGTTGCGCTGGCTAAACGCCAGGCCAAGCGCCGCGATGACACTCGTGCCCAGGTACACATAACGGTGGTCGGCCTTGATAAAGGAGGCCAGACGATTGATGGTTTTCATGCTGCCTCCCTATGCCGGCTGGCGGTCGAGGCACGCGTCCCACATTTGGTCGCGTTCCTCTTGGCTAATGCCCTTGAGTGTCTTGTCGATGAGTTTAAGCAGTTTGTCCGAGCCCTTGCGACAGCCGACGTTTGCCGCGACCTCCTGCTTAAAGCCCTCGCCCTCGGCAAAATGAATAGGGACGATACCCGGGTTTTGGGCCATATAGCCCTTCTCGTTCTCGGTGTTGTAAGTCACGGCGTCGCACGTGCCCTGCAGCAGATTCGAGAACACCGTGGGGACGGAGTCGACCGGGTTCTTGTGCACAACGCCCGGAATCTCGTCGATGACGGTGTCGAGCATGGTGTCCTTTTGGCCGAGTACCGTGGCACCGCTAAAGTCGCTGAGCTTGGTGGCGTTTTGGTAGGGGGAACCCTCTTTTACGAACAGGCCAAAGTAGCCAATAAAGTACGGGTCGGAGAAGCCGACCGACTCCTCGCGCTCGGGCGTGGCGCTCATACCGGCGATGATGAGGTCGATCTGGCCGTTGTTGAGCGAATCGATGAGGCCCGAGAAGCTCTGCTTGACGGCAACGGGCTCGCCACCGAGGGCCTTGCAGACGATCTTGGCGATCTGCACGTCGTAGCCATCGGCATAGGCGCCCTGCACGTTGTCGATGGGGATAGTGTACTCACTGGCTTCGGAAACCTGCCAGTTGTACGGGGCGTAGGCCGCCTCCATGCCAATGCGGATCTTGTCCTTGCCGATCACGGAATCGGACAGGTCGTCGCGACCGCCGCCCGTCGTGGGCTGAAGTACTTCCAGCGTGGAGGGGCGCTGGCAACCGGCAAGTGCGCCGGCGACGACAGAAGCGCTCGCAGCGAGAGCGCTACCCAAGAAGATGCGACGACTGCACACCGGCTGTGGATGCGCGTCGCGTTGATGGGGAGAATGCATAATCTGCCTTCCCTGTTGAATCGTATGCTGACGACTTAACAGGATATACGCCAGCGACCAGCAGTGCAGCACAAGCTCGAAAAATTAATAGACACATGGTAGTCATTGGAGACGTCGATGTTTTGGCAATGCCGGCGAGCGACGTCCAGAGCGAACAAGTGGCATGAAAAAGACAAGGCATGACCAGAAGGTCTATGCCTTGCCTTTTGAATGACAAATTATCGCTCTGGACGGCACGCAGCATCGACCGAGCGGCGGAACCTCTAGAGCAAGGTGACGCTAAAGCTGCGTTTATCGGTAGCGCCGGGAGCCAAGGTGATGGTGTTGACCTTGTGCTCAAAGACATCGTCCTCGGTGTCCATGGTGGTGTGACCGGTCCAGGGCTCGAGCGCCACAAACGGAGCGTCGTTGGCGGCAGACCACACGCCGATGTACTTAAAGCCCTCAAAGTCGATCTTGACGCCGTGGCCCGACTTGCGGCCGCGCAGCGTGAGCGTGGAGCCCGGGGTATCGGTGAACATGATGGCGTCGTTATCGAAGCTGCGGTGCGTGATGGGCAGCACGTCCGAGTTATCGGGGGCCTTGTAGCTACCCTCGAACGTCATAAGGCCATCGGGCGTGATGACGGGGGCCTCGTTAGTCCAAGCCTCGGTAAACGCCAGCTCGTAATCCTCGAACGCCTCGTCCTCGGCGCCGGGGGCGGGCACGTTAAACGCAGGGTGGCCACCCACCGAGAACGGCAGGTCTACGTCGCCGGTGTTAGTGACGGCAAAGGTCTGCGTGAGCGTGACATCGCCGGTCAGGGCATAGGTCATGTTGAGCTTAAAGTGGAAGGGAAAGGCCTTGAGCGACTCGGGCGTATCGGTGATCTCGTAGGTTACCGAGGAGCCGTCCTCCGATACCTCGACCAATTTGTGCTCGACAATGCGTGCGATGCCGTGGCGCGGCATCTCGCAGGTGCCGGCCGCAGACGTCGCCGTGTTGTTACGCAGCGATCCCACGATGGGGAACAGGATAGGCGCATGCTTGCCCCAAAAGGCCGGGTCGCCCTGCCACAGATACTCGTTGCCGTTGAGGGCAAGGCTCGTGAGCTGGGCGCCCATGGAATCGATGGCCGCGGTGAGGCCGCCGCGCTTGATGGTAGTGACGGTGGACATGCTACTTCCTCCAATAGTAAACAACGGTGTCGAGGGCTATTGTCCCACTCTTGGCGGCGGGGTTGAGCGACAGGTGCAGTTATTGAGCAATAGCGTAAAGGTCAAACCCGCCCTGCGGCGTGCTATCGACCGTATCGGGCGCCTGTGAATTAAAACTCACCGGAACCATGCGCTTTGAGGCACGGTAACGCGTGCCGTCGGTGGCGACGGGCGGCTCATCGACCGTGAGCTCGTAGTCGCCGGGCTTGAGCTCGATGCCGTCACCTTCGGAATTGACGTATTGGTACTCGTCGATCGCTTGCCCCTTGAGCGTGCGACCCACGATATGGACGAGCATCTGGCTGTCGCCGCGCGCGGTGTCCCACGTCGCGCCGTCCTTGACCTCGACCGACACATGCACCGAGCGCGTGCGGCTGAGCGATTGTTCGACGGACATCTCGACCTTGGCGGCGTCTTTTCGTTGTTGTTCAACATGGCTCCAGACGTTTCCAATTACCGAGCATGCGATAACGCCGGCCATGAAGGCGATGAGGATGGGGCCGAGCGGAGAGCGACGGCCCGCGTCCTCCTCGCGAGCCAGGTCGGGGCGACGTGTGGGCGCGGGTGCTTGGGCACCCTGCGCGGGCACGTCGAGAATGCTGAAAGATGCCGTACTGCCGGGGTCGATGGTGTGGCGCGGCTGCGGGGTCTTGGCCGGCGAGATGGACATGTCGGCTGGCTCACCCAGCGTGGCCGTGGCATCGGCCTTTGCCTCGTCGGCCTCGGCCTGAGCCCAGGCCCGTTCAAAAGTCAGGAGCTCGGCGGCATCGGGGGCGGCGTCCGTCTCGACGGCATCGTTGCCGGTCTCGTCCTCGTCGCTCGACACGTCACGCGGCGACGGCTCTTCCCACTCCTCGTCCGGAGCCTCGCCCTCGCTATACCACCATTCAAAGTTATCGATATCCATACGGGGCGCCCCTTAGGCCTCGCAAATAAACACTTGCTAGCCTTATACCCCCAGATGGCACGGCGGCTCGCATGGAATGTGACAAAGGGACTATCCCTTTGTCACACGGCCAGACGTGAAAACTTATAAACTTGCAGATTTTGCAAGTTTATAAGAAATGAGCGACCCTCCTCCGCTTCAAAACAAGCTTGCGATGCTATTCGGATGTGACAAAGGGACTGTCCCTTTGTCACATCTGGAGGGCGACGGGGATTTGGATGCAGCAGAAGTCCTCTTGGTGGGACTCGTCATAGCTCGTGGTATCGAGGTAGCAAAAGTCGAAGGCGTTGCCAACGGGCTGGAGCGCGTGCTCGTCCATGCAGGCCACAATGGCGCGGATGCCTTCGGGCTCGTACGGCATGCCCCAGCGGCTCATGCACAGGTATGTGCCCTCGGGCAGCACTTCGATGCCGATCTCTGCCAGCTCGGCAGCGTCGCTCGGCAGCAGCTCCTCGGCACCGCGCGGCAGCACGGCAAAGGAGCCGGCGCCGGCAATAGGGTCGTCGGAATGCAGCGCCTCGCGACGCAGCATGGCACCCCAGCCGCGCATGGGGCGCGTGCCCGTCAACGTACGCATGCGCAGGATGGCCCGCATGAGCGTGGGGTGAAGCATTGAGCGGCCACGCTCAATATCGCCCGGAAACTCCTCAAAGACCACGTAGCGGCGCTCGAATTGCTTGAGTTCCGGTTTGCCCTCGCGCTCGCGCCAGTAGACCGCCTCGTCGTAAAAGCTCAGGCGCTCCTGCACACTCGCGCGCTCAGCCTTGAGCCCGGCAATCTGCTTGTCGAGCGCCTGAACCCGCGAGCGCAGGTGATCGGTCATCTCGCCAATGTCGAACGTCGAGGTCAGGCGGTCAATCTCGTCGAGTTCGAGCCCTAGGTCGCGCAGCATGCAGATCAGACGCATGAGCGGGATCTGCGTGGGCGAATAGAAACGGTAGCCTTTTTCGTTAACCACGGCGGGCTTAAACAGGCCGATCTTGTCGTAGTAGATGAGCGTTTGGCGCGAAACGTTAAACAAGCTCGCCATCTCGCTAATCGCATACATGCCCGTCTGCATAGGTCCTCCCGACACACCAAAGCCCGCCGCCCACAGGGGCAGCGGGCTCAAACACTACTCGTATCCTACCCTAAAGGCACCTACGACCAGCGCTTATAGTTTGCACATGACACGCCGACGGCCTCGAGCGCCTTGGCGGCGATGTGATGCACCGCGTCATCGAGCGTGGCGGGGCCGTTGTAAAACGTGAGCATGGGCGGCATGAGCATGACGCCCGGTACGCGCGCCAGACGCGCCATGTTGTCGACGTGAATGGCGCTGAAGGGCGTCTCGCGCACCATGAGCACCAGGCGGCGCTGCTCTTTCATCTGCACGTCGGCCGCACGCAGCAGCAGGTTTTCGCTGTAGCCGCTTGCGATGCCGGCGAGCGTCTTCATGGAGCACGGGGCCACGATCATGCCATCGACCGGATAGGTGCCGCTTGCGATGGCGGCGCCGATGTTCTTGTTGTCGTAGACCACATCGGCATGCGCGGCAAACTCGTCGAGCGTCATGCCGAGCTCCTGCTCGATGGTGATCTCTCCCCCACGCGTGACGACAAGCGCCGACTCGGCACCGGCCTGACGCAGGCACTTGAGACACTCGAGGCCCAGCGCAGCGCCGCTGGCACCAGAAACGCCAACGACAATGCGACGGGGACGAACAGAAGACTCAGGCATGACAACTCCTTGACTACTTGGTAGGGCTACGCACTAGAAAGCGAGCTCTGCTGCCCACTTATCTGTGTCGATCTCCATGAACTGCGAGCGGATGAAGTTCTTCTTGAGGTTGAACGGGACCGTGCAGTCGAAGATGGCCTTGCAGGCGATGCCATGCTCGCGGATCGTGGGGTCGAACGCGGGATCGTTGGACGGGTCGAGCACGTGGCAGTGGCAGCCGGGGATGGTGATGAGGTCGACGTCGGCCTGGAAGCGCGTGGTCATGGCCCACATCACGTCGCTCATATCAAAGATGTCGACATCCTCGTCAACAAGGATGACGTGCTTGAGCTCGGAGAATGCCGAGAAGGCGAGCATGGCGGCGTTGCGCTGACGGCCCTCGTCATTTTTGCTCGACTTCTTGAACTGCATGATGGCAACGAACTTGCCACCGCCGCAGGGGGCGGCGTGAACGTTGAGCAGGCGGCCCGGGATAGCGGTCTCGACCATCTTGTAGATGGAAGCCTCGGTGGGGATGCCCGCCATGGAAACGTGCTCGTGCGAAGGACCGATGCAGCTCTCCATGATGGGATTGACGCGCGTGGTGACGGCGGTGATCTTGATCACCGGGCAGACCTTGGCGCCGCCGGTGTAGCCGGGGAACTCGGGCATGGCGTAGCCGTGGCCGTTGACGTCCTCGTTGATGGTCTCGTCGTGCATGAGGTAGCCCTCGAGCACGTACTCGGCATTGGCGATGCACTTCTGCGGAACGGTGACGCAGTCGGCAAGCTCGACGGCGTGGCCGCGCAGGGCGCCGGCGATCTGAAGCTCGTTGAAGCCGAGCGGCGTGGTGGGAGCCTCGAAGCCGCAGCACATGTACACGGCGGGGTCCAGGCCGATAGAGATGGAGATGGGCATGTCCTCGCCGCGCTGGCAGTACTCGTCAAAGAACGCGCCCAGGTGACGGCTGCCGGGGGTAATCCACATGGCGAGCTTGTCCTTGTCGACGCAGGAGAAGCGGTGGATGGTCACGTCGGACTGGGAGCCGTCGGGGCTCGTACCATAGGCGAGACCCATGGTGATGTAGGGGCCGCCGTCGACGGGCGTGTTGGTGGGGGCGGGAACGATCTTGCGCAGGTCAAAGCCCTCGTCGGTCGCCTTGTACACGACCTCCTGGCAGTCGACGTGCGCACCCTCGGCGATCTGCTCGGGCGCGATCAGGTTCTCGAAGCGCTTGCCGATCTCGAGGCCCAGGTGCTCCTCGTCCAGGTCGAGCAGGGCGGCAACGCGCTTGCGGCTGGCAAGCATGCCGATGCAGACCTTGGCATCGTCAAAGCCCTTGACGTTGTTGAAGACCATCGCCGGACCCTCTTTGGTCGGACGCATAACGGTGCCGCCGGCGCCGACGTGACGATAGACACCCGAGACCTCGGCGTCCGGGTCGACCTGGGTGTCGGTCTCGAGCAGCTGGCCCGGCATCTCGCGCAAAAAGTCGAGCGCGGAGCGCAGGTCGTGGATCTGGGAAGCATCGGTAGTGGACATAGCATGCTCCTTTCGGGAGAGTGCCCGGCGGCGGGGATGCCGCCGGGCTGGGTAACGTAGTGGGGCCATGGCGCTCATGGATGGGGCGCTCGGCCGCTTACATCAGGCCAAAGAGGTGGAACCAGGCGGCCTCAACCAGCACGACGATAAAGACGACCGCAGTGAGGGGAATGCCCATGCGCATGGCCTCTTTGGAGGTGTAGCCGCCGGCGTCCTTGCCCTCGCCGATAAGGATCGGCAAGTTATGGAACGGCAGGATGTAGTGGATGTTGATGGACGTGAAGACGATGAGCGCCACGGCGAGCGGGCTCACGCTGGAGCCGGCCGCAAAGCTGATGAACGCCGGCACGCACACGCCGAGCACGGCCATGACCGAGCCCATGAACATGTGGATGATCATGGAAAGCGCGGCGACAAGCAGGGCGAACAGGAAGATGTTCTCGGGCACGGAGCTGGGAAGCACGACATCGGCGATCCAGGCGTTCATGCCGGTGGCACCGCCCACGGAACCCACGGCCATGGCGGCCGTCAGGAACATGAGGGACTTGATGTCGACAGCGTTCCAGCTGGCGGGGGTAAGGACCTCGCCGATGATGGGCATGGCGAGCGCGACGCCGATGGCAAGCGTCACCCAGCCGATGTAATCGCCCGAGACGGTGAGCCACAGCGCGATGGCGATGACAAGCCACACGATGGTGCGGATCTCCTTGACGGAGAGCTTGCCGAGTGCGGCCTGCTTGGCCACGATCTGCTCGCGATCGTAGACGAGCTCCTTGCTGGGCTTAAAGAGGAAGAGGCCCAAGAACAGGGTGCACAGCAGCGCGACCAGCATGGGCACGCTCATGTACAGGAACCAGTCGATAAAGGACGGGCTCATGCCGCCGGCCTCGACGCTGTACTGCGCAACGAGCGGGTTGAGCGTGGAGTCGCCCGTCAGGAAGAACATGGAACCCGGGGCGGCAGCGGCAAACACGAGGAAGCCGAGCTTACCCTTGTCGTCGTCCCCGTAGCCGGCGGACTCGGCGATGACCGAGACGACGGCGAGGATGAGGAAGGCGCGGGGAAACGGGTGCGGGATCAGCAGCGACAGCACAAAGGTGAGCGCGAAGATCGAGATGATGAGCGACTTGGCGTCGCGCACGAACTTGAGCATAAACGCATAGGCGATGCGCTCGCCCAGCCCCGACTCCTTGACCGCGCTGGCGATGAGGTAGGCGCCGATGACGAGCCACATGGTAGCTTTGGTCCACGAGCTAAACGTGGAGGCGACCGTCGCCGAGATGCTCGCGGCGCCCGTGTCGTCCACGCACACCTTGAACAGAACGAGCAGCGCGCAGTAGAGCAGGCCCACAAAGCCCGGCTGTGCCACGCCACACGCCCAGAACACCACCGTGGCGAGCGTCAACGCCAGACAGGTCTGACCGCCGACCGTAAGCTCGACCGTCGAGCTCAGCTCCGCCAAAGGAAGAAACTTCACCAGCAAAAAGACAATGATACCCAGCACAAAGCCAATTTCGCGCTTGGTGATCTTAAACGCCTTCTTTTCCGCTTCCATCTCCCCACCTTTCTTGTTGGGGGCACCCGGCGCCGCGGCGTGTGCCGCTACAGCAAAAGGGAGTGCCCGTTATTGGACACTCCCTACGTTGCGCTGTGTTGTTGCAATACAGTCAAGCGGGATTTTTTGGATGAGAAGCGATCCCCTGGACAAAAACCATCACATCATTCGACGCTTTTCCTCGTTTTCGAGATTTTCATCGAATGTTGTGACGGTTTGGATATGGCAAAGGGGCTGTACCTTTGTTACATAGCGAGGGCCGTACGGATGGATGGGTCGCTGAGGGCCTCGCGAAGCCAGGGGGCCAGCTGCTCGGGGCGACCCTGCAGGTAGCCGTCGAGCTCGGACGGGGCCACGCGGCGCACCTCCGAGATCTCCTCTTGGTTGATGCATAGCTCGCCCGGCTCAACATGGGCTGCGAACACCTCGCACCATTCGCACTCGCAGCGGCCGTCGCCGTGGTCCTCACGGTACACCACGTGTCCGAGGTGCTTGAGCTGATCGGGATCGCGCGTAATGCCAAGCTCTTCGTTGATGCGGCGCGCCGTGGCGGCCGCGACGTCTTCCCCGGGGGGCGGATGGCCGGCGCAGCTATCGGCCAGCACCCCGCCCCACAGGCGCTTGAGCGGACTACGGCGACAGAGCAGCAGACGTGCGTCTTCGCCCCGGCCCTCGACTAAAAGCGTCAGAAATGCCTGATGCAGGATGCCCTCGCCGGTATGGGCCTCGATGCGGTCGACGTGGCCGAGCGCCTCGCCGGTCGCGGCATCGACCGCCACGACCTCGGCACCTGCGCCGCCCTCATCCCAGCCGGCGCGCAGAATGCGGGCTGCGGCCTCCTCGAGCGCGGCGATGAGCTCTTTGGTGGTGTCGAGCACGCGCTGCAGGTCGTCCCCGCTCGCCTGTTCAACATGAAAACCCGTGCTTGCAACTACCGGCACGCCAAAGCGCGTGGCCAGCGCCGCCGCGATATCGTGCGCCGGGATCTCGTCTCGATGGCACGGAACGGCCAGGATGCTCACGGTCGCCGTGCGACCGGGCTCAGGGCGCGGAATGGCCTGCGCCGTGGCGCCCAGGTGCGCGAACTCGGGCGAGCAAGCGTACACCGCCATGCCCCGCGGCGTCACCGTCAGCTGGGCCTCGAGCGCAAACTTGCCCTCGCCCACCGCAATCTTTATCGTGTGCATACCCATGGGATCTCCTGTCACCCGCGATGTGCCTGAGACCATTTTCACCTGTATTGCGACTATACAGGCAAGCGCAGCCTGCGACAAAGGGGGGCAGGCACCTGACACATTCTGCTAGAGTTGCAGGGATTGAATCCCGCTTATTCATGCGACATTGGAGTGACAACCTTGACCGCCGCAACCACGTCTAAAAGTAAATCAACCGCCGCCGCGCTCTCCCCCGCGCGCACCAAGCTCTGCCTGGCGCTGCTCGTGCTGTTGGGATTCTCGCTCGGCTGCTCCGAGTTCGTGGTCATCGGTATCGAGAGCGACTTGGCAACGGAGCTCGGCATCTCGCTTGCCACTGCGGGCCAGCTCATCAGCGTGTTCGCGCTCGTCTACGCCATCGCGACGCCGGTGCTCGCGCTCAGCACGGGGCGTTTTCGCCGCTACCAGCTGCTCGTGTGCTATAGCATCGTCTTTGTGCTCGGCAACCTGGTCATGGCGTTGGCGCCCAACTTCCAGGTACTGTTTATCTCGCGCATTGTCCTGGGCTCTGTCTCGGGTGCGCTGCTCGCCGTGGGTGTGACGTACATCCCCGAGCTGCTGTCCCCGCAGCAAACCTCGCTTGCCATCTCGGTCGTGTACGGTGCGTTTTCCGTGGCAATGGTCTTTGTCACTTCGATCGGCAAGTTTGTGGCCGACACGCTCGATTGGCACGTGGCCATGTACGGCACGCTGACCTTTGCCGTTCTGATCTGCGGAGCGCTCGTGGCGTTTATGCCGCGCGCTGGGCAAACCGACGAGCCTGCCACCTTTCGCGAGCAGGCGGGGCTTCTACGCGAGCCGAGCATCATCACCGGCATGCTCATCTTTTTGTTTGGCGTAGGCTCGGTCTATGTGTTCTACGGCTACGTGACGCCTTATCTTGAGCAGGTGCTGGGTATGGGCACCGTTCAGGCGAGCACCACGCTTATGGCCTACGGCGTGTTCTGCCTGATCTCGAACATCCTGGGCGGATGGATCGACGCGCGCTTTGGCATGAAGGCGCTGCTCGTGACGTTTGTGCTGCAGGCCGCGGCGTTACTCGGGCTGTTTGCCGTGGGCGGCACCATGCCGCTCGCGCTGGTCTTTGTCTTTAGCTTGGCGCTGCTCATGTACCTGTTCTCGGTGTCATGCATCACGCACTTTATGGACGTGGCTCGCAGCCGCCATCCCAAATCGATGGTGCTCGCGAGTTCGGTTGAGCCCATGGCGTTTAACGTCGGCATCTCGTTTGGCACCGCAGTGGGCGGCGCCGTGGTAAGCAGCATTGGCATTGCGTACGTGGGCGCCGTGGGCGCCGCGTTCTCGCTTGTGGCCTGGGCGCTTACGCTGGTGACGATTAAGTTGGCTCGCTGGGAGCGCCACCGCTGGTAGCGCAATTGCAGCCAAAAGCCGCAGCACCGCCCACCATCTTTTGACCGCCTGGCGCTCGCTCCTGCAGCCATGCAACACGTCGTCTGCTGCCCAAGTCAGCATCTTTCCCGGCGCTATTTAACCACGCAAAACGCATCCTGTTAAGATTATCGCTATCGTTTTTCGCAATCTGAAAATCGATAGAATCGCAGGTAAAGCTTTCGTAGTCTGAAATGGTCAATCCACACGAAAGGGGTTTACCACATGGACAAGAAAGCAGTTGTAATCGCCGGGGCCGGCAGCACCCACACTCCCGGCATCATCCAGAGCCTATTGCAGAAGAAAAACGAATTACCGCTGCGCAAACTCGCCCTGTACGACATCGACGAGAAGCGCATGCATCTCGTCTACGACATCATGAAGCAGTTCATCGAGCAGGAAGCTCCTGACATCGAAGTTGTCGTGACGACCGATCCCGAAAAGGCATTCACCGATGTCGACTTCGTCTTCGCGCAAATCCGCCAGGGTGGCCTTCAGATGCGTCGCCAGGACGAGCGCATCCCTCTCAAGTACGGTTGCGTGGGACAGGAAACCTGCGGCGCCGGCGGTTCGATCTCCTATGGCATCAGGTCCATCCCCGGCGTCTTCGACCTCGTACGCTACGCCAAGAAATACAGTCCAGACGCCTGGATCCTCAACTATTCCAACCCCGCCGCAGTTGTCGCCGAGGCCACACGTCGCGAGTTTGACAACGACCATATCCTTAACATCTGCGATATGCCCACGGCCATCTTGCTCTCGTACTCTAAGATGCTCGGACTTCCCAGCTGGCGCGATATCGACCCCATGTATTTTGGACTCAATCACTTTGGCTGGTTTACCAAAATTTACGACAAGCAGGGGCGCGATCGTCTGCCGGAGCTCCGTCAGATGATTCTCGAGCACGGCATGGCCGTGAGCGACAAGCATCACAAGGACAAGGACTGGATGCACACCTGGGGTCAATACGTCAAGATTGTGAAGGACTATCCCGAGTATCTGCCCAACAGCTACCTGCAGTACTACCTGTACTCCAAAGACATGGCAGATGACATGGACCCCAACTGGACGCGCGCCGACAACGTCATCAACGGACGCGAGAAGGAGATGTTTGCCGAGCACGACAAGTACCTGGCAGATCCCGCCAATTACAAGAGCCCCGTACAGAGCTTCACGGTCTTTGGCGACTTTATCGTCGACGCAGCCGCCTCTATCGCCTACAACAAGTGCGAACGTTATCTCGTAATCGTCGAGAATAATGGCGCCATCCCCAATCTGCCCGACGACGCCATGGTCGAGGTCCCTGCCTACCTGCGCTCTTGGGGCCCCGAACCCATCAGCCAGCCTGCTATCCCCACCTTCTACAAGGGGCTTATCGAAGAGCAGAATGCCAGTGAGAAGCTCGCCGTCGACGCATATTACGAGCATTCCTACCAGAAGGCGCTCGAAGCCATCGCAATCAACAAGACCGTCCCTTCGACTACCGTCGCGCGCCAAATCCTCGACGACCTGATCGAAGCGAACGGCGATTATTGGCCGACCCTGTCCTAACTCCCCGCGCATCGAAGGAACATCATGAAAGAAAGCAAGCTCTACAGCGAGTTCCAGAGACTCGGCAAGGTGCTCATGGCGCCGGTCCTCCTCCTGCCCGTTTCCGGCATTTTGGTCGGTCTGGGCTCCGCCCTTTCCAATGCTAACCTCATCTCGCTCTGCCCGTTTTTGGGCACCGAGCCGATGGTGATCTTTAGCACGCTCATCAAAGCAGCCGGCAACGTTATCAATGGTAACATCTCGGTTCTCTTTGCGATCTGCATCGCCTACGGTTACGCCAAGGCCGAGAAGGCGACCGCCGCACTCTCGGGCTTCATCGGCTACATGACCATGAACACGATCATGGGTCAGCTGCTTATCCTGCTGGGCACCATCGATCCCGCCAACCTGCAGACCGGTCAGAACGCCATCCTGGGCGTAACCACACTCGACACCGGCGTATTCGGCGGCATCATCATCGGCTTGGTAGTCGCGTGGATCCACAACCGATTCTATAAGGTGCAGCTTCCGCCGGTGCTCGGCATCTTCAACGGCACGCGCTGCGTTCCCGCCCTCACCGTCGTTTTCGCAAGCCTGGTGGGCGTTGCGCTCGCCTTCGTGTTTCCGTTTGTGCAAACCGGCCTAAAGGCCGCCTCGACACTCATCGATTCCACCGGGGTGTTTGGCGCGTTCATCTATGGCTTCTCCGAGCGCATGCTTCTGCCCTTCGGCCTGCATCATTTCATCTACCTGCCGTTTTTCTTCACTTCTCTGGGCGGTAGCATCCAGGTTGACGGCCAGACCGTCGAGGGTGCTGTCAACATCTACAACGCCATGCTCAACACGCCCGGCATGATGTACGACATCGACATCTCAAAATACGTCATGAACGGCAAGGTGCTGTTCGCCATGTGCGGCCTGCCCGCGGCGGCTCTCGCCATCTACCACTGTGCCCGTCCCGAGAATAAAAAGAAGGTCGGCTCCCTCATGATCGCCGCCGTTATTCCGGCCGCCATCATGGGCATAACCGAACCGCTCGAGTACTCCTTCCTCTTTGTAGCGCCCGTACTCTATGTGGTCCACGCCCTGCTGTGCGGCATCGCGTATGTACTCACCTACCTGGTACAGTTCAATGTGCCCGGACCTTCCGCCTTCGGCGGACCGCTCCTCTCGTGGATCTTCAACGGCATCATGAACGCCGATAAAGGCTCCAACTGGTTCTGGCTTATTCCGCTCGGCATCGCTTACTTCGGGATCTATTACGTACTGTTCCGCACCTTTATCAAGAAATTTAACCTCAAAACCCCGGGCCGCGAGGATGATGACACGCAGGCAGCGGATGACACGTCGGCCATCGACTCCAAAGCACCTGTCCAGGTAAGCGAGCTCATCCCGCAGATCGTGGAAGCCGTGGGCGGCGCCGATAACATCTCGGGTGTCAACGCTTGCTTCACTCGCCTGAGGCTTAGCCTCAAAGACACCGCCCTGGTCAAGGACGATAGCGTCTTCACCAAAGACCTCGGCGCCAGCGCCATCGTTCACGTTGGCGGCGGTGTTCAGATCGTTTACGGCAATAAAGCTTCTGTCTACAAAGTCGAAATGAGAGAATACTTGGGCATGGAATAAATCCTGTCCCATAGCTTCACCACGATGCTCCGGAGACGGCATATCCGCTCCGGGGCATTATTGTTTGGAGTGATTTGAATGTCGATGTACGAGGTCTATTCGAACCTCAGGTCTTGTATCGAAGACGTCGAGAAGGGCGGCAGCCTTGACGCCCACATCGCACTCTACGCCCTTTCCCATCACGACGAGATCCCAGAGCTCTCAATAGAAGAACTTGCCCGCGCGTGCAATACATCGCCCGCGACCATCTCGCGCTTCTGCAGGCGCGTGAACGGCTCGAGCTTTCGATCGTTCAAAGAGCAAGTTGACGACTTCAACGCTTGGCTCCAGCGTGAGACAACCGAGGCAAGGGCTCATAAGCAAATCGATATACCCTGGTATTTCGATATCGTAGAGACCTCTTTGCTTGAAACAAAACGTCTGCTCACCGAGGATCGACTCGAGCAGGCCGTTGACTGGCTTCTCGATGCACAAAATGTCTACGTATACGGAAGCTCATTCTCCAATCTCGCCGCCTGCTCACTCTGCGAAAAGCTGAGCCGCGTAAACCGACTGTGCTTCTCATTCGGCTCCGTCAAGGGACAGGAGACGTCGCTCTGTCTGCTCCAACCCGACGACCTAACCATCTTTGTATCGTTCTCAGGGAAGACGAGCCACATCTTCAATCTTTACGTTGAGGCCAAGCGGCGAGGTTGCCGCGTTATTTGGATATCGAGCAACATGGCATTCGATAACAACGGGGCGCGCGAGCTCTTGCTACCCGTGAGCGCGGAGTCACTCAGCGAGTACTCGACCGCCTTGGTTGAGGGCATGAGCCTACAAAGCGCGGTTAACGCTCTGTATATCAGCTGTGCAAATCGACTTCGGGCGCAGCGCTAGCCGCAAACACGCTAGAACCGAAAAGAACGCACCTCACCGTCACAAGGCGTCCGAATACACGATAGGCAGCGCCAAAAGAGAGCAGCGAGCACGTCATGTGCTTGCCCATTCACCCCAAAACAGCACAGGTCGGCGCCCGATTGAAGGATCGGACGCCGACCTGTATTAATCTTGATTGTGTGTTTGAGTCGTTTACTCCATGCCCAGCAGCTCGCGCATCTGAGTTGCGTAGTTAGATGCCATGTTGCCGTAGACAATCTGCACGCCGCCGTTGACATGCACGATGCCACGCGCTTCGAGCTTTTCGGTAAACTCGGCGTCGTCAACCACCTTGTCACAGTCATTGAGCTGGATGCGCAGACGGGTGAAGCAGGCCTCGACAGACTTAATATTGTTGTCGCCGCCCACTGCCTCAACGATGGCGGGAATGAGGTCGCTGATCACAGTCTTGGGAGCCTTTGCGGCCTCATCGTCGGACTCTTCCTCGCGGCCAGGGGTCTTAAGGTCCTTCTTAAGAATGATGAACTTGAAGACGAAGTAGTACACCACGAAGTAGATGGGGCCGAGGAACAGGATAACCTGCCAGTTGGAGCCCTTGGCTGCACCCATAATGCCGTTAAAGATCAACGACAAGAGCGGGCCGCCGAAGGACGCGGAGCCAGCCACGTTGAACTGCAGGATATAGGTCAGCGCATAAGCAAGACCAGCCATAAGAGCGTGGAACACGTAGAGGATGGGCGCGATAAACAGGAAGGAGTACTCGAGCGGCTCGGTAATGCCGGAGAGGATGCAAGGCACCACGATGGCGATCATGAGTGCTGCGGTCTTCTTCTTGTTCTTGGGAAGCGCCGTCTTGTAGAAGGCGAGTGCAGCGCCAGGTAGGCCGAACATGGCGAAGATAACCTTGCCGTTCATGACAAAACGGCTGACCTCGATGTTAAACGGCGTGCTGGGAGAGCCCAGGATCGCGTTGTAGATATTGATAGCGCCCTGAACAGTCTGGCCGTCGATGGTCTCGACGCCACCGAGCGACGTGAAGAAGAACGGCAAATAGACAAAGTGATGCAGGCCAAAAGGCAGGAGCATGCGCTCGCCGGCGCCGTAGACAAATGCACCAAAGGCACCCGTAGTCTTGATGAACTCGGACAGCGCACCGAGAGCGTTCTGAATAAACGGGAAAACAAAGGACATGACCAATGCGAGGATGCTGCATGAGAGCAGCGTCACCGCTGGGATAAAGCGCGTGCCGTTGAAGATGGAGAACACGGCAGGCAGCTCAATCTTGTAGTAACGGTTATGCAACCATGCGACGATTGCGCCCACCAGAAGACCGCCGATAACGCCAGTGTCGAGCGTGGTGATGCCGAGGATCGTGCTCTGGCCCGTCGTAAGATTCGCGGGATCGATGACGCCAGTCGCCGTAAGGAACGTGCCCATCACGGAATTCATGCACATGTAGCCCAAAAAGCCACAAAGCGCCGCGGTAGCCTTCTCGGACTTGGCGAAGCCATAGGCGAGACAAATCGAGAAGATAACCGGGATGTTGTTCATAACGATGCTGGCAGCGGCCTTGAGAATCGAAAAGAAGATCGCAAAGCCCGGAGCAGCAAGCCAGGGAACAGCTGCCGTAAGGGTGGGGCTGGTAAAGGCATTGCCAAAGCCCTGAAGGATGCCGGCGATTGGCAGGATCAAGACAGGCGTCATGAGGACTTTGCCCAGGCGCTGGAACTTTGCCAGCAGCTCATCTTTGTTCATGGGATACCCCTCTTAAAGAAACGGGGCGTGCAGCTCTACAGCCCACACGCCCCATAACAGTTATCAAGCGCTATGGAACTAGCTACTTAAGCTCCGGCCAGTAATCCTTATTGGCCTCGATGAGCTTGTCGAGCACTTTGCGAGCCTTCTTGGCGTCACCGACCAGACGATTAAGCGTGAGTGCCTGCAGAGCCTTCTCGTAGGAACCCTCCATCCAAGCCTCAACAGTCAGGCGCTCATAGGCGTACTGGTTCTCCATAAGGCCGCGATAGAAGGTACCGATCTTGCCAACAGCATAGGGCTGCGGGCCATTGGCGCCCACGCTTGCCGCGACCTCGACCATGGCGTCATCGGGCATGCCCTCGATAATGCCGTTGTTGGGCACGATGACAATGAAGGTCTTGTTGGTGTTGCGATAAATGGCCGAGGTGATTTCCACGATCATATCGCCATGAGCGTCGTTTTGCACAACCGAGGAGTTCTTTGCGGTGCCGACTTTGGCAACACGCTCGCACTCGGCGAACACGCGCTTTTCACGACCGTTGATAACCTCGTCGGAGCGAGTGTAGTCGGGGTCGAGGTGAGCGACCTTGTACTCGGGATACAGATAGTACTGCAGATAAGTGTTGGGCAGATAGTCGGGGAAGTCCTCGAGCATGTCCTTGACCATGGCGTAGGTATCAAGCCAGGACTGGTCACGCTGCTCGGCATCGGCAGGAAGGAAGCCGTTCTTCTCCGTGTACTCCTTAATCTGCGGGACGAGGTCATGGCCCTCTTCATCGTAGATGTGCTTGAACCAACCGAAGTGATTGAGGCCAAAGTACACGGGCTCCGTCTTGCTCATATCGCGACCGAGCAGGCGACCGTAAGAGCGCATGAGGTTGACGGGCTGATCGCAGATGTTGAGGACGCGATGCTCGTCGGGCAGGACGCGCTCGAGACCATATGCCACAATAGCAGCCGGGTTGGTGTAGTTGATAATCCACGCCTCCGGGCTATGAGCGCGAACGTCGTTGACGATCTCAACCATGTCATGCATGGAGCGCATACCGTAAGCCATGCCGCCAGGGCCCACCGTTTCCTGGCCGATGATTCCCATATGCAGCGGAATCTTCTCGTCCTTGCTACGCATCTCGTAGCCGCCGGTACGAATCTGGCAGAGCACAAAGTCGACGTCGGTGTAAGCCTCGTCCTTATCGGTGGTGTAACCGAACTCCACACCGGGCTCCTCCTCGGCGAAGAGGATCTTGCCAAACTCGCCGATCGGACGCTGACGCTCGGCATCGATGTCATAGAGCATCACGCGGTTCAGCGGCAGAATGTCCATGTGCTTGGTCAGGGCTTTAAGAATGCCAGGGCACCACGTGGAGCCGCCGCCAACGATCACAATATTGAGCTTATCCTTCATGTTCCGTCCCTCCAGGGTTGGCTGATCGGTGTTCTCGAAGACCTTGGGCTCCGCGGTTGTCCTCGGCTTGCTTCGTTTCGATTGATATTTTGCGACATAAGGTCATTTGCGAATCCCCGTGTGGGCCAATGCGAAACGGGGACACATGATTTCGCTCACGACACAGATATGTGTAGGCAGACACGCGCGTTTGCCCAGTTCATGGGCAATAGGCAATCTTGACCGACTACCGATTTCTCACCTGGCTACACAAAGCGGTACCATATGTACGGCGAGATGCGAGGGGCTGAAACATCTTATGAAAGATCAAGAATCTTTTTATGATCATGTGCGAGCTGGCGAGAGCAAGCTCAACGATCTCGAAAGCGAGATCATGCGCTACATCATCGAGCTGCGTGATGATATTGACGATGTCACGCTTAAGAGCGTTGCTGAACGGTTCTTCGTCGCTCCCAATACAATCGTCAGGCTTGCCCATAAGCTTGGCTTCTCGGGGTTTACGGAGCTCAAACAATCGTATTCCGCCTCGCTCGACCGCAATCGATTCACTATCGAGGCACTTCCTCTTGATACCCAGCTCGTACAGACCAAAGATCTGCTTAACGACAGGGTCATCGATTCGGTTGTGAGTCTTATCCAGGATGCCTCGCATATCGTGTTCTTCTGCTCGGGCTTTTCGAAATACCCGTGCCTCGAGATGGCTGAAAAGCTCAAAATAATGGGCAAGAATACCGACACGCTCAGTGAACGCCACGTCATGAGGCATTACGCAGAACTCCTCGGCAAAAACGACCTGGTCTTCAGTGTTTCCGTAAGCGGTGAGACACAGGTGTCTATTGACGCCACATCGATAGCCAAAACGCGCGGATGCAAGGTTGTCACGCTCACCGGCTTTTCTCGGAATTCTCTCTCGAAACTAGCCGACTACCCTATCTACACCGTGCAAAAAGAAATCCGCTTGGGCAGCATGGACCTCGACAGTCGATTGATGTTCTATTACGTTTTCGAATTGATATTTGAGCGCTACTTCAAACTGGCCAAGAAATAAAACTTGGCATGCACCCGGCTTCGACTCTTTAGCAGCCTTCCATATGAAAGGAAACCGCTCATGCAACGCATACTGTTTATCTGCCATGGCAACATCTGTCGCTCGACGATGGCTGAGTCGGTGTTTACCGAGCTGGTGCGGCGCGCCGGGCGCGCGGGCGAGTTTGTCATTGACTCCGCTGCGACCTCGACCGAGGAGATCGGCAACCCGCCACACCACGGTACCGTTGCCAAGCTGCGCGAGGTCGGGATTCCCGTCGTCGCACATCGTGCACGTCAGGTGCGTCGCGCGGAGTATGGCGACTGGGACCACACTGTCTATATGGACGACGAGAACGCGCGTGGCCTGCGTCGCATCTTTGGCGACGACCCCGACGGCAAGATTACGCGCATGCTCGATTGGACCGAGCGCCCCGGCGACGTGGCCGACCCCTGGTACACCGGCAATTTCGATGCCACCTACCGCGACGTACTCGACGGCTGCACCGCTATGCTCGAGCAGCTGTAGGCAATCGAGGTCGCGGGCCACGCCTTTGTCGCATCGGGGACTGTCCCTAGACCGGCTTGACCTCCAGCTTTATCCCCTCGGCACAGGAGTCACCCAAAACATCCGAAAGGGCCCAGGTCGCATATAGCGGCAAATAAAGAACAGCTCCGCTGCGTTCAACGTTGCCTCTCGAGAAAACAATCCCGAGCCTTACGCCATATTCGGCCGTATCAAGCACATGACCGAGCGCGGCGTGCGCGTGGTAATAGGAACCCGATTTAACCTCGATCGGAACAGCCGTTCCATCCGGTCCGTCGACCACAAAGTCCACTTCGCCGCGCTTCTTTGTCTGATAGTAGTAAAGCTGGCGATTTTGGGCAGTCAGCTGCTGGGCCACCACGTTTTCGTAAATACCGCCCAGATTGGGTTCCTTGCTATCAAGATACGCCGCCTGGGCGACGCCAACGGGGTAGCGCGCCATCAACATGCCCGTATCCGATTGGTATAGCTTGAACTGCGATGGCCGTGCCGTCTTGAGCAGGGGCGATTTTGGCTCGGTTACGATATCGGCCTTGAGAGCAACGCCGGCATCGACGAGCCAGACAAAATCTCGCTGGTACTTGTCGTAATGCGCCTTGGGGTCAATGGAATTGAGCACGAAGCGTTTGTTTTCGCCCTCGAGCATAATAGGGAGCTGATCGTAAATGCTCTGCACCTGAAGGGCTCGCCCGCTTGCATACTTGGAGATATCCCGCCGGTACTGTTCGTTGAGCTCTGACTGTAGCTGACGAACAGAGGCAAGGTCGCCCCGCGTGTCAAGAAAGCGCTGCACGACCTCCGGCATTCCGCCGACAACGGTATAGGTCCTGAAGTTTGCCATCATCGCGTCATGAATGTAATCAGGAATGGGCTTCTCGCTGATACACGCGTCGCGTATCGTTTGGCGAGCTCCCTCGCTCACCCCGATCGCCCAGCAAAACTCCTCAAAATCGAGCGGGAACATCCTAAGCTCGTGAACATATCCCACGGGATAGGACCTAACGCCCTTGAACTGGGTCCCGAGCATTGACCCCGAAAACGCCCAGCGGCACCTCCCGTCCTCAACAAGGAACTTTGCCATCGTCATGATGTCGGGGGCCTCTTGGACCTCATCGATAAACACGAGCGTTTTGCCCGGTGCTATCGGCTTTCCCGAGAGAAGCGTCACCCTGCTGATGAAATCGTCGGCATCCCGTGCCTCGAGAAGAGCATCTTTTGCCTGGCGATTTTCCGCGAGATTGAGCTCGATATAGGTTGCGTAGTTTGACTTACCGAACTCGCGAATCGAGTAGCTCTTACCGATTTGGCGAGAACCCGTGACGAACAACGCCTTTCGTTCAATGGATCTCTGCCAACAATCAAGCTCATCAGCGATTTTCCTGCGCAACATAAGCTCTCCCATCGCCTCGATAAATGAAATGCAGATATTTATATCGACTATTATCGATGAAATGCAGAGATTTTTAGTACCGAAATTGGATGAAATGCAGAAATTTGAGCTTACTCGCGCACAGAACAACGACGCGTGCGCCTAAGCATGGGCATAAGTGAGGTCGGAATTCTCGCATACAAATCGAGCGAGGACTATCTCCCACTTTGAGTGCGAAATTGCGCCCAAAACGGGAGATAATCCACGCTCGATATTTCGACGGGAGAAAATCCTCGCTCGGTTACTCGTCGACGATCTCGGCAAGCCAGACGTTCAACGTGTCGACCTCGGGACAGCAGAACTTTGCCGTGCCGGGCTCGTTGCCAGGCACGGTTCCGCCATAGCGCAGGATATCGATATAGGGAAAGCCCACATGGCAGGCCATGGCGCACATCTTGCCGCGGTCGCGGTCGAAGTCGAAGACGTCACCCGGCTTGTGCCCGTGGTGGCAGCGGCACGCACCCAGCTGGTCCACGCAGCTCACGCGGATGCGCGGACGCTTGCCACGCGGCGCGCCGAGCGGCTTGCTCTCGCCCGCAGGCTTGATGCCGCCCTCGCCAGCGTTACTCATGGTCAACCACATCCAGGCAGGCCTCGATGGGAAGGCCGGCCGACTTATCCTCTTGGTCGGCGTTGCGCTCGATAAGCTCGGCTACCACACGCATGGCGTCGGCCGTCGCACGCTGCAGGTTCCAGCCGGCCATAACGCGGCCGACGAGCACCGCCGAGAACGTGTCGCCCGTGCCCGGGAAGTAGACCGGAATGAGCTCAAAGGGAATCGTGAAGTACTCCCCCGCTACATGGTCGTAACCGATAACCGCGTTCGTGCCATTGACCACGGCGCTCGTAATGACCACCGACTTGGCACCCAGCTCGCGCACGGCGTCCACAAGGGCGCGGGCCTCATCGGGCGTAATTTGCTCGGCGATAGGCCTATCGGCAAGCAGGCACGTCTCGGTATAGTTGGGCACCGCGTAGTCTGCGCACTCCAGCAGGTGCCGCATAAGGCCAATCGTGGACTCGGGCACGCCCGCATAGAGCTTGCCGTTGTCGCCCATGATGGGGTCAACGAACACCTTGGTGCCCTTTTGCGCACGACGGTGGCAAAAGTCCGAGATGATGCGCGTCTCTTCCTCGGTCACGATAAAGCCGGTGGAGATGGCGTCGAACTCAAAGCCGAGCTCCTCCCAGATGGCGAGGCTCTGGCGGACATACTCCGTGGTGTCGTGGATGTAGAACTTGGGGTAGTTGAGCGTATCGGAAACGAGGGCCGTCGGCAGGTTGTGGATGCGATAGCCCATGTGCGACAGCACCGGCAGCATGGCAGAAAGCGCAACCTTACCGTAACCGCACATATCGTTGATCAGCAGCAGCTGAGTGTTCTTCATGAGTGTCCCCCTTGGGTCGGGCGCGGCGCGACGGCGCCATAGTGCGACTAAGTGTAGCGCAGGGGGCGTTGCGAGCGAAGGCGAGCGGTACGAAGGGCAAATTGTTGCGGAAAGGTTTCGGAGATGAGAGGCAAATCGCGGCGGTGGCGGCACGGTAGCTGCCATCTATTTACTACCATTCCAAAACTATGCCGGATTACTACGGTAAACCGTCAGTCTCCAACCACAACAAATTGCACTCCGGCAAAACCGCAGATAGACAGCTTGTGATTTTCCGAAAAACAATGCCGAGGTCTGAGATTTCGAATTCATCGTAGTAATCCGGCATAGTTTTGGACAAAGCAACTTCGGAAGGGTGTCACCGCAGCCCAAAATGATCCGTTATCCTCCGTCCCCCACGGATCACTCAAATGCCAACCCAGGCAGCGCTGCAGATTGAGGACGGACAGCGAAAGCGTTCCTAAGCGAGCAAGGTGGCGTGAAAGAGGAGGGCATAGGCCTTGTGGCCATGCCCGACGATTGAACGCCAGATTGCCGCTTAGGAACGTTTGCAGCGTCGAGCGGTTACTGCGTTTGGTAAAACGCCGTAACTTAATAAGTTTGGTACCTTGACATTCATTTCTCACGCTCCTAAATTAGTTAGGCACAAAACAATTTCACTACCTAACTAAAGAGAGGAGCGAAGCATAGATATGTGTGTTGAACCACTCGTCCTTCCGCATGAGCCCGGCGGTGACCCGTCGCAACCGGTAGACATACCCGAAGCGGTCAGCGCCGAAGACAAACTCGCCAAGCGCATCCTGAGCGGTCTGGGCTTTTGCGGCCATTACATGCACTTTCATGGCGGAGGCGTATCCGGCAAGGCGCCCATCATCTGCCTGCTGGCCAAGCAGCCCGGCGGCGAGATGTCGCAGCAGGAACTCGGCATGCACTTTGACCTCAAGCCGGGGTCGCTTTCCGAGATCTTGTCCAAGCTCGAGGTCAACGGCCTCATTGAGCGCAGCCGTAACCCCAAGGATCGACGGCAACTCACCATTCGCCTGACCGAAACCGGCCGGGAAAACGCCCGCATCGACCAGGCCGCCCGCATTCGCTTTAGAGAACGGGCCTTTAGCGCGCTCACCCACGACGAGCGCGAGGACCTCGCCGAAATGCTCGAGAAAATCCGCAAAACTTGGGAGGAACTGGATGATTAAAACCCTCATGGGCAGCATCCGCGACTATATGAAAGTCACCGTTGCCACGCCGTTGCTCGTGCTTGGCGAGGTGCTCTGCGAGATGCTGATTCCATTTATCACCGCCAACCTGATCGACGCCATCAAAGACGGCGCCACCGTAGCCGAGATGCTTCCCACCGCAGGCTTTTTGGTGCTCATCGCGCTGACGTCGCTTGCTTTCGGTGCCGCTGCCGGCATCACCTGCAGCCATGCGAGTTGCGGCTTCGCCAAGAACCTGCGTCACGACCTGTTCTACAAGATCCAGACGTTCAGCTTTGCCAACATCGATGAGTTCTCGAGCTCCTCGCTCGTCACGCGCCTGACCACCGATATCAACAACGTGCAGCAGGCCTTTATGATGATCATCCGCATCGCCGTGCGCGCGCCGCTGGTATTGATCTTCGCCTTTACCATGGCATTTATCATGGGCGGCAGCGTTGCCATGGTCTACCTGGTCATCATTCCGCTGCTGGGCTTTGGACTGTTCTTTATCATCTTTAAGGTGCGCCCCATCTTCTCGCGCGTGTTCCACAAGTACGATGCCCTTAACGAGTCCGTCGAGGAAAACGTCACCGGCATGCGCGTGGTTAAAAGCTACGTGCGCGAAGACTTTGAGAAGGAGAAGTTTGCGACCGCCGCGCGCGACGTCCAGATGGACTTCACCCGCGCCGAGAAGCTGCTCGCCTTTAACAATCCCATGATGAATATCTGCGTCAACGGCGCGTTTGTCGTCATCATCTACCTGGGCTCCAAGCTCATCATCACGAGCCAGGGCACGCTGTTCGACGTGGGCCAGCTCTCCTCGATCTTTACCTATGGCTTCCAGATCCTCATGAGCCTGATGCAGCTGTCGATGATCTTTGTCATGGTGACCATGGCCGACGAATCGGCGCACCGCATTACCGAGGTGCTGGCCGCCGAGCCCACGATCGCCAATCCCGCCGAGCCCATGCTCGAGGTTGCCGACGGCTCCATCGACTTTGACCACGTGAACTTTAAGTATTCCGCGCATGCAAAGCGCCAGGCGCTCGACGATATCGACCTGCACATTAAGAGCGGCGAGACCATCGGCATCATCGGCGGCACCGGCTCGGCCAAGTCCACGCTTGTAAACCTCATCGCCCGTCTGTACGACACCACCGAGGGTACCGTGCGCGTGGGCGGCGTGGATGTGCGCGACTACGACTTGGACGCCCTGCGCCACCAGGTGGCCATGGTGCTGCAGAAAAACGTGCTGTTTAGCGGCACGATTGCCGAGAACCTGCGTTGGGGCGACCCGAACGCCACCGACGAGGAAGTCCGCGAGGCGGCACATCTGGCCTGCGCCGACGAGTTTGTCGACGGCTTCCCCAAGGGCTATGACACCTGGATCGAACAGGGCGGCTCCAATGTCTCCGGCGGTCAGAAGCAGCGTCTGTGCATTGCGCGTGCCCTGCTGCGTCGCCCCAAGATCTTGATCCTGGACGACTCCACCAGCGCCGTCGACACCAAGACCGACGCCAAGATCCGCGCGGGGCTGGCAAGCTATCTGCCCAACACGACCAAGCTCATCATCG
The DNA here is from genome assembly GCA_959023295.1 of uncultured Collinsella sp. Classification (GTDB taxonomy): domain Bacteria; phylum Actinomycetota; class Coriobacteriia; order Coriobacteriales; family Coriobacteriaceae; genus Collinsella. The sequence continues at coordinate 73,399 of CAUFBM010000006.1, read as the reverse complement.
CCCAGCGCATCAGCTCCGTGCAGGACGCCGATCGCATCATCGTCATGGAGGGTGGCCGCATCGCGCAGATCGGCAACCACGATGAGCTGCTTAAGACGAGCGAGATCTACCGCGAGACCTTTACCTCGCAAAGCAAGATGTCTGCCGAGGGCGAAGGGGCCGTCGAGGCCGACACCGAGGCATCCGTAACGCAAGCTCAGACCCAGGAAGGAGGCGAGGCACATGAGTAAGGCAACGACCGCCGAGCGCGCGCTCAACCGCAAGGGTGGCACCATGTCGCGCCTCATCAAGACGCTCTTTGGCTTCTACCCCGTGCTTTTGCCCCTCGTCGTCGTCGGCGTGGTACTCTGCGCCATCATCAACTCCATCGGCGCGACCTTCCTTCAGAGCGCTCTGCAGATTATTAGCGACTCGTGGCAGTCGGGCGATTGGGAAGCCGCACAGCCCAAGATCGCACAGCTCGTGACCACCCTCGCCTGCATCTACGGCGTCGGCATCCTGTCCTCGCTGTTCTGGAACCGCGCCATGGCCATCGTCACGCAGGGCTCGCTCGAGAAGCTGCGCGAGAAGATGTTCAACCGCATGCAGGACCTGCCGATTCGCTACTTCGACACGCACCAGCGCGGCGACATCATGAGCCACTACACCAACGACATCGACACGCTGCGCCAGATGATCAGCCAGTCGCTGCCCAACCTGCTCATGACGACCATCGTCATCGTCACGGTGTTCTTTATCATGCTGTACTACAGCGTTTGGATGTGTCTGGTCATTGTGGCAGGCGTCGCCTTTATGACCTTTATGACCAAGCTGCTCGGCTCCAACTCCGCGCGCTTCTTTATTGCGCAGCAGACCGAGCTCGGCGTTGTCGAGGGCCATATCGAGGAAGTCATGAACGGCCAGAAGGTCGTCAAGGCATTCTGCCACGAGTCTGCCGCCGAGGCCGATTTTGACGAGCGCAACGAAAAGCTCTTCGAGGTCTCGCAGAAGGCCAACATGTACGCCAACATCCTCATGCCCATCCTTATGAACCTGGGCAACCTGCTCTACGTGCTGGTCGCACTGGCAGGCGGCATTTTCCTGGCGCTGGGCGTGCCCAACCTGAGCATCTCGGGCATGGCGCTGTCCATCGCCGTCGTGGTGCCGTTCCTCAACATGACCAAGCAATTCTGCGGACAGATCGGTCAGATCTCGCAGCAGATCAACGCCGTGGTCATGGGCCTCGCCGGCGCCGACCGTATCTTTGAGCTCATCGACGAGAAGCCCGAGACCGACGAAGGCTACGTGACGCTCGTCAACGCGCAGGTGAACCCCGATACCTGGCAGCTCGAGGAGGCCGATCACCACACCGGCATGTGGGCGTGGAAACATCCGCACCGCGCAACCGGCGAGATCGAGTACGTGCCGCTGCGCGGCGACCTGGTCATGGACAACGTCGACTTTGGCTACACGCCCGACCACGAAGTGCTGCACGGCGTGTCCGTGTTTGCCAAGCCGGGCCAGAAGGTCGCGTTTGTCGGCGCCACCGGTGCCGGTAAGACGACCATCACCAACCTCATCAACCGCTTCTATGACATCGCCGACGGCAAGATTCGCTACGACGGCATCAACGTCAACAAGATCCGCAAGGCCGATCTGCGCCGCTCGCTGGGCGTGGTGCTGCAGGACGTGAACCTGTTCACCGGCACCGTGATGGATAACATCCGCTACGGCAACCTGGATGCGACCGACGAGGAGTGCATCGCGGCGGCCAAGCTCGCGGGCGCCGACGACTTTATCACCCGCCTGCCCGACGGCTACGACACGATGCTCACCGGCAACGGCGCACAGCTGTCGCAGGGCCAGCGCCAGCTGATCTCGATCGCACGCGCCGCCGTCGCCGATCCGCCGGCGATGATTCTGGACGAGGCCACGTCGAGCATTGACACCCGCACCGAGGCCATCGTGCAGGCGGGCATGGACAAGCTCATGGAGGGCCGCACGACGTTTGTCATCGCGCACCGCCTGTCCACCGTGCGCAACTCCGACGCAATCATCTGTCTGGACCACGGCCGCATCATCGAGCGCGGCAACCACGACGAGCTGATCGCCAAGCGCGGATATTACTACCAGCTGTACACGGGTGCGTTTGAGCTCGAGTAGGTAGGTTTGTTCCACGGAGGTCTCCCAGGCGGGCCGGGGTGTAACCTCCGTGCTCAAACATTCTCGCTTCGCTGCGAAACTGCGCGCGGAAGTTACACCCCGGCCCGCCTGGGAGACCTCCTGCGCGCGATCAGCCCGTCATTTAAAACGGAATAAAAGTTTGCGAGGCCCTGGCCGTTTGGCCAGGGCCTCGTTTTGTAAGGATGAACTACTTAAGAAGCTGGGCCATGGCGTTGACGAATTTTTGGACTTGGAGGGTGGGCTCGAGCGGGTAGTGCAGAAAGACCGGCACCTCTCGCCCGCATAGGAACGGTACGCCCACAAAGGCCGGGTGCACGCCCGACCACGCTCCGCAGGTGAGCACCGCGTCGCCCTTTTCCTCCGCCTCGTTAAAAAGCGCAAAGTCAAAGCTGTCCACGTCGATCACGTCCACGCCGCCGTCGGCCAAAAGATCGATACGCAGGCTGTCCATGGCGTCGTTGCCGTGACGAAGCACGCGCAGGCGCATACCCTCCAGGTCGGCAACCGTGATGCGCGTCTTGCGCGCGAGTCGGCTTGTGCGCGGCACGTCGATATAAAACGGCACGGTAACGATGCGAAGCTTTTGGCAGGCGTCTCCCCAGCGCGGGGTCGAAAAACTCGACTGCACCACGTCGACCTCGCGTCCCAGACTGCGCATAACGGTCTCGTGCTCATCGTAAAGGTCCCCCACCGGCACAATCTCAAAACGCAAACGCGGTTCCATGTCGTGCAGCTGCGGCCATAGCGCGAGTGTATGGCGCCCCGGGCACATCATCGACACACCCAGGCGCACGGCGCCGCCATCGCCCGCCGCGCGTCGGGCACGACGCAGTGCGTCCTCGGACTGGCGCATGATCGAGCGCGCGTCGTCCACCAGCAGAGCACCCGCCGGCGTCACCTTGACGCCCGAATGCGAGCGCTCGAACAGCGTGATGCCGAACTCGGCCTCGAAGCCCGAAACCTGCTTGACGAGTGCCGGCGTCGACACGCGCAGCTTTGCCGCGGCACGCGAGAAACTTCCCAGCTCCGCGGCGGCCGAAATAGCGTCAAGTCGTCGATCGTACACGTCAATCTCCCGTTTTCGCACGCGCGGGCCCACAGCACCGCAGGGGGTCGTTTTCGCAGGTCACGCGCTCAATTGAGAACAAACCTCAATGTACAGTGTAAACCTACGGTTAACGTCATTCTAACAAATATGCAATTCACCTGCGCGAACGCTAAGCATACGATAACCAGCGAAAACCACGTGGGTCGGTTAATGGGAGCGACCCACCGGGAGGCACAAGAAGGGAAGTTCCTATGAGCAATTGGCTTAAGCTCGAGGGCGATGTTTGCGCCGTGACCGGCGCGCTCGGCGGCATGGGCGTCGAGATTTGCCGCGAGTTCGCCCGCAATGGCGCCAACGTCGTCCTGCTCGACCTGGACGAGGAGAAGGTCAAGGCCGCTGCCGCCGACCTCGCTGCCGAGTTTGGCATCCACGCCGAGGGCTACAAGATGAACGCCACCGACGAGGCCGAGGTTCAGGCCGCCGTCGACGCCACCATCGCCAACTTCGGCCGCGTCGACGTCCTCGTCAACACCGCCGGTATCCTGCGCTTCGCCGCCATGGAGGACCTGCCGCTCTCCGACTGGAACGAGGTCATCAACGTCAACCTCACCGGCTACTTCATCACCTCGCAGCGCTTTGGTCGCGAGATGATCAAGGCCGGCCAGGGCCGCCTGGTGCACATCTCCACCGTCGCCAGCCACTCCCCCGAGACGTTCTCGGGCGTGTACAGCTCCACCAAGGCCGGCGTCAACATGATGTCCAAGATGCTCGCCGCCGAGTGGGGCCCCTACGGCGTGCGCTCCAACTGCGTCGAGCCCTGCTTCGTTAAGACCCCGATGTCGGCCAACTTCTACGCCGACCCCGAGGTCGAGAAGAGCCGCAGCCGCCTGATCGCCACGCGCCGCATCGGCGAGGTCAGCGATATCGCCAACGCCGTCATGTTCCTGGCGTCCACGCGCTCGGACTTTACCACCGGCGACGCCATCAAAGTCGACGGTGGCTTCTCCAATATGATGGGCGACCTCACCGCCAAGCCCGGCGGCCGTCGCGCATACGCCGACAACTACCTTAAGAACAAGGGTGTCGAGCTTTGGTCCGACGAGTCCGGCGTCGCAAAGCCGACCGATCAGTAAACCAGCCCGACTGGGAGGCCCCGCGGACGCGCCCCTCCCTCCCCCGTATCGATTAGAAAGAGTCCAATGGCTTCCACCAACTCCAATAAGGGTCGCGCCGTCGTGCTTTCTGCCGCGTGCGTCACCATGTTCTTCATCAGCTCCATCGCGCTGTACTCCGTCGTGTCCAAGAATCTGCTCGCCGTCTACCCCGAGTGGTCCAGCGCACTTACCTGGGCTTTCCCGGTCTTCCAGACCATCATGGCCGTGACGGGCATCTTCGCCGGCCGTATCTCCGACAAGATCGGCCCCCGCAACGTCGTGATCGCCGCCGCCGTGTGCTACGGCGTGGGCTGGTTCATGTCCGGCACCGTCACCGAGCCGTGGCAGTTCTACCTGTGGTTCTCGCTCGTCGCCGCCATCGGCAACGGTCTGGGTTACAACCCCGCGCTCACCACCGGCCAAAAGTGGTTCATCGACAAGAAGGGTCTCGCCTCCGGCATCACCCTTGCCGCTTCGACCGCCGGCCCCGCCGTGCTGTCCCCGGTGCTCGCCTCACTGCTCATCCCGAGCCTGGGCATCTTTGGCGCCCTCAAGGCACTCGGCGTCATCTTCTTTGTGACGATCGCCGCCTCCGCCCTGTTCCTGAAGGCCCCCGAGGCCGGCTGGCTGCCCGAGGGCTTCGAGGCCCCCAAGGGCGGCGCGCACGCCGGCACCTTCGGTGACCTCACCCCGGGCGAGATGGTCAAAACCCCGCGCTTCTGGGTCCTCATCGTCACCTTCGCCTTTGCCGCCACTGCAGGCACCCTGCTCGTGGGCAAGGTTGCCTCCATCGCCGCCGTCCAGCTCTTCGCCGACCCCACGAGCGCCGCAGCTGTCGCCCTCGGCGGCGTGGTCGTCTCCGTCAACACCTGCGCCAACCTGGTCGGTCGTCTGTCCTTTGGCCAGATCATCGACAAGCTCGGCGCCTACAAGTCGCTGCTCATCAGCCTTGTCGTCACCATCGTCGCGCTCGTCATCATGTCGATGAGCTTTACGCAGAGCATGTTCTTTGTGGCGCTCGCCCTGCTCGGCTTTAGCTTTGGCGCCCTGCTCGTCATCTACCCGCCGCTCACCGGTGGCGCCTTTGGCACCAGCAACATCGGCGTCAACTACGGCATCATGTTCCTGGGCTACGCCGCTTCTACCTGGATCAGCCAGCCCATCACTGCCGTGCTGTATCACGCCGAGGCCGGCAGCGCCGCCTACCAGCAGTCCTTCTATGGCGCCATCGTGATCGCCGCCATCGCCGTCGTGCTCACCGTCTACATGATGGTCTCCGACAGCAAGAAGAAGTCCGCCTAGTTCTACCGATGCGACAAAGGGACAGCCCCTTTGTCGCATTCCACCGGTCACCAGTATTAAGGAGTCGAAATGTCTGAGCTCAACCCCGTCCGCATTGCCGTTATCGGCGCCGGCGCCATGGGCCGCAACCACATCCGCTTTGTCACCGAGGAGCCCGAGGCCGAACTCGTCGCCATCGCCGACGCCTTTGAGGGCGCCCGCGCCACGGCCGAGGCCGCCGGCGTGCCGTTTTACACCGATCCCGCCCAGATGATGGACGAGGCCAAGCCCGAGGCCGTCATCATCGCCACCCCCAACGACCTGCACCTGGGCGTTGCCCGCGAGGCCATCAAGCGCAACATCGTGCCGCTGGTCGAAAAGCCGATCTCCAACGACCTCGAGGATGCCCAGGCCTTCGCCGCCGAGGCCGAGACCGCCGGCGTGCCCGTGCTCGTGGGTCAGCACCGTCGTCACAACCCCTTCGTCAACAAGGCCAAGGAGATCATCGAGTCCGGCGAGCTGGGCAAGCTCACCGTGTCGAGCTTCCACTATATGATCTATAAGAATGACGAGTACTTCGATGTCGAGTGGCGCCGCAAGAAGGGTGCCGGCCCGATCCTGGTCAACCTGGTGCACGACGTCGACCTGCTCCGCTACCTGCTGGGCGAGCCCGTTGCCGTCCAGGGCATGCAGTCCAGCGCCGCCCGCGGTTTTGAGACCGAGGACTCCGCCGTGGTCAACGTCCGTTTTGCCGATGGCGCGCTCGCAAGCATGACCATCTCCGACGCCACCGCCAGCCCCTGGAACTGGGAGGCAACCGCTCGCGAGGATCCGCAGTATCGCCCCTTCGACGCTGACGCCTACTTTATCGGCGGAACCTTGGGCGCCCTTTCGCTGCCCCGCCTGCACCAGTTCTCCTACGACGGCGCCTCCAACTGGCACAAGCCGCTGCAGATGGAGATTCCGGCCGTCGACCCGGCGCTGCCGCACAAGATGCAGCTCAAGCACTTTGTGAAGGTCGTCCGCCGCGAGGTCAAGCCCGTCGTGACCCCCGCCGACAACGTCAAGACGCTCACGCTTCTCAACGCCATCAAGGAGGCCGCCGAGACCGGCCAGCTCGTCGAGCTGTAATGCCTTGAGAGCGGCCGCGGCAGAAACCCCATGCCGAGTCCCTCGGTCCGCCACAAATAAGCCCCTCTTCTTTGCCCCGCGAGCAGCCTCCTGCCCGCGGGGCATTTTGCTACGTTGCCAATGATTTTTCTGGGACGGGGGACTTTTTGCACCTCAGCTTGATTCGTTCGCCACGAAATGTGCCTATCTACTACGTTTAACCAATCACCCTCATCCATACCGAATTTCGCGAAATAAAAACCGCAGGTAGACGGGTTGCGCATTTTCGGAAAACCAGGGGATGGTCGACCCACACGGTTCAAACGTAGTAGATAGGCCGCTTTCGTGGTTCCGCGCCAAAACGGTCTTTTTTGAGCGAAGTGGCAGGTGGTATCCTTGGTAGCTCCGCGCTGCAAACGCACCTCAAACGCAAGGAGTCCCATGGATCTTATCGCCCAGCTCGCCCGCGAGCTCAACCTTAAGGCTGACAACATCGAGGCAGCCGTCAAGCTCATCGACGAGGGCAACACCATCCCCTTTATCTCGCGCTACCGCAAAGAAGCCACGGGCGGCATGGACGACGTTGCCCTGCGCGCGCTCGACGAGCGCCTGTCCTACCTGCGCAATCTTGAGCAACGTAAAGAGGACGTCATTCTGCTCATCGACGCCCAGGGCAAGCTCACGCCCGAGCTCGAGCAACAGATTCGCGAGGCCACGCAGCTCCAGCGTGTCGAGGACCTCTACAAGCCCTACCGCAAAAAGCGCATGACCCGCGCGCAGAAGGCCCGCGAGGCAGGCCTGGAGCCACTCGCCAACATGATCATCATGCAGGCTTCGGCCAAGGGCAGCGCACTCGACGCCGCCGCGGCATACGTCAACGAGAAAGCCGGCTTCGACACGCCCGAAAAGGCGCTCGCCGGGGCGGCGGACATCGTGGCCGAGACGGTGGCCGAGGACCCCGAGAACGTCGCCGACCTGCGCGCCTTTACGCAGAACACCGCCGATATCGTCGTCGAAGCCACAGACCCCGCCGAGAAGACCCCCTACGAGCCCTACTACAACTTTGACGAGCCGCTGCGCCGTATACCCAACCACCGCGTGCTGGCTATCGACCGCGGCGAGCGCGAGGGCAAGCTCCGCGTGCGCGTGAACGTCGACGGCGCCGCCGCCACGGCACGCCTCGGCAGCCGTTGGCCCCGACGCCAGGGTGTCTTCGCGCCCGTCTTCGATGCCGCCATCGCCGACGGCTACAAGCGCCTCATGGCCCCCTCGCTGGAGCGCGAGGCCCGCGCCAAACTCACCGTTCGCGCCCAGACCGAGGCCATCAACGTCTTTGCCAAGAACCTTGAGGGCTTGCTCTCGGCACGCCCCGTGCGCGGCGCCCGCGTGCTCGCGCTCGATCCGGGCTACCGCACCGGCTGCAAGGTCGCCGTCATGGACGAGACCGGCAAGCTACTCGACCACGGCGTGGTCTACCCCACCAAGCCGCGCCACGACGTCGCCGGCACCAAGCGCGAGCTTGCCCGCCTCGTCAAGAAGGACGGCGTCAACACCATCGTCATCGGCAACGGCACCGCCAGCCGCGAGACCGAGGAAGTCGTCTCGGAGTTCATTGCCGAGCAGGCGCCCAGCCTTCGCTACACCATCGTCAACGAGGCCGGCGCGTCGGTGTACTCCGCCTCCGAGCTCGCCAGCCAGGAATATCCCGACCTGGACGTCACCGTGCGTGGCGCCATGAGCCTGGGCCGCCGCCTGCAAGACCCACTGGCAGAGCTCGTCAAGATTCCGCCCCAGTCCATCGGCGTTGGCCAATACCAGCACGACCTTGACCAGGCCGAACTCTCGCGCACCCTGGGCCACGTGGTGGAAGACGTCGTCAACCGCGTGGGCGTCGACGTCAACACCGCGAGCGCGAGCCTGTTGGGATACGTATCGGGTATTACGCCGAGCGTGGCCAAAAACATCGTGGCCTACCGCGAGGAAAACGGCGCCTTTACCGATCGCCGCCAGCTTAAGAAGGTCCCCAAGCTGGGACCCAAGGCATACCTGAACGCCGCGGGTTTCCTGCGCATTAGCGGCGGCAAGAACCCACTCGACGCGACAAGCGTCCACCCCGAGAGCTACGAGGTAGCCACGGCCGTCCTGGAGCGCGCCGGCGTTGCGGCAAGCGAGCTCAGCCGCGGCGGCGTGCCCGACATCGAGCGCCGCCTGGGCAGTATCTCGGCGCTGGCAAGCGACCTGGACTGCGGCACCCTCACGCTCATCGACATCGTCAACGAGCTCAAAAAGCCCGGCCGCGACCCGCGCGACGACGCGCCCGAGGTGGTCTTTAGCCGCTCAGCGCTTTCCATCGACGACCTGGAGCCCGGCATGGAGCTCAAGGGCACGGTGCGCAACGTCGTCGACTTTGGCGCGTTCGTCGACGTGGGCGTGCACCAGGACGGCCTCGTGCACATCTCCAAGCTGGCTAACCGCTTCGTCAAGCACCCGAGTGATGTCGTGCGCGTCGGCGACACGGTGAAGGTGTGGGTCGAGAAGGTCGATCGCGACCGCAAGAAGATCTCGCTCACCATGGTGCAGGGAAAGTAACAGCAAAGGACGAACCACCGCTGCCCATCGTCGAACTTGCAAGTTTTTCTCACCCAATGGGAGCAACCTGCAAATACCGCAACAAAAATGGTGCCGCCCCATCAAAGAGGCAGCACCAGCCAAGTCTTATTCAGCTCAGAACCTACCGGCAAGTTCGTGTCGGCAGCCCCGGCCTTTCCTTTGCCTAGCACGACCCTCGCGAAGCGCGTGAGCGATAGGGAAAGGAAAGGTCGGGGCGAACAGCCCGCGGCGTAGCCAGTGTTCGCGTTACGGCAGGATATGGAAGCCCAAAGCGGCGATATCCTTGGTAAAGCCGCGCACGGTGTCGAGCGAGACCTCGTACGGGTCGCGACCGATGTTCTTCCGCTTGGCCAGGATGCTGTTGGGCACCGTAATGATCTGGCAACCGCAGGCCTCGGCCTGGTAAATGTTGATGAGCTCGCGCGTGGACGCCCACAGGACCTCACAGTTGGGCTTGGCGGCGGCCTTCTTAACCGACTCCGTCATAAACGGAATGGGGTCGACGCCGGTGTCGGCGATGCGGCCGGCAAAGAGCGAGATGATGGACGGCGTCTCGGCGTCAACGGCTTCGACCATCTCATCGACCTGCGTAGGCGTAAAGATGGTAGTGACGTTGACCTTGATGCCGTCGGCGGAAAGCTTGCGGACCAGCTCGGCGGTGGACTCGCCCTTGGTGGTCACGCACGGAATTTTGACGTAGACGTTCTCGGCCCAGGTAGCGATCTCGCGGGCCTCGACCTCCATGGTCTCGACGTCGTCGGCAAAGACCTCAAACGAGACGGACACATCGGTGATGTGAGCCAGGACCTCTTTGGCAAACGCGCGGTAATCCATCACGCCGCCCTTCTTCATAAGGGACGGGTTGGTCGTGAAACCCTGAACGTTGCCGTTCTCGTACATGTCGAGCATGCCTTCGAGGTTTGCACCGTCAGCGAACACCTTGATTGCCATCTGCCTGATTCCTTTCGTTAGCATACGGCCGATAAACTGCTAAACACTTTACCTACGTTTATCAAGGCGTGAACTGCGGTTTTTTATCTTCTCGGCGAACGGTATAAACACCTCAGTGTTTGGATTGATAAATCGATTGAGCATGCAAAAGCAAAGAGTCGCAGTTTGAGCAAACGTCAGAACGCGGGATTCATTAGATGAGGCCGAAATGCTGCATCGCTGTGACGGTGCCGTCGTGTGCGACATCGTCGGTCACGTAGTCGGCGACCGCCTTGACCTCAGGCATGGCGTTGCCCATGGCGACAGCCGTCTCGACCGCAGCGAGCATGCCCAGGTCGTTACCCGAATCGCCGAAGCCAAAGGTGCGTGCGTTGCCGGTGCGACCCAGGTATTCCAGCGCTCGCGCCACGCCCACGCCCTTGTCGATGCCCTTGGGGCTCAGCTCGCGATTCTGACCACCGGTGTTGCACAGCTCAAACTCGCGATCGATAAAGCCATCATCGTTGGCTACGCGAGCCAGGTCGCTCGCGACGATGCCTACCTTGCCCACGCGCAGACGGCCGTCGACGCGCATTTCCTCGGTGCTGTGCACCACAGAAGTGCCAATCAGAGACGACTGCTCAACACCCGCGGGTTCCAGGGCAAAAGTAGCCACGTTGGTCTCGAAAAAGGCCTCAATCCCTGCCGCGGCCATACGACGTGCAAGCTCCTCGATAACGTCCTCGTCAAAGCAGTCCTCATGCACCACGCGGCCCTCGACCTCGAGCGTCGCTCCCGCCATGGCAACGACACCCGCCGGGTTCAGCGCGCGCAGGCCATCGGCAATCAGCCACAAGGGACGACCCGTGCAGATAAATGCCTGGTGTCCCGCGTCGCGCAGACGATGAAACGCCTCAACGACCGCCTGCGAGGGGTGAACCGCCGAAAAGTCCTTGTCGGTCATGTTGTCGGGATCGAACGACGTCAGCGTGCCGTCCACGTCAAAAAAGAGCACGGCGGAATCGGGGCACGCATCAATCATATGGGTTCCTTTCAGGGGCGAGAGTAAACGAAGCATCCATCATATAATGGAGCGACGCAACCAGAGAGGTCACCCATGGAATTTTACGCAAGCTGCCCCGAGGGCTTTGAGTCCGCACTCGCCGATGAGCTTAAACGCCTCGGGCTTTCGCATGTTCGCCGGCTGAAGGGCCGCGCCACGTTTGAGGGCGAGCTCGAAGAAGGCTATCGCGCGTGCCTGTGGTCGCGCCTGGCGAGCCGTGTGTTCGTGGTACTCGGGCGCTTTGAGGCGCAGGATGCCGACGAGCTGTACGATAGCGTTTACGACATCGCCTGGGAGAGCATCGTCCGCCCCGGCGCCACCATCGCCATCACCGCCCGCGGCGTGACCGAGCAGCTGCGCAACACGCGCTTCTCGGCCCTGCGCGCCAAAGACGCGCTGTGCGACCGTCTGGCCGAGACCACGGGCCGTCGCGCCGACGTCGATGCCGCCGACCCCGATGTTCACCTACTGCTTTCGCTGCGTCAGCGCCGCGCGAGCATCAGCCTGGACCTTTCGGGCGACCCGCTGTTCAAACGCCTGCCGCCCGCAGCGACCCGCGCCGGCGAGGGCGCGCACGTGCTGCGCCCCGACTACGCCGCCCTGGTGCTGGCGCAGGTCGGCTGGACCGCACTGTGCGAGCGCGAGTTGACGGCCGACGATTACGAGGATGAAGCCCTTCCCACGATAATCGATGCCTCGTGCGCCGGCGGCGGCCTGTTGCTGGAAGCCGTGAACATTCTGACCGACCGCGCCCCGGGCGCCACACGCGAGCGCCGGGGCTTTGAGGGCTGGCAGCTGCACGACGCCGCCCTGTGGGAGCAGCTGCTTGCCGAGGCGCGCGAGCGCGAAGCGGCAGCGCGCGAGCGCCAGGCACGCATCGTGGCTGTAGACATCGACCCCGCCGCCCGCAAGACTGCCGAGCGCATGGTCAAGTGCGCCGGCTACAAGCGTTTTGTCGACTTTTGTGCCGCCAAGCCCGCCACCGTGCTGGACCATGCGGGCGCCGTCGCCGGTGCCGCCGTGGTCGCGGATACGACCGAGACACCGCTTTCACTCATGCACGACGCCATGACGCTGGTCGGCGAGCTGCGCCGTGCGCCCGAGCTCGCTTCGGCACCGGTCGCCGCGCTCACCCGCGATGGCCTTATGGCCCGCGCGCTCCATGCCGAGCCCGCGCGCTCCATCGCTGTCATGCCCAATAACGAGGAGGCGGCTCTTGAGGTTTGGCCCTCGCTCGACCACGCCGCCGCAGCGTTTGAGGCTGCGGCCAGCGCGGATGCCGAGGCCGAGGTTACGGATGCCAACGAAGTCAACGATGAAGCCGCCGCTTCCGCCATGTCCGAACCCGCTGCCACGCTCGACCTGGGCGACGGCAAGCCGTTGCCCGTGCTCATCCCCGAGTCGGAGCAGTTCGCCAACCGCCTGCGTAAGAACGCCCGTCTGCGTCGCAAGTGGGCAAAGCGCGAGGGCGTGAGCTGCTACCGCGTCTACGATGCCGACCTGCCCGACTACTCCGCCGCCATCGACCTGTACGAGGGCTGCCCGCAGACGCCGGGCCGCTGGCTCGTCATCGCCGAATACGCCGCACCTAAGACCATCGACCCCGCACTGGCCCAGGCCCGCATGCTCGACATCTTGGCCATCGCGCCGCGTATCCTGGACGTTCCGGCCGAGCACGTGCACGCCAAGGCCCGCATGCGCTCGCGCGGCGGCTCGCAGTACGGCAAGCAGGGCGTCGGCAAGGGCGGATCGGGCGAGCGCGCCAACATCGCGCGCCGTCGTCTGCCGCTCATCGAAGAGGGCGGCCTTACCTTTGCCGTCAACTTTGACGACTACCTGGATGTGGGCATCTTCTTGGATCACCGCGTCACCCGCAACCTGGTGCGCGAGCACGCCAAACAGGCACGCCGCTTCCTCAACCTGTTTGCCTACACCGGCACTGCCACCTGCTACGCGGCCGATGGCGGCGTCGAGGAGACCGTGACGGTCGACCTTTCCAACACCTACCTGGACTGGGCCGAGCGCAACATGCGCCAGAACGGCTTTGTTGGCCCGCAGCATCACTTTGTGCGCGATGACGTGCTCGCCTGGATTCGCGACCAGCGCCAGACGCGCAACCGCTGGGACCTGATTTTTGTCGACCCGCCCACGTTCTCGAACTCGTCCAAGATGGGCCGCCGCACCTGGGATGTCCAGCGCGACCATGTTGAGCTTTTGGCCGGCGTATCGCGCCTGCTCGCACAGGGCGGCCACGCCATCTTTAGCTGCAACCTGCGTGGCTTCCGCCCCGAGACGCGCAAGCTCGCGCGCGCGGGCGTCGTGCTGGAGGACATTACGACGCAGACCATTCCCGAGGACTTCGCGCGCAACCAGAAGGTGCACCACTGCTATATCGTGCGCCGCCTGCCCATCGAGGACGCCATGGCCGAGGTCGGCTTTAGCGCCGAGGAGATTGCCGAGCGAACCGAGGAGCTGCGCAACCCCGAGGCCCGCAAGCCTCGCGCGGCAGTGCCCGCGCACGCGCAGGCCGGAGACCGAGGGCCGCGCGGCAACGGCAAACCCTCCCCTGCCGGCAAGTCAAAAAAGAAGAAGTTCTACGCCAGCAAGCCCAAGGGCAAATAAACAAAGTTGCGGTGGAATACGGACTGTTTTGCCTGGAATTAGGCAAATTTAGCCCGTATTTCACCGCAACTCATATTGGGATGGTGGTTGGCGATCTAGCCTTGGGTGACCAGGCGATAGCCGATGCCCACGTGCGTCTGGATATAGCGTGGATGCGCGGGGTCGGACTCGATCTTCTTACGCAACGTGCCCATAAAGACACGCAGGCTCGCCAGGTCGCTCTTAGTTGCCGTACCCCAAATCTCGTGCAGGATAAACTGGTGCGTCAGCACCTTGTCGGCGTTGTGCGCCAGCAGGCACAGAAGCTTATACTCGATCGGCGTCAGATGCAGTTCCTCGCCATCCATCGTGGCGATGCCGGCATCAAAATCGATATGCAGCTCACCGGTATCGAACGAGCCCTCGGAGGCAACACCGCCCGTTTGCGCATACGAAAGGCGCCTGAGCGTCGTGCGAATACGCGCGAGCAGCTCCTCGACCGAAAACGGCTTGGTCAGGTAGTCGTCGGCACCGGCATCGAGCGCGCGGATTTTGTCCGCGTCCTCGCTGCGCGCCGAGACCACGATAATCGGCATGCCTGACCATGCGCGCACCGACTCCACCACCTTGACGCCGTCCATATCGGGCAGGCCCAGATCGAGCAGCACAATGCTCGGCGCCTGCGATGAGGCGGCGGCGATGGCGGCATGGGCGGTCTCCACAGCCATATGGCGCAAGCCGTGCGCCTCGAGCGCGGCAACAATAAGATTGCGAACGGCGGGGTCGTCCTCAACGACCAAGATGAGCGGTTTTACGGCAGAGTTCGGCACAGCGCTACTCCTTATCAAACGAAACGTCGGCGGCGGGAAGCTCAATCGTAAAGACTGAGCCGTGCGGGTCCGCCGCGGCAACCTCTATGCTACCGCCATGCGCCAACGCAATGGAGCGGCAGAGCGAAAGACCCAGACCCACGCTGCGATGGCTGTCGGCAAGACCGTGGTTGGCGGTGTAGAACGACTCAAAGATGCGTTCACGGTCCTCGGGTGCGATGCCCGGACCATCATCGGCCACCGAGCACGCCACGCGTCCATCGTCGACGCTAATCGAAATCATGATATGCGAGCCCGCGGGCGTATAGGTGATGGCGTTGTTCACCAGATTGACCACCAGCTGCACCATCAGGCGCGCGTCGACGTTAACGAGCGCCGGCTCATCGCACGCCACCACCTTAAGGTCGTGCTCGCGCACGGCCGG
The DNA here is from genome assembly GCA_959023295.1 of uncultured Collinsella sp. Classification (GTDB taxonomy): domain Bacteria; phylum Actinomycetota; class Coriobacteriia; order Coriobacteriales; family Coriobacteriaceae; genus Collinsella. The sequence continues at coordinate 58,185 of CAUFBM010000006.1, read as the reverse complement.
ATTTACGTGGCGCAGTGCCTCCTCGACGATATCGTCCATGAGCTCGAGCGTGGTCGACAGGCGCATACCGCCGCCCTCGAGCTTGGTGATGGCGAGCAGATTCTCGACGGTGGCGTTGAGCCACAGCGCATCCGAGCGAATGGATAGAAGCAGGCCGCGGCGCGTCTGGGCATCGAGCACCGCGGTGCCGGTCGAGCCCTGATCGAGCAGCACGTCGGCATTACCCGAAATACTGGTAAGCGGCGTGCGCAGATCATGCGAGATGGAGCGCAGCAGGTTGGCGCGCAGCTGTTCGTTTTTGGCGAGCACCGCCGCTTCCTCGCGGGCCTCCATGGCGCGGGCGCGGTCGAGCGCCAGCTCGCCTTCGCTCACGATGGCATCGGCAAGTGTCCGCTCCTCATGCGTCAGCACGTCGGGCTCGGCAACGATAGCCAGCACGCCCACCACCGAGGCGGGGTCGCCCGAGCGGACGAAGCCGTCGCCCGTGCGAACCGTCAGGTAGATGCCATAAAACGCCGAGCCGCCATAGGTTGCATCGAGCGGCGTTCCCACATAGGCGGACGCCGAGAGCCGCGGCGGCATCTGCGGCGCCAGTTCATGCACCGGCGCGGCATCGCCCACGGCCGTGTATGTCGCACGCGGCAGCAGGTCATCGCCCTCGGCGTCGGCGCTGTACCACACGACCGGACAGCCCGAAAGACGCGCCAGCTGCGTTGCCATGGCATGGACAATCTGCTGCTGATCGGCGCACCGCTGCAGCATGCGGTTGGTCTCGAGCACCATATGCGTGCGGCGGTCGCTGGCGGCAGCCTGTGCCAAGGCGCGGCGCAGGGCCAACGCAATCGAGCTCGACACAAGCGAGACCACGAACATGATGAAGAACATGCCGGGATAGACGCGGTCGATAAGCGACAGCGAGTAGCGCGGGTCGACAAACAAGAAGTTGTAGAGTGCCACGGCGGCAGCCGAGCTCAGCAAGCAATACAGGCGACTCCAGGTAAAGAATGCGCACAGCTGAACGGCGAACACATAGACGATCATGATGCTCGGCGCGAGACCCGGATGGTCGAGCAGCGCGCCCGTAATCGTCGCCGCGACCAGCAACCCCGCCGATACGCAGGCGTCATACAGAGGAGTGCGGCGCGTCAGCGTTGTGCGCCGCCACCAAAAGCTATCGGCAATATCGCCGTCCGTACGGACGTCCATCAGTGCCCCGCCCCTCTCTCAAAAACAAAAACCACCACAAAGGAACAGGCACCTTTGTGGTGGTTTCCCTTGTGGTGGTTCCAAGTGTAAAGCCTTCTACGACCGGCGGTCGCTAGACAAACAGCACGTGCGCGAGCAACGCGCAAACGCACGCCGCGACAAGCACCGTCACCACGATCGAGATCACGCGGTCGGCCATATCCATGTTGGCACGATTCGTAAAGAACCGATCTTCAGCGGCATCGACGCGCGCCTCACGCACCAGCTCGGTCGCAAAATCGCAACCGTCAAGCACCTTTGCATCCATGGTTTCCTCCCAGGACTCAATCACTGTCATTGCAAGCCTGCCCGTTCGCAGCCAAACCTCAAGCGTCGACTACGGGCGCTCGTTGGGAGCCAGGCGCTGCATCTTGTTCACGGCCTTGAACTTGGTGAACAGCGGCACGTACTCAAAGCTCACGTTGGAGTTCTCCAGACCGTACCAACGCGCAGGCGTGCCGGCGGCGCGGCGGATGATGTACTTGAGCGTGATGGCCGTGCGCTCGCTGGGCTCCACGTCGCTTTCGGGCGCCAGAAGCTTACGGATCAGGACGAACTTGAACGTACCGATGTTACCCGGATCCTTGTAGACCGAGTAGTCATGCGTCTGCGGCGGCAGCTCGCCGGTGGCAGCCAGGTCCTGAACGACCTGACGCAGATAGGCATTGACGCGCTGGTTGATCTTGTAGCCCAGGTACAGATGCACGCGGAACACGTAGTCGGTGCCGAACGTCTCGACCGAATAGGCAAAGGTGTGCGGTTCGTCCATGGTCTCGACATTCACAAACCACCAGGCGCGAGCGCGCTTGGGATGCTTGTCCAGAATCGAGTAGACGATGTCGCGGTCGATGTAGTCGGTATGGGTGTCCTTGGTCAGGTACACGATGTTGTCGCTCAGGCGCTCGTAGCGATCGTCATCGCGCAGGCGCTTGAGCTGCGGCAGGTAGCTGCGCAGCGGCAGCAGCGTAAACTGGCGCTGCTCAACAGCCGTACCGTTGTACCAGCACACCATGATACCCATGATGAGCGCGGCCATGAGGATGGTGAAATAGCCGCCGTGGAAGAACTTGGTGAGCGAGCTCACGAAGAAGAAGCCCTCGAGCAAAAGGAAGAAGGCCGCGAAGATCCACGGCGCGACCTTGAGCTTGCGCTCCTCGTGCAGGTAGAAGAAGAGCAGCAGCGTGGTGCACATCATGGTCAGCGTAATGGCAAGGCCGTAGGCGGCTTCCATATGCGCCGAGTTCTGGAACAGCAGCACCACGATGACGCAGCCCACGAGCATGACGTTGTTGACCATGGGGATGTAGAGCTGGCCTTTGGTCTCGGCAGGGTAGAAGACCTGCATGTGCGGCATGAGGTCCAGACGGCTGGCCTCGGACACCAGCGAAAACGCGCCGGTAATGAGCGCCTGCGAGGCAATGATGGCCGCGACGGTGGAAAGGCCGACGGCAAACGGACGCAGGCCCGGGGCGAGCATCTGGTAGAACGGGTTGAGGTCGGCAATGCCCATGAGCTCGGGGTTGGCAGCGTTGTTCATAAGCCAAGCGCCCTGGCCCATATAGGAAAGCAGCAGGCAGCACTTAACGAACGGCCAGGTAGCGTAGATGTTGCCGCGGCCGACGTGGCCCATGTCGGAGTAGAGCGCCTCGGCACCGGTGGTGGCGAGGAAGCAGCTGCCCAGAATCATGATGCCCGCGTGGTTGTTGGGGCTCAGCAAAAAGGCGATGCCGCGCACCGGGTTGAGGCACAGCAGCACGGCGGGGTGCTGTAAGACAAAGAACAGGCCTGTGCCGCCCAAGAACAGGAACCACAGCGTCATGATGGGGCCAAAGGCGTGACCGATCTTGGCCGTACCGATGCGCTGCACCAAGAAGAGCACGATGATGATGGCGAGTGTAATGGCGACGACGCGGCCCTGGTCATCGCCCAGCACGGCATGGACCGCCGGGATGGTGCGCAGGCCCTCGATGGCCGTGGTAACGGTAACGGCCGGCGTCAGGATGCCGTCGGCGAGCAACGCGGCGCCACCCAGCATGGCGGGGATGATAAGCCACTTGCCGCAGCGCTTGACCAGGCTGTACAGGGCAAAGATGCCGCCCTCACCATGGTTATCGGCGCGCAGCGAGATGAGCACATACTTGATGGTGGTCAGCAACGTGACCGTCCACACGACAAGGGAGAGCGCGCCGAGCACGAACTCCTCCGTGACGCTTCCGATGCCGCCGTTGCCGGCAACGAGCGCCTTGGTTACATACATAGGGCTGGTGCCGATATCGCCGTACACCACGCCCAGCGTGACGAGCATCGCCGAGATGCTCACAGGAATCGCAGCGTGCGAGGCTGCCTCCTTGGCCTTTTGTTCCATAAGCCGGTTTCCTCCCAACTTTAATGTTCGAAGGGATTATAGGTAATCGGCCCATGTTTTAATGCACTGTTTTCCCAGCTAGATAAAGATTTATACAGTCTTTAGGCCACCGCGGCGATATGAAATGTGACAAAGGGACTGTCCCCTTGTCACATTCGTCATTTTCCGAGCCAGTTTTTGAACCACCACTCCATGGAGCGGCTCATCTCGGCCATAAAGGGACTGGTGTGTTTGCGGGTGTAGATATCCACCACGCGCTCGCCCACCTCGCGGGCGTGCGGGCGAAACATCGCATCCATCTCGGCCACCTGCGCATCCATAGTCGCGTCGTCCGCACGGCAGTAGCGCTCCTCGTGCACCAGGTTCACCACGGGATGTGCAATGGCCGGGCGCTCCTTACGGGGCGTGCCGATGATGAGCATCGACAGCGGCATGGTATAGGGCGGCAGATCGAGCAGCTCGGCAACTTCCTCGGCATTCTCGACGATATCACCGATATAGCAGCTCCCCAGCCCCAGGGCCTCGGCGGCAACCACGGCGTTTTGCGCGGCGATCACGGCGTCCTGGGCCGCGATGGCAAAGTCGCCCAAACCCGGCGCGCGGCGGGGCGCCTTGCCCGTGCGCTCGACAAACTCGGGCTCAAAGCAGCCCACGTGCTCAAACAGATCGATCCACTTGGCATAATCGACCACAAATATAAGTGCCCAGGGAGCCTTGGCGATCATAGGCTGGTGGTCGCACAGGTCGGCCAGACGGTCCAGCGTAGCCTGCTCGCGAATGCTCACGATGGAATACATCATCATGGCGCCCGCCGACGGTGCGCGGCTCGCCGCATGCAGAATCGCCGCACGCTGCTCGTCGGTCACCGCCACGGGACGGTCGTCGTCATCACGCGCGAAGGCACGCGTGGAGGAACGGTGCTCCAACGTGTCCAGCACCGCATTGCCCGTCGTCTCGACCGGATAGCCACACGTATCCACAGCCTTGGTGCAAACCTGCTCGTTCATCGCCTCATCCCTGCCATTTCTTTAAGAAGCCTTTACGTTTCCGTGTAATTCCCGTCCATTATCGCGCAGGTCGCCACTACATTGCGCCACACCGCCACACGCGCGTTAATATGGCTGGTTGTTGTGCGCAGTCACCAATTGCAGCGCATATCTTGGTAACAATCGGGTAAACCCCCGCTTTCGTAGGTTTTAAGTTTGTGAGGAGTCTCAGCATGTTCGCTGCCGCCATCTCGCTCGTCGGTCTTGCGGCGACCGTCTACCTTGTCTTGCGCGAGGCCAAGGCCATTCGCGCTCAGTCGGGCACCGTTACCAAAAGCGCTCTTGGGTGGAGCGTCGCCTTCGGTCTGTTCCAGCTCTTTTTGACCATTTGGGGCGCCATTGGCCTCGTCGCCCAAAACGAGCCGCTCGCCTTTGTGATGCTCATTCTGACCAACGCCACCCTCACCGGATGCGCTTGGGCCAGCATCGCCCGCGACCGCATCGCCCCGCGCGTCTTTGCGTTCGCTGCTACCGATGCCCCCGCCCCCACCGGCAAGCTTGCCCGCCTGCGCGGCGCCTTCGTGGGCAAACCGCTCGTCGCCGCCGTCTTGTGCCTGCTGCTCGCCGGCGTCTTTGCGCTGTTGGGCATGGAGGTCTCGTCCAACCACGACTTTACCTGGGTCTACCCCCTGTGCATCCTGCTCGAGTGGGCTATCATCACCGCACTCATGAGCGGCCTTTTCTTCCTGTTCCAGCGCCACGGCGCGGCTCCCGCGGTCCTGGCCTTCGCCCTCTTTGTCCTAGGCATTGCCGAGTTCTTCGTCATCACGTTTAAATCCATGCCCATCCAGCCGGGCGACCTTTCGGCCATCTCCACCGCCGCCGCGGTCGCCGGCAACGGCTACACCTTCTCGATCTCGCTGTTCTGCGTGCTGTCCATGGGCTTTACCGCCATCGCCATGCTGCTATGCGAGTACGCCGGCCTGGTAGCACCGCACCGTCAGAAGGGTGCCGCCAACGCCAAGCGCATGCTGCTCACCAACCTGCTCGTCGCCGTGCTGTGCCTGGGCGGCGTGACCGCGCACGTCACGCTTATCGACTACTACAACACCCTCGGCATCACCGTCTACACCTGGCGCCCGCTCGAGAGCTACTGGCGCGAGGGCTACCTGCCTGCCTTTATTAGTGCGGCGCAGTCCATCAAGCCGCCCAAACCCGCCGACTACTCCGTCGACGATGCCAAGGCCACGCTCAAAAAGTATGCCAAGGCCTACGACAAGTCCGATGCCGCCACAAGCGACGCCCGCACTGCCGCCCAGGAGCAGTTCGACAGTGAGAAGCCCACGGTCATCGCCATCATGAACGAGACCTTCTCGGATCTTTCGATCTATCAGGAGATGCGCGCCGGCTACGAGGGTCCGCAGTACTTTAAGAACCTGTCCAACTGCCTCAGCCGCGGCAAGCTCTACGTGAGCGCCTACGGCGGTGGCACCGCCAATACCGAGTTTGAGTTTATGACCGGCAACTCCATGGCCAACCTGGGCTCGGGCGTGTACCCCTACACCATCTACAACATGGAAACGACCGGGAATCTGGCAGAGCAGTTCAAGTCGCTCGGATATTCCACCACGGCCATGCACCCCAACCACGCAACCAACTGGAACCGCGAGAACGTCTACAAGGACTTTGGCTTTGACCAGTTCCTGTCCATCAACGACTTCCAGGGAGCCGACACCCTGCGCGACATGGTGACCGACCAGGCGACCTACGACAAGATTCTTGAGCTGCTCGACCAGAACGCCGATCCGCAGTTTATCTTCGACGTGACCATGCAGAACCACTCGGGCTACGACACGGGCCTGCTGCCGGTCGACAAGCAGATGCACCTGAATATCGACACGACCGATCTGGACGCCAAGACCGTCGAGGACGGCACGCTCTCCGATGTCGACGAGTATGTCTCGTGCATCGAGCAGTCCGACCAGGCGCTGCGTTACTTCCTCAACGCCCTGAACAAACTCGATCGCAAGGTGGTCGTGGTGTTCTGGGGCGACCATCAGCCGTTCTTCCCGTCCAAGTTCAACGACAAGTGGTTTACCGACGAGGACGACGCCACCCACCAGGAGCGCCTGTGGCAGACCGATTACATCATCTGGGCCAACTACGACGTTGCCGGCTGCGACCAGACGAGCGAGATCGATGACCTGTCCACCAACTACCTGTCAACGCAGCTTATGCAGCTGATCGGCGCCCCGCTGACCGACTACCAGAAGGCGCACATGACGCTGCGCGAGTCGCTGCCCGCCATTAACTCGGTCGGCTACGAGGACGCCAGCCTGCGCTGGGCGCTCTCCTCCAACGTCACCGGTGACGACGCTGCCGCCGCTGCCGCCACCAAGGCGCGCGAGGATTACGCCAAGATGCAGTACTACGAGATGTTCCGCGACGGCAAGAACGTCTACACCGAGCACTTCCAGACCGAGGCCAACGAGACCGACCCCAACCTGGCACCGGGTACGACCAAGATCAAGTAGCGACTAGCTGCGAGTTCACAACTGAAACGTCTGTCCGGGCGGAGGTATGTAAGGTTCCCTGCTCGGACAGTCCTGCGCAAGACGGAGGCCACATTAAGTGGCCTCCTTTGCGTGCGGAACTCGCGATGAACCTTATATGCCTTCGCCTGGACAGACGCCCTGATGTTGGGGCGTGGCTTGTCTTGGGTGTATCGCCGAACATATATAAGTTGAAGGCCACGTTATGTGGCCTTCTTTGTTTGCGGAAAGTGTGTCCCGGAATTCTTGTCTGGAATGGGATGGATTTTCCGGATGAGGGCTTGACGGAAAATGTGTCCCGTTCCGGGCGCTAATTGTGGGATGCAGTTTCCGCTTGCGGAGTCTCCACTCAACAGAAAACCCGGGTGGCCTGTTTTTGGCTACCCGGGTTTTTGGGTTGTCGATATGTTCGACTGGCTACTAGTGGGTCTTGCGGCGCTTGATCAGCATGATGAGGGCTATCACTACGAGCGTTGCTCCCGCTGCTGCTGCGGTGGCGACTAGGGCGAATGTTTGGTCGCCGGTGTTTGCGAGGTTCTTCGCTGTGGTCGTAGTCTTGACCTTGGTGTCGGTCTTAGCTCCGTTGTCGGACTTGGGCTTGTCCGGGTTCGTCGGGGTCTCAGGAGTCTCGGGGTCCTTTGAGCCTTCGGAATCGGTTGGGCCGGCGGTGTTTACCAGCGTATGGTCCAGGAACTTCTTGGCGCCCGCACTTGCCTGTGAGAACAGGCGGCGCGTGCGGATCGGGGTGGCATTCACCGTTGTGAGCGCCGTCTCCTCGGCCTCGATATTCACGAGCGTCGTGCCGGTGTCGAGGCCCACCTCGTTGTATCCCACGTGGCAGTAATACTGCGCACCGTCATCGTCTGCGGTCAGGTCAATCTCGAGCTTTGAGGCCGTTCCAGCCGCGAGGTTGCCATCGGCACCCACGAGCTTAAACTCAGTCTCGCCACGGCCCTTGCGGTACCAGGTATACGACGGTGCCAGCTCCGTTTCACTTCCGTCGGCATTGCGCTGCGTCACATGGCCAATCGCCGAGAGCGTCAGCTTGTCTCCCTCCGCGCACTCGACCGAAGAGACATACTCGAGGGCCGACCTCTCCGCTGTATCCGCCGCAGGTCCGCTCACGGTCATCGTCATGCCGTCGGGCATGGTCTTGACCGCGATGATTGCCGAGCGAATACCCGTCTCAATCGTAGATCCGTTCTTAACGGCGGCAATGGCAAATCGATACTCCGTATTGGGCTGCAACCCGTCCCAGGTAAGCGAGGTCTTCGTATTGTCGGCGATCTTCCAGCTGTTGACGACCGCGTCTGCCGCATTGCTCTGCAGCATGCCCACGCCGTAGCTAAAGCCGTCCTTCTTTGCGAGCACATCGTCCCAGCTAAAGGTGATGCTTGCCGAGTCAACGGCGTTTGCCGTAAAGCCCGTCACGGCCGGCGCGTCGGGCATCTCGACGTCCTTAACGTCATAGCCCACGATCCAGAACTGGTCGGTGTCCTTGGTGCCGAGCTTGTCGCCCGAGTCTGCCTCGAACTTGTCGACATCCACCGCGTTGACACCCAGACGCCACGCAAAACCGTACTTGCCCTGCGCGGCCTCGGGCAGGTTGTCGACGGTGCCGCCGTATTCGGTCGATTCACTCGAGGAGTTACCCGTAGTAAAGCCGGCGTTGGCACCAAAGCACAGGCCGCCAAACAACTCGTGCTTTGCGAGCTTCGCGCCCATGACAACGCTGCCGTTCAGCGTCAAGCCGAGCTCGAGCTCCTGCTCCTTGCCCTCCTCGACTTCGATGGTCTGCTCAATGCTCGCCCCCGACTGCGCGGCGGCGCCGTTAAACCCATCGTGCGTGTAGGCGCGCGTTACGCCAGGCTTGCCCAGGCCAAAGGAATCCCCAACGGGAGTCTCGCCGTTGAGCGTCGTTTGATAGGTTCCGGGTTCTCCCGACCGGTTGGTCAAAAAGTAGCTGAGCGGCGTCATATTGTGCTGTTTGGCAATGCGGTCATAGGCCTCGACATTAACGACCGAGGTCTGCGCGCCGAGCGACACGGGCGCCGCCATCACGCCCTTGCCACCAGTTTCCTCATTTTCGATCTCATACTCGTAATAGACCATCGGAATCGTGTAGAGCACGGCCTTGTCACCCTCGCCGGCATGCGACTCATAGCTTACGCTTGCGCTGACCGTGCGCTCGCTCCGGTAGTCATAGCATCCCTCGGCGGCAAAATCGACTGAAGCATTCATCGCGACCAGGGGCGGACCGGTCTGCACCTCGACGGCAACGCCCAACTCGGCGCCAATGGTATAGCCCTGGGATGTCCCCGTGCCCTTTTCCTCTCCGTATGACGTGCCGCCCAACACCAGATAGCCGTATGCCTGCTCCAGATCCTCAACATAGGGCGCATCCTGCAGCACGGCAAGCACGCGCGGGTTGGTATAGACCTTGTAGCGGTCCTTGTACGTGATCTTGACGCTGTCGTTGTCGACATCGGGCAGCGCGAGCGAGATAAATGTGCCGTAGGTAGTGCCGCGACGGTTGCTCTCGCTAATCACCTGCTCCTCGCCGCGGCGCACCTTTCCGTTCTCGTCGAGCGAAAAATGCGAGGCGGTCATCCAATAGTAGTCATCGTTCTTGCGCAGGTCCTCGTCGCGGTGCTTGCCCACCACGGCGATAAAGCTCTCGTTATAGCGGTCCGAACCCGAGACGCTGCCCGCCTTGACGTCGCTGATCCACACCTGCTCTATACCCTTGTGGTCATGCTTGTTGCTGCTGTTGTATTGCTGACCGCTCATGCTCATGGTTCCGACCATGGACCCCAAGCCCTGAGCCCCGCTCTGTGCCGTGTTGCAGGCAAAGTCGCGGAACACATCGCCGCCCACGAGCACCTCGTCGACCGCCAGCTGCTCGGACAGGCCGTCAAGGTTGGCAGTGGCAAGGGCAATAGGCGCCAAGGTGCACGGATAGCGCTTATCCTGAGCGCTATCCTTCCATGCGCTGTTGGGCACATGCATCAGCCCATAGGAGGCGAGGAGCCCGTCTCTGTATTCCTTGCAATCGGAAAGCTTGAACTCGCCAGACTCCGAGTCAAAATACGCGTAGCGGTACAGCGCGCCGTACAGCCCCTTGCTGCCGTCAGAAGCGCCGTAATCAAAAGCGCTGCGTTGCCAGTCATAGCCCGCAAGAATAAGGCCCGTGACGGTTTCACCCGTCTTCTTTCCTTCTTCATCGTAGGCGGCAAACGTGCCGAACGTCGCATTCGCAGCGACCATGGTCTTGCCGTTCGCGGAGAGGGAGATTGCGCCCGCGTCGCCCAGAGCATCGACATGGACGAGCGCACCCTTGGATGCATCCCACGAAAACAGCTCGCAATGCGTCGACTTATCAATATTCTTCTTGCCGTAGGGTGCCGAGACCACGATGGCGAGGTCATCGCAAAAATCGCGATCGAGGTCGCCGGCCGCTAGCGAAACGACAGGAGCTGACTGAAGCTGCGTCCAGGAGTCGTTCCCGCCCTTGTTGTGCGTGGTGTAGTCCGCGGCGTTACCGGCATCGATCTTGACGACGCTTTGCTTCCAGTTGCCGCCCTCCAAGTCATACATGTCGACTACAGCCTTGCGCGCGCCGTTCTCGTCGACATAGCAGCCCGCGTAGACAAAAAGCTCGTCGACGCCGTCGCCATCGACATCGCCCGCCTCGACATCAAAGACGGCGTCGTGCTCTTGCAGGTAACCGGCATCCAGGTACTTAAAACGGCCTTCGTACATCATATTAGTGTTGACCGTCACCGGCAGGTGTGTGTCGAGAGTGCGCGTACGCCCGTTGCTAAACGAGTAGAGGACCAGCTCAACCTTTCCGGCGTATGACTTGCCGTCAATCGTCGTGGAGGAACTGTCACCGTAGGCACGGAGCTCGGCAACGCGGCTCTTTTTGCCCGTGCTGGCGTCGCTGCAGAACTCAACACTCGTGGCGTGAATGCCCGAGAAACCGTTGTTGTCGTTGGCGAGTACTGTTGAGGACTCATTGTTGCTTAGGTACGACCAGGTGCCGCCACCGTAGTCGCTATGCTTGTAGAGATCGCTGTTCGTATCGAAGTTGTTGACGTTTTGCCAGAACTTTGCGGCGCCCCACACACTTCCATAGCCATCGAAGAGTTTGCTGCTGCCGCCAATGTCACCGCGCTCGACGTTCTCGAGCTTGTCGCGCAGAGTGTAGCGATTGCCATGGCTACCGTTAGCTGCCATATAGACCTCGCTGCGCGTGGCAAACGTCGTGGGGGTATCAGTGGAATAGGGGCCAACGGTATCGGCCGGAATGTCCTCGCTCGTGCCCAGACCCAGGGCTTGATAATCCTGCTCGGTCATATCGGTGATTGCGGGCGCGTCTGCCGCCTGGGCAACCTGGGGCGTGGCCGTGAAGCAGGCGACGCTCGTGGCGATCAACGCAGCAAGCGCCGCCGTCCCAACAAGCGGGATTTTCGACAGCCTACGGATACGGGGGTGTGGAACGTACATGAGGGACCTCGCTTTATTCGAGTGGAGTGGACTCATTTTTGCAAATGATACATCCGATGCCCGATATCACGTGTCTCATTTTCGCCAACGGCGTGTCTCATTTTTGAGAATCCGAGATGCCGCGGAAATCTTATCCCAGCTCAAAGGCCATTTCTGGGATGTATTTTCCGTCGAGTGCCTCATCGGGAAACTGCATCCCATTCCAAAGGCAAATTCCGGGACGCATTTTTCGAAAGCCTGCCCATCCGGAAAGCCCGTCCCACTTTGGACGCATCCGGGCACGGAACCATCGACCTATCAGGCCTCCCATCAATAAAGAGGCGTCCTCCCGGACGGCGGGGCACGAAGTTCATCGCGAGTTCCGCACGCAAAGAAGGCCACTTAATGTGGCCTTCGTCTTGCGCAGGACTGTAGAGCAGGGAACTTCGTGCCCCGACGCCCGGGAGGACGTTTCATTTAGAAAGATGGACCGACCGCCGTCAGCGATGGAAGCTACTCCCCCAGCACGGCCTTTTTGGCGGCTGCAGCCATGTTGTCCAGATCTTCCTTGGTGGGGTGATCCTTTGCGGCGACCCAGTTATCGAGCAGCAACTTAGCGCGGGCGTTATCGGGATCTTGCTCGAGCATGGCCTCGTAGCGCTGCTTGACCGCGGGACCCATCTTGCCCTGGCACATCGCCCAGCCTACAAGCTCGGCATCATTGGCCAAATTGGAGGTCACGCGGTCGATAATCTGCCTAAAATACTCCTCGCTGGCCCCAAAGCCGCAGGTGCCAAACAGGAAGACGCGCTTGCCGTGCAGAGCGGAGAGCAGCGCGGCAACCGAAGGCGTGCACGCGCCCTTGTCGCACCAAAAACCGACGAGCACCGTGTCGGCCGCGCAGGCGCCCTGCGCCTCGAGCGCAACCTGATCTGCATCCGCATCGTCACTCAACGCCGCGGCGTGGACAAACTCAACGCCCGCAGCCTGCAGAGTGCGCTTGATCGCACCCGAAACCATCCTGGTATTACCGCTCTTGCTGTTAACCACCAAAGAGCACGTCATAGTCACGTTGCCTCGTATCCCCCAAAACTAAAGCCACTAATGCAATTTATTAGATGAATATCTTAGTACTAACGTGACAGATGTAAACCACCGTCTGTCGATTGATTAATTTGCCCCGCGGGCTTGCTCACTGAGCGAATTGGCTGCGGTAGAGTTCGGCGTAGAAGCCGCCTGCCGCTAGCAGCTCGTCGTGTGTGCCGCGCTCGATAATCTCGCCGTCGCGCATGACCAGAATGCAGTCGGCGTTGCGAATCGTCGACAGGCGGTGCGCCACCACAAAGCTTGTGCGGCCGGCCATAAGCTCGTCGAATGCCGCCTGCACCTGCAGCTCGGTGCGCGTATCGATACTCGAAGTCGCCTCGTCCAGCAGCAGAATCGCCGGATCGGTGAGCATGACGCGTGCGATGCACAGCAGCTGTTTTTGGCCCTGGCTAAACGTGCCGCCGTCCTCGCCGATCACCGTATCGTAGCCGCCTGGCAGCTGCACGATAAACTTGTGCGCGTGCGCGCGCTTGGCGGCCTCGACAATCTGCTCGCGCGTGGCTCCTGGGCAACCGTAAGCGATGTTGTCCGCCACCGTGCCCTCGAACAGCCAGGTATCTTGCAGCACCATACCAAAGGCACGGCGCAGGCTTGCGCGCGTGTAGTCACGCGAAGACCTGCCATCGACCGTGATGTGGCCGGCATCGAGATCGTAAAACCGCAGCAGCAGGTTGATGAGCGTTGTCTTTCCGCAGCCCGTGGGGCCAACCAGCGCAAAGCGCATGCCGGGCTTGGCCTCGATGCAGATATCCTGCAGCAGCTTGCGGTCGGGCACATAGCTAAAGTCCACGTGCTCAAAAGTCACCTCGCCACGCGGGGCAGCAAGTTCCACGGCATCTGGCGCATCGGGCTCCTGCTCGCGGGCATCGAGCAGCGCAAACATACGGCGCGCCGAGGCGTACGCGGTCTGGATCTGCGTGATGACGTTCGTGACCTCGTTGAACGGCTTGGTGTACTGGTTGGCGTAGGACAGGAAAATCTGCACGCCGCCCACCGTGAGCGCCGCAGGCACGCCCGTGATCACGCCCACGCAGCCGATCACGGCGACCACGGCATAGATGATGTTGTTGATAAAGCGCGTGCCGGGGTTTGAAAGCGAGCCCATAAACTGTGCGCGCTCGCCCGCGGTGTAGAGCTCGGCATTGAGGACATCGAAGCGCTGTTGAGCGTTGGGACCATAGGCAAAGGCGTCGACAAGCCTCTGCTCGCCCACATACTCCTCGATATGGCCACCGAGCTGGCCCTGAATGCGTTGCTGTGCCGTAAAGCTTTTGTTGGAAAGCTTGGCGATGGCGCCGGCTGCAAAAATGGAAAGCGGCGTGACGAGCACCACCACAAGCGTCATGGTCAGGTTAATGGAGAGCATAAACGCGAGCGTGCCAACGATGGTGATAACGCCGGTAAATAGCTGGGTAAAGCCCTGCAGCAGGCCATCGCCCACCTGATCGACGTCGTTGACCACGCGGCTCATAAGGTCGCCGTGGGCATGGCTGTCGATAAAGCTGAGCGGCATGCGGCTGAGCTTGTTGCTCGCCTCCACGCGCATGTCGCGCACCGTCTCGTAGGACAGGCGGTTGACGCAATAGCCCTGCAGCCACTGGAAGGCCGCAGCACCTACGACGACAATCGCGAGCTTGGTAACGAGCGGCAGCAGCGCATCGAAGTCCACCTGCCCGGCGGTGACGATAAGGTCGATGCCCTCGCCAATGAGGATGGGCGTGTAGAGCTGCAGTATCACCGAGACGGCGGCACTCAAAAACGATGTCGCAAACGAGACGCGGTGCGGGCGAACATAGCCCAGCAGGCGGCGGGTCACCGCACCGGCGGGATAGCGCTCGGGGTCGCCGGGCTGACGCGGGCCGTCACCCAAGTCGTTGAGACTATCGTTGCCGGACACGTTGGCCGTCATCGTGGCGACCGAACCGGAAGAAGTATACGGATTCATTTAGCAGCCCTCCTTTGCGCAGACGAATGCGGGGGCGCACGCGGCGCCTGGGGCGGGCACGGGCGCCGTACTCCCCTGCCGGCCCTCGAGCTCCTCGCGACGCAGCTGCGACTGACAAATCTCGCGATAGAGCTGGCAGGTCGCGTACAGCTCATCGTGCGTGCCCAGACCCGCGACCGATCCGTGGTCGAGTACGCAGATTATGTCGACATCGCGAACGGTCGAGACGCGTTGGCTCACAATCACCGTGGTCAGCGGCAGCGCGCCCTCGGCGGCACCGCGCGTGCTTCGTTCGCGAATGGCATGGCGAAGTGCCGCGTCGGTCTTAAAGTCGAGCGCCGAGGCGGAATCGTCCATGATCAATATCTGAGGCGAACCTACCAAGGCGCGCGCGATAGTCAGACGCTGACGTTGGCCACCGCTAAAGTTCTTGCCGCCCGCCTCGACCGGGGCATCTAAGCCCTGGGGCTTATTGCGCACGAACTCGCTGGCCTGCGCCATATCGAGAGCCGCCCAGAGCTCCTCGTCGGTCGCGTCTTCATCGCGCCAGGTCAGGTTGCTGCGGATGGTGCCGCTCACGAGCGACGCGCGCTGCGGAACGGTCGCGACCACACGACGCAGCTGGTCGAGCGGCCAGGCGTGCACGTCGGCGCCCATCACGCTCACGCGGCCGGTGCTCACATCGTACAGGCGCGGGATAAGCGAGACGAGTGTGGACTTGCCGCTGCCCGTACCGCCGATAATGCCGAGCGTTTTGCCCAGCGGCAGCTCCAGGGTCACATCGCTCACGGCATTTGCCGCGCCCGCGCCAAACGAAAAGCTCGCATGGTCAAAGCTCAGCGCAGGGACCGGAACAGCGCCACCCGCCAGGTCGCTCGGCTCAGGCAGCGCGACCGGCTGGTTGCCCTCGTCGGTGATGCTCGGCTCGCAATTGAGCACCTCGTTGATGCGCGACGCGCTGGCGCTCGCCTTGGTAAAGATAACGACCAGGTTGGCCACGTAGACGATGGAGGTGAGGGTCTGCGTCATGTAGTTCACAAACGCCATGACCTGGCCCTGCGTAAGCTCACCCACGTTGACCTGGATGCCGCCCACCCACAGGATGGCGCACACGCCCAGATTCATCACCAAAAACGTGACGGGGTTAAGGACCGACGAGAGCTTACCCACCGCGATGGCGACATGCGCCTGGTCGTCGGCCGCACGAGCAAAACGCTCGCGCTCGTGGTCTTCGCGCACAAACGCGCGGACCACGCGGGCACCCGAAAGCCCCTCGCGGCAGACAAGCGCGATGCGGTCGAGCTTTGCCTGCAGCTGCTTATAGTACGGAATGCAGCGCGCCATGACAAACCAAAACACCAAGCCGATGGCGGGTGTGCAAATCAAAAAGATGATGCCGAGCTTATGGTCGATGGCAAGGGCCGCGCACATAGAACCCACCGCCAAGAAGGGCCAGCGGATGAGCATGCGCACGCCCAGCGCCACAGCGAGCTGCACCTGGTTGACATCGTTGGTAATGCGCGTGATGAGCGACGGCGTGCCAAAGCGATCGAGTTCGACATAGCTCAGTTCGTTGATGTGCTGGTAGAGTGCACCGCGAATGTCGGTACCCATGCCCTGCGAAGTCAGCGCCGCCATCTTTTGGCAGACGAGCGTAAACGAGATGCCGATCACAGCCATGGCGCCAAGCACCATACCGTAGTGGATAACGGCGTTCACGTCGTGCGAGCCAATGCCCTTATCGATCATCTGGGCAATCACCAGCGGCGTCAGCAGGTCAAAGATCACTTCGATCAGCTTGCACGCAGGACCAATCACCATATACCGGCGAAACTTACCACCAAAACGCCTGAGCAGCTCAATCATAAAAGGCGCTCCCTATCATCATCTCTCTTCAATCTGATTCATGATAGTACGGCGAGCCTTGGAGATATGTAATCAACTCGTCACAGAACAAGCCCCCGAAACAATCAGGAAACTAGGCACAGAGACAAAGCACCCGAACATGTTTTGGCAAAGCCAACGAGCAGCACTAGACAAGGGATTAATTGTTCAGATTAACGCGCCTCTACGGGCGCATTTTGGACGATGTGGTCCCGGTGCCGGCGGGCTGTTTGGTAGTCGAGCGATTCCGCAGGCAAAGCCGAGGACCAGCGAGACACCAAACAGCCCGCCGGCACCGGGACCACATCGCGGCACCAAAAAGCGCCCGTGCGCTCGATGGATTCGGATGCCCGACAGAGGCTCCTTATGGCTGCTTCCTTCCGGACCTGACCAGATTCGGAACATGTCGTCATCCGAACCCATCGAACGCGCTAGGCGCTCGGTATATCTTACCCGCTCCAGCCCGATGGGGCAAGGTAGCTAATTTGGGACGGGGCCAAAAGACCACTTTTGAGTTGCGGTAGAATAGTTCCTGTTTTTGCCGCCTGAGCCGCCAAACAGGAACTATTCCACCGCAACTTATAGGGAGTTGGGTTTTAGAGGCGGGCGAGGTCGTAGGATCGGGCGGCGGCTTCACCGGCGCAGATGAGGTTGATTGTGGCTTCCTGGGGGTCGAGCGCTTGGTCAAGGGGCATGGGTCTGCGACAGACCGGCAGAACTAAGTCGACACCCTGCCCATACACCGCATCCAGGTTGTCGGCACGACCGCCCACGACGGCAACAACCGGCTTGCCATATCGCTTCGCACGACGAGCCACGCCCACCGGTGCCTTGCCGGCAGCGGATTGCTCGTCCATATTGCCCTCGCCCGTTATGACCAGGTCGGCATCGCGCACGCACTCGTCAAACCCAATCAGATCGAGCACCGTCTCCACGCCCGAACGCAGCTCCGCACCGAGCGCTAGCAACGCGGCGCCCAGGCCGCCGGCGGCGCCAGCACCGGGCACACCGAGCACCGAGCCAAATGTCCGTGCACCCTCGGGCACGCGCAACAACCCCTGAGCCCGCGCCCCGGTAATCGCCGCATCGAGCAGGCGACCATAGCCGACCATCCAGCTGTCGTACCTGCGCAGCGCCTCGGCATCATCCGTCGGCAGACCCTTCTGCCCGCCAAACACCGCCAGTGCGCCTCGACGCCCCACGAGCGGATTCTCGACATCGGACAGCACGACGATGCGTGCGCCGCCCAGCACCCGAAGCGCCGGCGCCAAATCGATACTCACCACGTGTTCGAGACCCGCAAGACCGGGGGCGATATCGCAGCCCTGATCATCGACCACACGCGCGCCCAGCGCCTGCAGCATGCCGGCGCCGCCGTCGTTGGTGGCACTGCCGCCCAAGCCAATATAGATCGTCTTTGCACCCGCGCGAACCGCACGAAGCATCAGTTCGCCCACGCCATAAGTTGTGGCCGCCAACGCCGCCGACTCCGTGCAGGGCGAATACCCAATACCCGCCGCCTCGGCCATCTCAATTACAGCCGACTCGTGCTCGCCGTCCACCAGCATCCGGGCAGACACGCGGTCGCCCAAGGGGCCTGCAACCTCACAGGTCGAAAGCACGCCGGCGCGCGCGGCGATGGCGTCGAGCGTTCCCTCGCCACCATCTGCCAGCGGCAAAGCGCCCAGCTCGGCATCGGGCCACACACGGCGCACGCCTTCGGCAACGGCCTTCTCCGCCTGCGCGCTCGAAACGCTGCCCTTAAAGGAATCAATCGCCAGCAGCACGCGGCGGGGCCGGCGCTGCACGGGGCCAAAGTCAACCGCTGCGCCAGCATCCTCTTCGGCACACGCGAGCGCCTCGGCATGAGCGGTATGTGCCCCAAGATCGGCCCCACAACCGCAGCCAGCACAATCGGTGCCACGCAGCCCACTAAAATAGCTGCTCAACACCTCACGACACTCATCCGCCAGCACGCCGGCACGTACGTTAAACCGATGGTTCAGGCGCGAATCGGCATTGAGGTCGTACAGCGAGCCCAGTGCACCCGCCTTGGCATCGGCCGCGCCGTACACGCAGCGCCCCACGCGCGCGTTAACCATAAGCCCCGCGCACATGCAGCAGGGCTCGAGCGTCACGTAGACCGTACAGTCGGAAAGGCGCCAACGACCGAGCGACTGCGCGGCGGCGCACAGGGCCGAAAACTCGGCATGCGCCGAAGGATCCTGGTCGAGCTCGCGGCGATTATGCGCACTCGCGACGATCTCACCCGCGCGCACCACTACGGCACCGATCGGCACCTCGCCCACCGCCGCGGCGGCACGCGCCTCCGCCAGCGCCTCGCGCATGAACTTCTCATCGATTTCGGTGATCGTCATCGTTCGCCTTCCCTGTTGCAAATCCAAAACGATGCTATCATTACGACTCACGGAGAGATGGCAGAGCGGTTGAATGCGGCGGTCTTGAAAACCGTTGAGCGCGAGAGCGTTCCGGGGGTTCGAATCCCCCTCTCTCCGCCACCTTAGTGATTCACCGGCGTCATGGTGCGCTCAAACAGCGCATCGACCACGTCGGCCATCTCGGGTCGACGCTCAAGATCGTGACCCGACTCCCACCAATTTGTGAACAGCCGAATAATGCCACCGGCGATAAACTCCGATGTCGTCTCGAGCGAAACGGGCGCCAGGGCATCTTCGGCAAGCGAGCTCATCACACGCTCGCGGATGGAACGCGCAATGCGGTCGCAAATCATGCCAGTCAGCATGCCCGACATGCTGCTGGCCAAAAGGTTATCCATGAGCTGCTCATGCGCCAGAATCATATTCATGGCATCGTCAAAGACCACGTGGCGAAGCGCCTGTACGTCATCAAGCGGCTCCGCGTCCGCTGCATCGGTCCGGTTTTGCGGCAGACCTGCCATAAGCTCATCGATATAGAAGGCAAAGTAATCGTTTTTATCGCGAAAATGCTTATAGAACGTCGTGCGGCGAATCAGGGCCCGGTCGCAAAGCATGGCAACCGTCAAATCCTCAAACCGATGCTCTTCCAAAAGCTCGGTAAAGGCATCGAACAGGGCACGATAGGTTTTCTTGATGCGAAGGTCCATCCGTATCGCCATCCTCAAGGTGTAGACAGCATTCCTTAATTTGTCGCATATCTTACACCTGTACCACCCGTTCCATATTGGCGGCCCCTCCTTGGCGGAAACATAACGCTTACCGGAAAGTTCGGTATCGCCAAAGGTTGCGGGTATACTAGTAGCGTTACACCAACGGCAGCCGGCGCAAAACGCCGCTGCCATTCGAAACGGAGACATCATGCTTCCCGTCATCATCGGTATCGTTGTTGTCGTTGTGATCGCCAGCGCCATCGCCGGCATCTACAACAACATGGTCACCAAGCGCAATCGCATCGATAATGCCTGGCAGAACATCGACACGCAGCTGCAGCGCCGCAACGACCTGATCCCTAACCTGGTCGAGACCGTCAAGGGCTACGCCAAGCACGAGCAGGACACGCTCGCCGCCGTAGTCAACGCGCGCAACGCCGCCGTGAGCGCCACCACCCCCGAGGCCAAGATGGAAGCGGACAACGTGCTGACCGGTGCGCTGCGCCAGCTCTTTGCCGTCGCCGAGGCCTACCCCGACCTTAAGGCAAATACCAACTTTACGCAGCTCCAGTCCACGCTCGAGGACACCGAGAACAAGGTGAGCTACGCGCGCCAGAGCTACAACGATTGCGTGCTCAGCTACAACAACGCCATCCAGACGTTCCCGGCCGTTATCTTTGCCGGCATCTTCCAGTTTAAGGAGCGCCAGGGCTTCGAGGCCGCCGAGGCTGCCCGCCAGGCACCGACCGTCAAGTTCTAACAATCATGGCCGAGTCTTAAGCCAGTTCATCAACCCTTTGGGGTCCAAGGCACAAACCTTGGGCCCTTTTCTTATCCACGCACAACGCGCGGCCGAAAGGCCCCGCACCATCTTTAATTCAGCCAAGTAATCCCCTGTCGCGACAGCGCCGAGCCGCAGGGCGGAGAGCAAGTTCCCTCCCGGCGCACTCCGCAGGACGCAAGAAGCCCTCGCCGCACGAAGTGCGCAGCGAGGGCTTCTTGCATGTCCGAGGACGCGCCGGGAGGGAACTTGCTCTCCGCCCGGACGTGCTCGCCAAGAGCTGTAAGGCAGGTTACGCGACGGTGTAAACCCAGTTGTGCTTATCCTCAACAGCGCCAGACTGGATGCCCGTCAGGGTCTCGCGAAGCTTCTTCATCACGGGGCCGATCTCGGTGTAGCCAGCCGGGAAGGTCACGGTCTCATCGGCACCATAGACCTTGTTGTCGATCTCGCCCACCGGGGAGATGACGGCAGCGGTGCCGCACAGGCCGCACTCCACAAAGGTGCCGGCCTTGACCTCGGCCCACTCGACGGGACGCTGATCGACGGTCATGCCCAGGTCCTCAGCGACCTGAACGAGCGAACGACGGGTGATGGAGGGAAGGATGGAGTCGGTGTGCGACTGCGGGACGACAAGCGTGCCGTCCTCCTTCACGAACAGGACGTTGGCGCCACCGGTCTCCTCGACATAGGTGCGGGACTCGGAGTCGAGATACAGGTTCTCGGCATAGCCCTCGCGGTGAGCCTCCATCGTGGGCTTCAGGGACATGGCGTAGTTGAGGCCGGCCTTGATGTTACCGGTGCCGTGCGGTGCGGCGCGGTCGTACTCGGAAACGCGCAGCTTGACAGGCTTGAGGCCACCCTTAAAGTACGGACCGACCGGGGTCACGAGAATACGGAACGTGTACTCAGGAGCGGGAGCCACGCCGATCACGTCACCGGAGCCGATCATAAACGGACGCACGTACAGGGTCGCACCGGAGCCGAAGGGCGGAACCCAGGCGGCGTTGGCAGAAACGACCTGCTTAACGGCCTCAACAAACTTATCCTTGGGGAACGGGGGCATCTCGAGGCGCTGGGCAGAGTTATACATGCGCTCGGCGTTCATGTCGGGACGGAAGCAGACGATGCTGCCGTCCTCGGCGGTGTAGGCCTTCAGGCCCTCAAAGACCTCCTGGCAGTAATGGAAGATGCCGCCGCACTCGGAGACATGCAGGGTGTGGTCGGTGGTCAGGCCGCCCTCGTCCCACTCGCCATCCTTCCAATGGGCCTCGTAGCTGTAATCGGTCTTCATGTAGCCAAAGCCTAGGCTACCCCAATCGATATCCTTCTTCTCGACAGTCATGTGTCGCTCCTTACATACACAGTTGCATACTCGCGAACTCGCACGCAAGGACCGAGGCCGACCGCGTCGCAACGTCGCACGCCCGGAGCGTAGAGCCGGACGGGACACGCGAACGGCATCAAAGCCGATGGCACGTCGATTCGCATGCACGAGATTGTACTCCCCGTACGCGTCTGATAAAACGCTTTTTCTTTAACTAAGTAAAGTATTTTCATTTGGCTGAAGCAAAGAGGCCCATCACCGTAAGCGGTGACGGGCCTCAACGGCACGGTTTGCGCGCTGGCTCGAGCTAGGCGCTCTATTTACCCAGCTTAGCCTTAACCAGGCCGACCACGGTCGGGATAATCGATACGGCGACGATGCCGATAATCAGCAGCTCAAAGTGCTCCTGCACAAAGGGAATGCCGCCAAAGAAGTAGCCCAGCAGCGTAAAGACCGTCGACCAGGTAATGCCGCCCAGCACGTTAAAGACGACAAAGTTGCGCCAGTGCATGCCGCCCATGCCGGCGATAAAGGGCACGAAGGTGCGGATAAACGGGAAGAAGCGACCCAAGAAGATTGCCAGGTGACCCCACTTGTCCAAGAAGTCCTCGGACTTTTTAATGCGCTCGGGCGTCATGGCCTTCACCTTGCCCGAGGCGATGATCTTGCGGCCAAAGAAGTGACCGATCATAAAGTTGCACTGATCGCCCAGGATGGCTGCAGCCCATGCGGTGGCCAGAAGCGCCACGATGTTAAAGCCGCCGTTGTGGGCAAAGAAGCCCGAGGCAAACAGCAGCGAATCGCCGGGAAGGAACGGGAAGAACACCACGCCCGTCTCGATAAAGATGATCAGGAACACGCAGCCGTAAGCC
Organism: uncultured Collinsella sp.; assembly: GCA_959023295.1. GTDB lineage: Bacteria > Actinomycetota > Coriobacteriia > Coriobacteriales > Coriobacteriaceae > Collinsella. The sequence goes on along the minus strand of CAUFBM010000006.1, from coordinate 35,524 downwards.
ATAAGCGGGCCGGCGGCAATCCAACTGGCGATCGCGGTGCGCGGATCCTTAAGCAGCTCGGCAATGAAATTGATGAAACCCATGAAGTAAAACCTCTCAGTTGTGGGCGCGGACACGTCCAAGTTGACCAGTATACGGTTGCGGCGTGAGCACGGGCCAAACCCCTCAAAAGTCTTACTCCATTACCAGCAAGTTTGCATAACTGACACTTGTCACGCAAAGCCGCCAAGATTGTTCTTCCTAATCCCTAGCGAATCGCTATACTTTATTGAATTGCATTGCCATGGCGCTAAGGGAGGGCGGACGGTGAGCTTTATCAATACCATTCGCGAGGACATCAAGACCGTCCAGGCGCAGGACCCCGCCGCGCAAAACGGTCTGGTCATCTTCCTTTCCTATCCTGGCCTGCACGCCAAGTGGAACCACGTGCCCGAGCACTGGCTCTGGGAGCACGGTCATCGCTCGCTCGCCCGCGTGCTCTCACAAATCACCCGCCACATCACCGGCGTCGAGATTCATCCCGCTGCACAGATCGGCAAGCACTTCTTTATCGACCACGCCATGGGCGTCGTCATCGGCGAAACCACCGTCGTGGGCGACAACTGCGTGCTCTACCAGGGCGTCACGCTTGGCGGCACCGGCAACGAGACCGGCAAGCGCCACCCCACCCTGGGCAACAACGTTACCGTGGGCACGGGCGCCAAGGTGCTCGGCAACATTCGCATCGGCAACAACGTCAAGATTGGCGGCAACTCGGTTGTCGTCAAGGACGTGCCCGACAACTGCACCGTCGTGGGCGTGCCGGGACGCATCATCAAGCGCAACGGCTGCCGCGTGTTCGAGGAGAGCTTCGATGCCAAGCAGCATCGCGAGTACATGCCCGATGACGCCGCCGAACAGTCCGCGCTCAACCGTCAGGGCATCACCGAGAACGCCCGCCGCGTCAAGGAACTCGAGCGAGAGGTGGCCGAGCTCAAAGCCCTCATCGCCAAGCTCGTGGACGAACGCTAGAAGCGGACGGTCACCGACAACATTGACGCCAGCGCAAAGGCGCGCCAGGGAATTCATCCCCGGCGCGCCTTATTTGTGATGTGACATGTGGGACTGTCCCTTTGTCACATTATGCGAACTGACTCAGATAGAGGTCAGCGTAGGCTCCTTCGGCAGCCAACAGCTCCTTATGCGTGCCCTGCTCGATAATGTTGCCGTGGTCCATGACCAGAATCAGATCGGCATCCACGATCGTCGACAGGCGATGCGCGATCACAAAGCTCGTGCGCCCGCGCATAAGCGCGTCCATGGCACGGCCGATGGCAAGCTCGGTACGCGTATCCACGCTCGACGTCGCCTCGTCCAGGATGAGAATCGCCGGGTTGTTGAGCAGCACGCGTGCGATGGTCAGCAGCTGACGTTGGCCCTGGCTGATACTTTCGGCATCGTTGGCCACGTGCGTGTCGTAGCCCTGCGGCATGGTACGCACAAAGAAATCGACCTGCGCGGCGCGGGCGGCGGCCACGATCTCGTCGCGCGTTGCCTCGGGGCAGCCGTAGGCGATATTCTCGGCAATCGTTCCGTCGAACAGCCAGGCGTCCTGCAACACCATGCCAAACTGCTGGCGCAGCTCGCCACGATCCATGCGGCTCGTATCTACGCCGTCGAGCGTAATGCGGCCGCCGTCGATCTCGTAAAAGCGCATGAGCAGGTTGATGAGCGTGGTCTTGCCCGCACCCGTGGTTCCCACCACGGCGATCTTCTGGCCCGGCTCGGCGGTAAACGACACGTCGCGCATGAGCGGCTTTTCGGGTGCGTAGCCAAAGCGCACATGCTCAAAGGCGACGCGGCCCTCCACGCGACCCGGCAGCCTGGCGGCCTCGCCCGGCTGCGGATCGGCTTCCATCTCGGGCTCATCAAGCAGGTCGAACACGCGCTCCGCACTCGCCAGCGCGCTCTGCAGCGAGTTGAAGGTAAACGACAGCTGCGTCATGGGCTCAGATGCCTCGTAGATAAACTGGAAGAACGCCTGGAACACACCGACGGTCATGTGGCCGGCAACCAACATGCTGCAGCCCACAATCGCAATCACGATCTGTGCCAGGCGGCCGATAAAGCGCACCGCGGGGCCAACGGCGTTAATCATAAAGTCGGCCTTGGCACTCACGCGCGCCAGCTCGCCCGAGGCCTGATGTACCTCGACAGAACTCTGACGCTCGCGGTTAAACGCGCGAATCACCAGACGGCCCGAGTAGCCTTCCTCGACCGCACTCGTAATCTTGGACACCCACTCCTGGCGCTCACCGGTTACGTCATGCGTGCGGCGCGAGACCACCTTGGTCACCAGCAGTGACAACGCCGTAAAGAACAAAAAGACCAGCGTAAGTGGCACACTGAACACAAACATCACGCCCACAGCGCCCACTACCGTACCAATCGAAACCAGCAGCTGCAGCAATCCGCGCTGCATGCTCTCGGACATCTTGTCCAGGTCGTTGGTCGCGCGGCTGACGACCTCGCCGGGACGATGCGCGTCAAAATAGGCGAGTGGCAGACGATTGAGCTTTTGAGCGATGCGGTTACGCAGACACAGGTTGAGGCGTTCGGCCACGCTCGACATCAAAAAGCTCTGGAGCGCGTAGAACGAGGCGGCTGCCGTCCAGATCATAAAGTAGATGAAGATGGTCCTGCCGCAGTTCTCCCAGGTGATGTTGAAGGGTGTGTCGTTGGCAAACGCCACCTGAATGTGGCTCCACAGCTCATCGATCACGCGGGCGCTATATGCCGGCGCAGCGGTGTTAAAGATGGCATAGAACACAATGCTCGCGAACACGATATAGAAGCGCCAGTGGTCGCCGGCAGCCTCGCTCCACAGGCGGCGCACCGTCGCCCAGGTATCCCGAGGCGTCTTGTCCTCATCGCTATCGTCCACGTCGCGCATGCGTTCCGCCTCGGCTCGGGCGCGCTCATCCTCCGCGCGCTCGTTTTCCTCATAGAGCGCCTGGCGGCGAGCCTCGCGCGCGGCTGCGGCCTTGGCGGCTTCATCCAGCTCGGGCGCTACGACAGCCTGGTCGACCGTTTTATCGGCAGCGTCTGCAGCGGCGGCATCGACAACACTGCCTTGTTTCCTGAGCTCCTTGGTCATGCTACTCACCTCCCTTCATCTGCGATTCCGCGATAGCGCGGTACACTTCGCAGGTTTCCATAAGCTCGCCATGCGTGCCCAGGCCCACAACCTCGCCGTCCTTGAGCACGACGATCTGATCGGCGTGCAAGATCGTCGAGATGCGCTGCGCGATGATGAGCACCGCAGCGTCACGCGTCTCGTCTTGCAACGCATGGCGCAGGGCGGCATCGGTCTTAAAGTCCAGGGCTGAAAAACTGTCATCGAAGATATATAGATCGGCATGCTTCATGAGCGCACGGGCGATGGCCAGACGCTGGCGCTGGCCGCCCGAAAAGTTCGTGCCGCCCTGCGCCACCGGGGTATCGAGCCCCTGCGGCTGATCAAGCACAAAGGTGCTCTGAGCAACCTGGAGCGCATGAAGCATGTCGGCCTCAGTCGCTTCTTCGTTGCCAAAGCGCAGGTTGCTTGCCACGGTGCCCGAGAACAGCCACGCCTTCTGCGGCACATAGGCAATGCGCCCGCGAATCTCGCCTTGCGAAAGATCGCGCAGATCGGCGCCGTCCAGGCGAATGGCGCCCTTGGTGGCATCGTGGAAGCGCAGTAAGAGCTTGGCCACCGTCGATTTGCCCGAGCCCGTCGAGCCGACGATAGCGGTCGTCTGACCGCGGCGACAGGTAAAGTTCAGATCGCACAGCGTGTCCTCGTCGGCGTCGTCGAAACGAAACGACACGTGATCGAACGCGGCGACCGCGCCGGCCCCATCTGCGAACTCAGGCGCCCCGTCGCCCAGCGTAGCCTTGCCGTCCACAATGCTCGGCTCAATCTCCAACACCTGTTGCGCGCGGTTGAGGCACGCCGCAGCGCGCGGAAGCGTCAGAATCACCATCTGCGCCATCATCACAAAGAAAAGGATCAGGATCGCGTATTCCAGTACGGCCGAGATGCTGCCGATTTGCATGGCACGGGCGCCCACGCGGTTGCCGCCCACCCACAGCACCGCCACCTCGGCGATGTTCATCAAAAAGAAGCTGGAGCTGTCGAGCCCCACAAACAGGTGGTTGACTTTGATGGCGTTGGCGGCGTAATCGCTAAACACCTCGTCCAGGCGCTGTTCCTCGTGGCGCTCCTTATTGAAAGCGCGAATGACGCGAACGCCCACGATGTTCTCGCGCAGCACCACATTCATACGGTCGATAAAGCTCTGAAGGCGCATAAAAATCGGCGCGGCGTTAGCCACCGTAAAGACCGCCGCCACCAACACGATCGCAACCACCACGCCCAGCAGCGTTCCCATGGCGGGATCGATGAACCAAGCAAAAATGATGCCCGCGACGGCCAAGAACGGCACCGGCAGCACCAACTGAATCGTCTGCAGGATAGCCTGTTGAATCACGTTGATGTCGTTGAGCGAGCGCGTGATCATAGATCCGGTGCCAAAGCGCTCAAAATCGCTGGCGGACAACTCAAGCGATTTGTCGTACACGGCATTGCGGATATCGCAGGCCACGTTGGCGGCCAGGCGCGCCGAAAGATAGCAGCCCAGCACCGTGCCGCCGCTAGCCATGCTGGTCGCGATAAACATGTATAGGCCGTTGCGTAAAATGTAGTCGACATCGCCCGTGGTAATACCGGTATTGACCATGTTCGCCAGCATCGTGGGAACCAACAGCGTACCGACGTTATCCACCAGCAGCACCAGCAGCGTCACTGCGACAAGCCCTCGATAGGGCTTCAAGAACCTCATTAACAGTCGCACGACTCCCCCTCACGTCGATCTTGCATCTGGCTTGCGGCTGCCACCTGCTGCTTAAATGTCTCGCACTCCTCGCCAAGCACCTGAGAGAATTTGCCGATTAAGCGCATAATCTCGCGCTGCTCACATGGCTCAAGTGCGCCAAAGGCTCGCTGTTCGGCCTTGAGTGCCGGCAGCGCATAACGCTCGGCAAATCGCCTACCCTCTTCGGTCAGGCTCACAACCTTGTTCTTGCGACTGCCTTCGGCAAACTCAAGCGTGGCGAAACCCCGCGCCGTCAAGGTTTTAATGGCCGAATTGATGGTCTGTTTGCTATAGAACCATTCGCTTGTCAGACGACTCACAGCGATGCTACCGCCCGCCGTGCTGGTGTCGACGAGCATCCAATAGGCGCAGTCCGAAAGGCCGCAGGTGCGCGAGAACTCCGAATAGATATGGTCGAGTCCATTGAGCATCCGATCGAAATCGACCAGGCTAACTGCACTATTCATCTCTCCCGCCATTCGATTGTCCGAGTTTTGACCAATTTGTATTTCTAGATTAGTCCGAGTTTTGACTATCGTCAATAAGCTCGTTATATATACGGGCGACCCTATATAGCATATCGACAGAAAAAGACCGCCGGCGCGGGGGCGGCGCCGGCGGTCACGCGAGAATAGCGATGTATTTGCCCGTTAGGCAGCGACGGCCTCGTAGACCGTAGCGCTCGCAAAGCTGTCGTGCAGGCTCTTGCCGCAGATCCAAGGCAGCTCAACGACCTCGCAGACCGTATTGACCAGCTCGGAGCAGTCAGTAAAATGGCCCTTATCGTTGAGGGTCTCGCAATCCTGAACACGCCAATAGCCATCGGTGTGCGTGATGTAGTACTCGTGATCGTTGATCGACACAAAAGCGCGCGTCTTGGAACGCAGCAGCTTCAGAAATCCTTCGAAGTCAGTCTCGACGACGTCTCCAGCCTGGAACATGATAATTACCTCCTGGCCCAGCGCCACCACAGCGCATTGATAAACGTTGGTACCCCTTTAGTAAAACCTTTATCAATGGATATACGCCCATGATTTAGGCAAGTGGTAAAAAACCGCAGGGTAGACGGGATAAAACGTTTAACCATCTCATCAGCTTCTCACATTCTTGCCGCAGTTTTATGCAAGCCGTCTTCTCCGATTGGTGGCCATTGCTGTTTGGGACCCTCTGCGCGATTACGGCTACGGCACGACGGGTAAGAACGGAACATCTGCAACGTCATCGCTAGGAGAACCCATGGAGACCATCGAAGCGCTCATCCATCGCCGTAGCTGCCGCAACTACAGCGATCGCCCCGTCGAGGCAGAAAAACTCGCACGCATTATCGAGGCAGGCCAGTATGCGCCCAGCGGCATGGGGCGCCAGCCGGTGACGTTCGTCGCCGTCACCGACCCCGCGACCGTCGAGCGCCTCTCGCAGCTCAATGCGCAAGTCATGGGCAGCAACGGCGACCCCTTCTACGGTGCCAAAACCGTTGTGGTGGTACTGGTCGACCGCAGCGTGCCGACGCACCTGGAAGACGGTTCGCTTGCCATGGGCAACCTACTCAATGCTGCCTATGCGCTGGGCGTTGATTCGTGCTGGATTCATCGCGCCCACGAGGTTTTCGATTCGCCCGAGGGTCTGGAGCTGCTGGCCAAGTGGGGTCTGCCCGCCGACGGAAGCCTGCGCGGTGTGGGCAACTGCATTCTGGGCTACGCCGAGGACGTGCTTCCCGAGGCCAAGCCTCGCCGCGACAACGTGGTGTATGTTCCGCCGTTCTAACGAACGGCGGACCCGTTGACGCTGCGCGGGCCGCATTCACGCCAATCTGACGTTCAATTTCGAGGGCGCGACCAAAAGGTCAGCGCCCTCTCATTTCACGTCACCTTGTCTCAAATGCGGCCCGCTCGCTGTTGGTGCCTGACATCGAGTGAACCACTGTTGGCATCCGGCACCTGGGCAGCTAATTAACAGGATGATAGAAGGTGTCCACAACGGTTTGTTTTACATTGTCTTGGTCTAGGTAAAACTCGGCAAAGGTGTCGCCCTGCTGCATGGTTCCCTGCAGCGTCACAACATCAAAAGAAGTCAGGCCGTGCTCGAGCATCGTGGTCGCCAGATAGCTGAACTCATCGAGACCCAAATTGGTCCACGTATAGTCGCCCATAGCCTGATACAGGCTGATGAGCATGGCGGGGTTGCTCTTGGCACTGCTGAGCACCTTCGATGCAAACGCCTGCACGTAACTCACCTGGCGCGCTGTACGATCCAGCGAAGACGTCAGATTCGTCGTGTCGCGCCACTGCACGTACTTTTCTGCCGTTGTACCAAACAGCGTGGTCTCCTGACCCTCGACAACCGACGTGCCCGGCACAGTCTGCGTAGGTACCAGTGTCACGCCGCCGATGGAGTCATTAATGGGAGCCACGCCCTCGATATTGAGCGTGTAGTAATAGTCTACCGGAATGTTATCGAGCACGCGCGAGGCAGCGGCGGCCGTCAGTGCCGATGAGTTGTCGCCATCGGTGCCATAAGCAAACTGCAAGCACAGCTGCTCGGTCACCTGGCCGGCAAACGAACCATTGGAATACGTATCTACGGCAACCATGCTGTCGCGCGGGATGATAATGCCGCGGGCCTCGCCCGTGTCGGTATTAAGCGCGACGACCATCACGGTATCGGACTGGCCCTTCTGGGTACCGTCATCGTTATTGCGGCCATCAAAGCCGATAAACGCCACCGTGGCCATATGCTTGTTGAGCGCATACTTCTTGCCGTTATAGGTAATGGTGTCGCCCTTGGCCTTAATGACCTTCTGGGTCTTTTCCTCAATCTTCTTTTTGCCTTGGTTCACGCTGTGATTCACAAAGCCCCAGCCGGCAGCAACAACCGCACCAATCACGAGCAGCACGATCAGCAGCGTGCAGATACGGCGGCGGCGCTTGATGCGCCTAATCGACTCTTTAGAGCGTCGACGACGCTGAGGTCCCGCCTCATCAAGCGAAGGCCACTCTGCCTCATCAACAGGCTGCGCCGCAGCTTCATCGGTCTTTGCCGATGCGTCGGACGGAACCTCAGCCTTGCTCTGGGATTTTTCGTCAGGTTGAGGCGTCGAGGTGCCTTTGGTCTTCCATTGAGGCTCGACAGGCTCCGCCACATCCTGAACCTGCTGCTCGGGATTGTTTACTTGATTTTCGTCGGGATCCACCGCATCGATAAAGTGCTTGCCACGGGGGTTCATGACTATTTTGTCTCCTGGTCGCTTGTTAACACACCGCTGACAATATAGCGCGAGTTGCCCTGCGAGCTATCGAGCATGCAGGTGCTCAACTGCACAATCTTACTATCTGCATCAAGTGTCACGCCGTCACGTACATTTTTGAGCAATGCGTCCGGATTACAGACCGAATCAAAGTAGTCCTGGCGCACGGCAGGGTCGGCAAAGTTAAACGAGTTGAGAATGTGGCGGTCGTCATATTGATAGGCCGAGACAATCTTGTACGTCAGAATATGGCCCGGCGTGTAGATATAGAACTCGCCGTTCTCGTTAAAGAAGTCCACGTCCTCAAAGTTATGCAAGTTGTGGAACACGCCGCCGTTCACATGACCGTAGATCACCGTGACAGGATCGCTGAAGTCGCGCGCGTTTGCCATCTGGCTAAACGCGGTGCCGTAGGGGTCGTACTTGCCATCCTTGTCGTGGTCCAGATAAAACAGGTCGTCCGTCGTGCTCTGCAGCAAGGGCGTGTTGATATCCGCACCCGGAATGTAGAGCCACGCGTAGATGTCGGGGTTTTCTTGAAAAAGTGGGGCAAAGTCGATGGGGTTGTCCGGTAGCTCCTTGCCCTTTGATTCGACCTTCGTGGCGGGCTTGCCTGTTGCACCCATCTCCTCGGCGCGCTGCTGCTCTAGATGATTCATATAGAGCACGTAGCCGCCGCAGCCGACTGCGACCAGCAACAACACTGCGATAACGCCCTTGAGTATCGTGGCGCGACGCTTTTTGTCCGAGTCGTCCACATGCTTAACGTCCATATGCTTACCCTGCGGCTGCTGTGCCATGGTGTTCCCTTACCCTGTAAATCGGTCAAAAAAAGGACCCGCACAAGTACGGGTCCTCAAATCTTACGGTTGAAACCGTGTGTGTGCTAGTTGTTCTTGCGAAGAGCAACAAAAGCGCAGGCAGCGCCAGCAGCGGCAACAGCAGCCACAGCGGCAACAGCGGTGGTGTTCACACCGGTAGCCGGGGACTTAGCACCGTTGTCGGTAGTAGCAGCGCCAGCAGCGGTCTTCTCAGCCACGATGGTGTAGGTGGAGAGCTTGGTGACCTTAAACTCGACCGTGCCCATGTTGTTGGCAGTCAGGTTCAGGGTCTCCTTGGAGCCGTCGTTGTGCTGGACGTAGACGGTAACCTTAGCGTTGGCGTAAGCCTTACCAAGGTTGAAAGTAATGGTCAGCGGGTTGGACTCAGAAACAGTGCCCTCGACGGTCTCGGTGATCTCGAAGGAAGCGACCACGTTGGCGCCGGCAGGGGTGCCCTCGGCGTTCTTGGTGGTGGAAACAACCTTGACGTTAGCGTTGTTAACGCTGGCGGTCACGTTGTTGGCGCCGGTGGCGGTGGTGTTGGCCGGGCTCGGGGCGGCGAAAGCAGCCACGGGCAGAGCCAGGGCAAGAGCGAGAACGCTCAGTGCTGCCATGAATCTCTTCTTCATGTTAGGTACTCCTCAACTTGCAGCTTGCAGATTTTTAAGTGTTTAGTAGTATATCCCTTTTCTGCAAATTGTGACCAAAGAGCTCTACAAGAAACGATTTTTTAGATTTTTGTTCGCTTATAGCCCCAAACGGCACCTCGCTGTGACGATTTTATGTTCCGGCAGGCCTATGCCGTTTGATTTGGAGCCGAATTCGTCCCGCCATCACTCACCTGCGCCGCCCCCTCTGCTATTTGCTCGCCTTCGTCCTTTTGAGCATCGGCAATGGTGGCAGCAGCTGCGACCATGCCGCGCTGGGGCGCCACACTCGTCTGGTCTCGTGCGCCTTCAACAAGCTCCGTGCCAACATGTGCAAGTTCGGGCGATTTGAACATCGCGCCCAGACTCGCGCCGCCGCCGGCATATCCGAGTGCCGCGAGCGCAATGACGATTATCGCGGCAACGACCACGATCGGCACGTAACGATGCCAGCCTGCAGGATTGAGGCCGCTTCGGCGGGCAGCACCGCGGCTAATGTAGCCAAGCGTGCCATTGTGCGTGAGCTTTGAACCCACCACGCGTCTTCGTCCCCACAACGAGGACTCGGCCTGCATGGCCAAGCGAGCGCTTGCCGAAGGATAGCCATATTTTGTGCGCTTGAACGAGCCGTCGAACCCCGAGGCGCTTTTGCCCCACGTCCGCGAAGTCGTACGCCGGCTGACCGGCGCCGCACTTCGTTTTGTTCGGTTCGGTTTTGAAGTCTCCGCCATACTCCCCCGCACGCCGTAACACAATCGAAACAATACTGCTTTGGACTGTAGCACACGAGCCGCGCGCGGTCACGGCGCCTCGCTCAGCGGTCGCTGTCCTTCAGCAGGCGCCATAAGGTCGTACGGCTTATACCGAGCACATCTGCCGCACGAGTCCTGTTGCCATGAAGGTGCCGCAGAACCAACCGCGCGATATCGCGCTCGCTATCGGCCAAGGGTCGCAAGATATACAAATCGCTTTCGAGCATCGGGGCGCCAAAGGTCGCGGTCTTGATAACGTCCTCCTGAGCAAGCACCTCTTCCGCCACGGCACGCTCCACCGTTCCAGCCCCCACTAATATATAAAGTCGTTCCGATACTTCGCGCAGCTGCAGGTAATTGCGGGGCCAGCGGTATGCATCGAGCGTCTCTGCCGCAGCGGCGGACAGCCATGGGGCATCCGTTTCAAACATATCTGCCAGATACTTCAAATAGCCCGTAATTTTATGCGACGCGCCGCCCTGCTCGGCAAGCGCCGGCGCCACACTCACGGCGCAGGCCAGACGTTCGGTCACAAAGGCAGCCTGGTCGCTTTCGCCGCCGCCCGGCATATCGTTTGCCGTCAACACAACATGGCAACGAGTTGCGAGCGCCGTGTCGATCATTGCGGACACGAGCTCGCGCAGGCGCTGGGGCCCAACGGCATGCCAGCCGCCCATGCAAAGCGTCAGCCCCGTTTGGAATAGCGGCGATTCGGAACTTTTGAGCAGATGGCGCCAGCCGCGATCCGTAAGCTCATCGAGCGCAACGGACACAAAGGGCTGATCGGCATAGGGTCCATCCAGGTACAAGCGTTTTGCAATCTGGTCCTGTCCTGCGCCCAGTTCACCCTCGAGCATAAGGGGCACCCCGCGTGCGTAACTCTCCCGTACGGGGGCAGCGACCGCCACCGCGTCTTCGACGATGCCGTACGTGCTCGACTCGTAACGAGCCTCGACTTCGTCGGCATTGAGCCACTCGATGCCCGCGTGCGCCGCGGCGGCGCGCACTTCGTGTGCCACGACTACCCAAAGCGCCCCGTGCTCCTTGGCCGTCGGTCGCACCGTCAAGCTCAACCGCATACCCTCGCGTCCCATCACCAGGCGCGCTCCATCGCCCACGCGAGCAAGACGCTCGGAAACAAAAGCGGCGATATCCTGCTCGAGCGCACCGTCACTCATAGTCGAGATCACAACGCCACCGCGCTCGTCGATTGCCAGCGCCGATGCTCCGGCTGCGGACAATGCCTCGATCAGAATCTGCAGCTTGGCATCGCTGTCCATGGTTCGCCCCGTCTCCAGCCACAACCCTTATCTGTGGCTTGGCATCTCAAGTGTTTCAAAATTGAACGATAATGTTCACCAAACACTATAGGGCCTGCGGCGCCTTCTTGCGAATATATGAATTGCCCCGCATCGCCATCCTGGCGGGGCGATAAGAGCTCTTCGGGACCTATCAACCTGCGGACAAGCCATACCCGCAAGAGCTCCTATCGCTCCACCGCAGGCATGCGCTCACCAGCAACCAGCACGAAATAAGCTACTTCTCTACCAGATTCCCAGCACGTGCTGCATTCCCAAACTCATGCACGCAATGCCAATCCAGCAGCAAAAGCCCAATGCGATGGGCTTGCCGCCCTTTTTGACCAGCTCGACGATATCGGTATTAAAGCCAATAGCTGCCATGGCCATCACGATAAAGAACTTCGACAGCTCCTTGATGGGCGCCGTAACGGACGCGGGAAGCTGAAGCACCGTGGTGATCACGCTCGCCAGCACAAAGAACAGCACAAACATGGGAAACGCGCGTTTAAGCGAGAACGTGCTTTTGGCGTCGCCGCCGGCCTTGCGCGCCAGATGCATCTGCCAGCATGCGAGGACCAACGTGATGGGAATAATGGCCAGCGTCCTGGTGAGCTTGACCACCGTGGCGCTCTCGAGCACATTGGCGCCGGGATGCATGCTGTCCCAAGCGCTCGCCGCAGCCGTTACGGACGAGGTGTCGTTGATGGCGGTGCCGGCAAACAGGCCAAAGCCCTCGTTGGTCAGCCCGAGCATACCGCCGAGCGTCGGAAACACGAGCGCCGCGATAACGTTAAACAGGAAGATGACCGAAATAGCCTGGGCAATCTCGCGATCGTCGGCATCGATGACGGGCGCGGTCGCAGCAATGGCCGAACCGCCGCAAATCGACGAGCCCACACCCACAAGCGTCGCGATCTTGCCCGGCACGTTCATAACGCGGCAGAGCGCAAAGGCGATGATAAGCGAGGTCGAGATCGTCGCTACAATAATCGGCAGCGACTGGGCGCCCTTGGACAGAATCTGCGAGAGGTTCATGCCAAAGCCAAGCAGGATTACTGCGTACTGCAAGACTTTTTTAGACGTATAGGTGACACCGGCGGCGAGCTGTTCGCGACGATTCTTGGGAAAGACGAGTGCCAGGACCATGCCAAAGAGGATGGCAAATACCGGTCCGCCGACCACCTCAATCTGTTTGCCGAGCAACGTCGCGGGGATGGCGATGATCAGGCAGAACAAGACGCCCTTCCAGCGCTCGCGTACGATATTTGCCAGTTGCATATGAGATTCCTTCCTTCTTTTTCACGTTTGCGACGGCTTATGATACGGCAACATTGGGCACAAGCAAATCCGCCGCGCCATCGCCGGTCGCGACCCCATCGAGGCGAGCTTTTTGGTCAGCAAGCACCTACACATGATGTTCCGCAACCAGACCGAGGTCCTGGACCAATATCCCAAGTACTTCGAGACCAGCAAGCTCCGCTAACCTGCCCAAAAGGGACAGGTTTATTTTGGTAGGTTTTATCTGGGCAAATGCAACAAGGCCCGACTCCGTCACAACGGAGCCGGGCCTTGGCTGTTAGAACAACGAACCTCGATTACTCAACCGTGACGCTCTTGGCGAGGTTACGAGGCTGGTCAACGTCGCAGCCGCGCAGAATGGCAACCTCGCGGGCGAGCAGCTGCAGGGGAACACTCGCCGTGATGGGACTGAACACGTCGCGGACGGCCGGCACGCGAATGATGCAGTCGGCAATCTTGTTGATTTCCTCGTCGCCCTCGGTGGCAACGACGATCACCTTGGCGCCGCGCGCCTTGCACTCCATGAGGTTTGACACCGTCTTGTCGTAGGTGGCACTCTTGGTGGCTACCGCGATGACAGGGAAACCCGGATCGATCAGCGCGATGGGGCCGTGCTTCATCTCGCCGGCAGCATATGCCTCGGCATGCAGGTAGCTGACCTCCTTGAGCTTGAGCGCGCCCTCGTAAGAAATAGCGGCACCCATGCCACGGCCCACGAACAGCGCTGACTGCGCGTCCTTGCAGACAAGCGCGGCCTCGTGCACGGCCTCGGTCTGCGTATCCAGAATCCACTGGATCTGCTCGGCCGTATCGGAAAGCTCGCGGAACAGCATGCGCGTCTGCTTGGTGGTCAAGCGGTACTTGACCTGCGCCAGCAGCAGGGCCAAAAGCGTGAGGCTCACGACCTGACCGATGAAGCTCTTGGTCGAAGCGACTGCGATCTCCTTGTTGGCCTTGGTGTAGATAACGCCGTCGCTCTCGCGCGCCACCGGGCTGCCCACCACGTTGGTGATGCCAAAGACCTTGGCACCCTTGATGCGCGCATCGCGAATGGCGGCAAGGGTGTCGGCCGTCTCGCCCGACTGGGACACGGCAACGACAAGCGTCGTCGGCGTAATGATGGGGTTGCGGTAGCGGAACTCGCTAGCCGCCTCAACCTCGGTAGGAATGCGAGCCCAGCCCTCAATAAGGTTCTTGGCGATGAGACCGGCATGGTAGCTGGTGCCGCAGGCAATCACATACACGCGGTCGATATCGTTGAGCTCCTCGAGCGAAAGGCCCAGCTCGTCGATATCGAGCTCGCCAGCGGGGGTCATGCGGCCCACCAGGGTATCGCGTACGACGCGAGGCTGCTCGTGGATCTCCTTGAGCATAAAGTCGGGATAACCGCCCTTTTCGGCCATGTCCAGGTCCCAGTCGATATGGGTGATCTTGGGCTCAATCACGTTGCCGGCCTCGTCGGTATACTCGACGCCTGCGGGCGTGAGCTTGGCGAACTGACCGTCTTCGAGCACCACGACATCGCGGGTGGCGTCGATGAGCGCGATCACGTCGGAGGCAACGTAGGAGCCGGTCTCGCCCACGCCGACCACAATCGGGGAGTCCTTGCGGGCAACGGCAATCACGCCGGGTTCGTCGGCGCACACGGCGGCCAAGCCATAGGCGCCCACCACGTGGGTGCAGGCCTCACGCACGGAAGCCATCAAGTCGCGCTTCTCGGCATAGGCCTCTTCGATCAAGTGCGCGAAGACTTCGGTATCGGTCTCGCTCTTAAAGTGATGGCCGCGGCCCTCCAGCTCTTCGCGCAGCTCGGCGAAGTTCTCGATGATGCCGTTGTGGACGATGGCGATACGACCGTCGCAGCTGGTGTGGGGATGGGCGTTGACAACGGAAGGCTTGCCGTGAGTGGCCCAACGGGTATGGCCGATACCGCAGGTAGCATCGCTGTCGATGTTGGAAAGCTCGCTCTCCAGGCCCGCAACCTTGCCCACGCGGCGGATGACGTCGAGGTGAGCCGCGGCACCCTCGCCCACCTCGAGCGCGACGCCCGAGGAGTCATAGCCGCGATATTCCATACGCTTAAGGCCCGTGACCAGAATGTTCTTTGCAATATCAGAGCCGGTGTAGCCGACAATTCCGCACATAGGATAAATCCCTTCGCTCGCGTGACTGCAAAACGCCCACGCACGACGGGCGCTGAGACGTATAACGTTCGAGTATTGTACTCACGCAGGCGCAAGCTGATATACCAGAAGTGGTATCTCAACTTAGATACCACCCGATGCACACATGCCCAAACCACCGCGATTGGGACAGGCGCCTTTATGGTGGCTTGGACCGGGGCGGCAGCCTGTCTCGGCGAAAGATCTCGATCTGTAACATCTAGGGCTCCGGAAGCCGGCTTAGTGTTACAGATCGAGACATTACGGTTCGGCCCCTGCACTATGTCTCGATCTGTAACAGGTAGAGCCGGTTTTGCCGTCCAGATGTTACAGATCGAGACAATTGAAGGCCCGGGCAGCTCAAACCACCACAAAGGTACCTGTCCCCTTCGTGGTGGTCGCGTTGGCAGCATCGTTTTCCCAGATAAAACCTGCCAAAATAAACCTGTCCCTAATTGGTAGGTTTTGACACCCTGGAAACGGGCGATGCTACAATCTGGCTTGTACTTGAAACGCATCAAAGGGGCCGCTATGGCAAAGGTAAAAATCAGCGATGTCGCGCGCGAGGCAGGAGTCTCGCTGGGCACGGTTTCCAACGCGCTCAACCATCCCGAAAAGCTGCGCCCCGAGACTCTTAAACTCATCAACGAGACCATCAATCGCCTTGGCTACCTGCCCAACCAAAGCGCCCGCCAGCTCGCAGGCGGCACCACCAAGTCCTTTGGCCTGGTCCTCCCCCGTCTCGACCACGGCTTCTCGCTCCAAATTGCCAGCGGCGCCCATAACGAGGCCCGCAAGCACGGTTACGACTTGCTCATCGCCAACGCCGATAACGATGGCATTCTCGAGGACCATTACCTGCGCTATTTTATGGGCACGCAGATGTCCGGCGTCATGGTTCAGCCCATGGCGTCCCCCGACTGGCACCCCGCTATGACCAAGATGCCCGTGCCGATCGTCCATCTGGACATCCACTGCTCCGAGCCAGGTTACTACGTGGCCGCCGACAACGAGGCACAGGGGCGCATTATCGCCGAGCTCGCCATCGCCCGCGGCGCACACCATATCACCGTTGTGGGCAGAGCGGCATTCATGCAGCTCACCCTGCGCGTGCTTGGCATTCACAAGGCCCTCGCCCTGCATCCCGATATCAAAATTGAGGTCATCGATGCCGGGGAATGGAATACCGCTGCCGACGGTTACAGCATCGGCGCTCAGATTGCCGAGCGTTCTTCCGATGAGCGCCCCGATTTTGTCATCGGCCTTTCCGATGTATTGGCCTCGGGCGTTATCTCGGCGTTGATCGACAAAGGCATCTCCGTCCCCGAGCAGGTCCGCGTGGCCGGCTGCGACGGCAACCCGCTTGCATGGAGCGGGTCGGTCCCGCTTACCACGGTAGCACCGCCTGGCTACGAAATCGGTCGTAAGGGCGTACAGCTCCTCATGGAGCAGATCGAGAACAAGCCCATCGCCAAGGCCAAACGCGTCCGCATCGGCTCCGCTGCGCGAACCGTTACTGCGGTCACAGCCGCCGAGGACATCAACCGTCAGGAACTCGTGCGGCCGTTCCTCTTGGAGCGCGCCAGTACCCAGGCGAGCAGCCAAGCCGAAGCCACCGCCATCAACCTAGGCGCGTATCTATAGCACGTCGGCCAGTATGCCAAAACGCCGCTTAAGCAAAAGAGGCTCGACCATTGCCGGACCTCTCTTGTTTAAGCGCAAAGGCGACCAATTGGTCGCCTCAATGCCGCAATTGTCTAGCGCACGGCCTTGACCGCCGCCGCCAGATCGAACAGCGTGTCGAGCACGGCCTCGCAGCCGTCCACCACGTCCTGCGGCAGCGGCACGATGTCGGGAACGGCAAAGACATGGCAGCCGGCCGTAATGCCCGAAACGCAGCCGTTACGCGAATCCTCGACCACGGCGCACTCCTCGGGGGCAAAGCCCGCGCGCTCGCAGGCAAGCAGATACATCTCGGGGTCGGGCTTGCCGTGCACGACGTCCTCGCCGCAGGTCACCGTTTCAAACTTGTCATAGAGGCCGACCATCTTAAGGTTGCGCTCGGCCGTAACGTGGCGCGACGACGTCGCAAGACCTACGTGATAGCCCGCAGCCAACAGCTCGTCTAGGCACTCAGCAGCGCCGGCCTTAAGTTCCAGTTCGGTCTTGACCATCTCATCGCGAATCTCCTTGTGGCGACGATAGATTGCATCGGCAGTCTCGCGGCTGCCGTAATGATCCTCAAGAAGATCCATGACATCGACCAGCGTACGGCCGATAAACTGATGGATGAACGCGTCATCAATCGCAAGTCCCAGCTCGGCGGCACCGGCATTCCACGCCTTAATGCCCAGGCGCTCGGTGTCCACCAGCGTTCCATCCATATCAAAAATGACTGCCTTGATCATATCGGCCCCCTCACCGGATTGCATTACTGCCACTCTACCGCACTTTACAAACTTGTATATAACGTATATAGCATATTGCACTTTCGTTACATAGATAGAAGTCTTATGACAAGCGCTCGGTAGGATTATAGTTTTCGACCGAGTACTCAATGGTAAGGATCGTTTCATGCTTTCAGACACCGCCGCACCCGCAGAGGAGCTTCAGGACAAACTCGCAGCGCTTGAGCGGCTGCTTTTGGCATACGGACGTGTCGCCATCGGCTTTTCCGGTGGCGTCGACAGCAGCTTTTTGGCCGCGGTCTGCGCCCGTATCATGCCTACCAGCACTCTTCTCGTTCACCTCACCACGCCGCTTATCGGCACGCCCGAGCAGGCTTCATTTGAGCGATCCGTTGACGGACAAGCCAGTGAGGAGCCGCATTTTAAGCTCCCCGTACTCAATCTTTCGGTCGATCAGTTGCAGCTCCCCCAGGTTGCCTGCAACGACGCCAATCGCTGCTACCACTGCAAGCGCGCCGGCTTTACCGCTATCGTCAACCACGCCAAGTCGCTGGGCTTCCCCATCGTCATCGACGGCAGCAATGCGAGCGATCGCGGTGACTATCGCCCCGGTATGCGCGCCGCCAAAGAGCTCGGGGTGCGCTCCCCGCTCATGGAAGTCGGCTTCACTAAGGACGAGGAGCGCGAGCTGCTGCGCGCATGGGGCCATCCCGTCTGGAACCTGCCGGCGGGAGCCTGTCTTGCCACGCGCGTCCCCACAGGCGAGGAGCTTACGCGCGAGAAGGTCGATTTGGTCCGCGCTTGCGAGGACTACCTGCACGATTTTGGTTTGGCTCAGGTCCGCGCACGCCTGGTCGGCGGCTGCATGCATATCGAAGCCGCTCCCGCAGATGTCGCTAAGATTGCCGCCCTCGGCGGCACCGCCGTCGACGCCGAAGGCAAGACTCCGCTGCCCGCAGCCATCGAGTCCGCGCTGCGCGAGCTAGGCTGCGGCCATATCTCCCCCGAGGTCACCCCCTACATCCACGGCAACATGAATCAGTAACCTGCCAAAAAGGGACAGGTTTATTTTGGCAGGTTTTATCTGGGGAAATGTTAAATAGCCCCACACGCCCAACCACCGCAGCTCCATATGAGACAAATGAATCAGTAGCGTCTATCCCAAATCTTGAGTATTTGTTCGACAGAACGGCCCCTGCCGGCTCCTGCTAGACTGGTAGATTCCCAACTGTCCATCCAGGAGCCTCAATGTCGCGCAAGCCCACCTACAAGCAAGTACTTTCCATCGGCACCGCCGTGGTGCTGGGGTTTGCGCTGTTCACAGGGTCGCTCGACGGAGCGCCCAAGTTGTTGTCGCCGCAAAGCGATGAGCAGGCGGCGGCTCTGGCCGAAAAACAAAACGAGAGTCCCAGCCGCACCGACGACGAGGCAGACCTGGTTGCCCGACTCGAATCGGGAACAGCAGGCTCCTCGGACTCTCAAAATAGTCAAGACTCTGGCGGTAGCTCCGATTCCGCCGCAACCGACACCGATGACGACGCTTCCACAGACGGCGCTGCCACCCCCATCGACGAGGTCGAAAACCCCGATCTCGACCGCGCCCGCGGCGTATATCTCAGCAGCATTCCCGACTACGCGGGCAACCCCTACGTTGCCCTGCGCGCCGACAGCACGCACCCGCTCGGCACGCCGTCATTCACGCTCGATGAATACGAGCGCGCCACCGAAGAGGGCTGCTTTAAGAAGTTCTCCAAGCTCGACAGCTTGGGCCGCACACGCAAAGCGCTTGCCTGCGTGGGCCCCGAGTCGCTCGGTCAGGGCAAGCGCGGCGACATCTCGCGTATCCACCCCGCCGGATGGCATCAGCAGCGCTACGACTTTATTCCGGGCCAGAGCCTCTACAACCGCTGCCACCTTATCGCCTGGTCGCTCTGCGGCGAAAACGCCAACCGCAAAAATCTCCTCACCGGCACGCGCTATCTCAACGAAACGGGCATGCTGCCGTTTGAAGAGCAGATTCTCAACTATATTCGCGATACGGGTAACCATGTGCTCTACCGCGTCACGCCCATGTATAACGAAGAGGAACTTGTCTGCCGTGGCGTACGCCTTGAGGCGCAATCGGTCGAGGACCACGGCCAGACCCTCTGCTTCCACGTGTACTGCTACAACCTGCAGCCGCATGTGCAGATCGACTATGCCACCGGCCGCAACCAGGCCTCGGGGGACTAGAGCCGTCCAAGCTGCCCCCGAACCTAAAATGATCCGTTTTCCTCCGTCCCCTAGGGATCAAAAAGGGCCGCCCTGGATTGCCCAGAGCGGCCCTTACACCGGCATGTATGTTGCAGGCAACGCCATACGCTACTTGGCGCGACCCTCCTCATAGCGCTCGACCAGCTTGGCCTGAACGTCATAGGGAACCTGCTCGTAGCCAGCAGGCTTCATGGTAAAGTCACCCGTGCCGCGCGTGATAGAGCGCAGGCGCGTCGAATAATCCGTCAGCTCTGCCAGCGGCGCCTGGGCAATGACCACGGTGTCGCCGCGCTCATCGGTCTCCATGCCCGTCACGCGACCGCGCGATGCCGAGATGTCACCCATCACGGCACCGGCGTAGCTCTCGGGGATTGTCACCGTGATTTCCTCGATGGGCTCCAGCACCACCGGGTCGGCATCGGCGCATGCCTTGCGCAGGCCGATGCGAGCCGCCGCGCGGAACGCCATCTCGTTGGAGTCGACGCTGTGATACGAGCCGTCGTACACAGCCACGCGAATGCCCGTGAGCGGGTAGCCGGCAATGATGCCGTCCTTCATGGTCTCCTGGACACCCTTGTCCACGGCGGGGATCAGCGAGCGCGGAATGCGACCGCCCACGACCTCGTCCACAAACTCATAGCCGTCGCTCGTGCCGTCGGGCCCAATGAGCGGCTCAACGCGCAGCCAGCAGTCGCCATACTGGCCGGCGCCGCCGGTCTGCTTCTTATGGCGACCCTGGGCACTTGCCGTACGGCGAATGGTCTCGCGATACGGGATGCGGATCGGCACGCTCTTGGCCGCGACCTTGGTGCGATCCTCAAGACGATTGAGCAGGACCGAAACCTGCGCCTCGCCCACCGCCGAAATGATGGTCTGGCCGGTCTCCTCGTCGCGGTCGATGCTCATAGTCGGATCGGCCTTGCAGGCCTTCTCGATAAACGTGTAGAGCTTCTCTTCGTCGCCGCGGTTCTCGGCCTCGATGGCAATGCGATACTGCGAGTTGGGAAACTTAAACGCCGCTGCCTCGACCTTACCGGTAATGGAGAGCGTGTCACCCGTCTCTGCCGCCAACTTGGGCGCCACGATAATGTCGCCGGCATAGGCGTGACCGACCTCGGTCATGTCGCGGCCGCACATCACATACAGGTGGGCCAAACGCTCACCCTTGCGCGTGCGCGCATTAACCAGCTCAAGGCCCGGCTCAAGCGTGCCCGTCAGCACCTTGATAAAGCTGATACGACCCTGCTGCGGATCGGCCAGAGTCTTAAACACAAACGCCACCGGACGGTCATCGTCACTCGAGATCTTGAGCGAATCACCGTCGATGAGCGGCATCTCGCCGTAGTCCGTCGGCGCCGGGAAGTATGTGGCGATATCGTCCATCAGCGAGTTGACGCCCTGCTCCTTAATGCAATCGCCCGCAAAGACCGGCACAAAGATGCGCTCGGCGATCGCCTTCGACAGCAGGCCTTCGAGCTCCTCCTGTGTCAGCGTCTCCTCGCCTTCCAAGTACTTCATCATCAGCTCGTCGTCAGCCTCGGCCACCAGCTCGCACAGATGGTCATGGGCTTCCTCGGCCTGGGCACGATACTCCTCGGGAATCTCCGACTCAACGGCTTCGGTGCCGTTGCAATGACGCGCCTTCATGCGCACCAGGTCGATGATGCCGTCAAAGTCCTCGCCCTCGCCCCAGGGAAGGGTCACGGCGCCCAGGCGCGTACCAAAGCGCTCCTGCAGCAGGTCCATCGTGGTCGCAAAGCTGGCCTCGGAGCGCGACAGGCGGTTTACGAACACCGCACGCGCCAGGCGCAGGTCCTCGGCGGCATACCAGAGCTTAACCGTCGTAGGCTGTGGGCCGGCCTCGGCATCGACCACAAACAGAGCCGTCTCGCAGACGCTCATCGCGGCAAAGGCGTCGCCGATAAAATCGGGGTAGCACGGGGCATCGAGCACATTGATGCGCGCGCCCTTCCAGTCGATCGGTGCAATGGTCGTCGAGATGGAAAATGCACGCTTGACCTCTTCGGGGTCATAGTCGAGCGTGGGCTTGGTGCCGTCGTGGCCGCCCAGGCGGGCGGTCTTGCCGGAAAGGTGGAGCATGGCCTCGGCGAGTGAGGTCTTGCCCACCCCGCCTTGGCCTACGAGCACCACGTTCCTTACGTTACCGGTCTTGGGAGCACCCATGATGACCTCCTTGCAGGGCCGCGCGCAATGCGCGACGCCAACGGGGAGAGTTCGCGGTCGGTGCCATCCCGGGAGCAGCATGGTCGGCAGCCGAGCCGACTCACCCTCCAAATGTCCTATGCCACCACCCTACCCTCACGGGCGGCTGTCCATGCATACCTTTCGGCGCACGTATGGATACAGGCGGCGAGAGGAAGAGACAAGCTTGTGGGGCGATTATTAAACCCCATCGATACAAATAAAAGCCGCCGCAGACCATAAGACCTGCGGCGGCTTTTTCTCAATACATAGCTGAGTCTAGCCCTCGATACGGCTCAAGAACTCACGGGTACGTTGCTCGCGCGGATGATCGATGACCTGCTCGGCCGGACCCTCCTCGACAATGCGACCGCCGTCCATAAAGACCACGCGATCGGCAACATCGCGCGCAAACTGCATCGCATGGGTCACGATCACCATCGTCATATTCTGCGCGGCAAGGTCTTTAATGACACGCAGCACCTCGGCCGTTAGCTCGGGATCGAGCGCCGAGGTCGGCTCGTCAAAGAACAGGATCTCCGGGTCGAGCGCCAAGGCGCGGGCGATACTCACACGCTGTTGCTGACCGCCCGAAAGCTCACATGGCACCTTGTTCTCGTTGCCCGTAAGCCCCATCTGCGCGATCAGCTCACGCGCGCGTGCTTCGGCCTGCTCGCGCGGGCGCTTGAGCACGCGAATCGGAGCATCGGTGATGTTTTTCATCACCGTATAGTGCGGAAACAGATTGTAGTTCTGAAACACCAGGCCAAATCGCGAGCGCGCCTGCTTGGGCACGTCGCCTTTCGCATATACCGCACCCGAACCCGCATCCGTCGCGACGGCAAGGTCGCCAAACGAAAGCGAGCCACCGTCGAGCGTCTCGAGCAGCGTGGCACAGCGTAGCAGCGTGGACTTACCGCCGCCTGAAGGCCCGATAATCGCTACGACCTCGCCACGCTTTACCTCGAGCGAGATATCCTTGAGCACCTCATTGCCACCAAACGCCTTACGCGCGTTCGTTATGTTCATTACCGTTCCGGACACGGGAACCTCCATGTGTTTAAAAAGTCAGCGAGCGTGTGACTGGCGAGACAATATGCTCCGAAAGAGGAGCGCCGCGTACTTCTGTACGCAAGCGACGGTTTGAGGAGCAGATTGGCCGTCAGGCACGCGCGCAGCGTCGAGCAGTCCGCCGTTCGTTAGAACGGCGGAACGATCTAGTCATGGTAGTAATCCAATTTTTTCTCGGCGGCGCCCAGCAGCATCTCGACCACAAAGTTAAAGACCCAGTAGATCAGCGCCGCGATTGCAAACGGCACCATACTCACCTGCGAGGCGACCAGCGCCTTGGCCGTCGAGAACATCTCGCCCACGCCGATGGCAAACGCCAGCGACGTGTCTTTGACCAGCGTGATGATCTCGTTGCCCATCGCCGGCAAAATGCGCTTGGCGACCTGCGGCATCACAATGTACAAAAACGTCTGCAGGCGCGAGTAGCCCAGCACCTCGGCGGCCTCATATTGACCGCGCGGAATCGACTGCAGGCCCGAGCGATAGATCTCGGCAAAGTAGCCGGCGTAGTTGATGATGAACGCCACAACGCACGCCGTCCACTTGGAATCGGGCGTGAGCGAGATACCGAACACGTAGTACGGGGCAAAGTAGATGGCAAACATCTGCAGCATGAGCGGCGTACCGCGCATCACCGAAATATAGATGCGCGCAATCCAACGCAGCGGCGCGACCTTGCTCATGCGCATAAACGCCACGGGGATCCCCAGAGGAATCGACCCGAGCAGCGTCAGTACAAACAGCTGCAAACTGACCAAGAATCCCTGGCCAAGCATCTGCATCATGACTTGAATAGACATTATTTCAAAACCCAGTTATCGAAGGAAAGACCATAGCTCGCATACTCGTCGCACAGATCCTTGACCGTACCATCCTCATAGAGTGCCTTGAGCGACTCGGTCACGGCGTCGGCCGACTTGGTGTCGCCCTTCTTAAAGCCAACGGCGTAGTGCTCGCTGGACAGCGGCTCATCAAGCTGCGTATAGGCATCGGGCTTGGCGGCGAGCTGATACTGGGCAATCGAAAGGTCGCAAGCCACGGCATCGACCGCGCCGCTCTCGAGCTGCATAAAGGCCGTGTTGTACTCGCCGATGGTATCGAGCGTGGCAAACGTCGCCGCCAGATCCTTCTGGTCACCCTCGAGCACATCCTGCGCAGCGGAATCGGTCTGGGTAATCACGGTCTTTCCAGCAAGATCGTCCCAGCTCTTGATGCCCGCATCCTTCTTTACCACCAGCACCTGCTCGTTGAGCATATACGGCTCGGAGAACGTGTAGTCGTCCTCGCGGCCCTCCATGGTAAAGCCGTTCCAGATGCAGTTGATGGCGCCCGAGTTGAGCAGCGTGTCCTTAGCGTCCCAGTCGATGGCCTCGTATTTGACCTCCCAGCCCTGCTTATCGGCAACAGCCTTGGCCAGATCGAGATCAAAGCCGGTGTACTCGCCGTCGTCGCCCACAAAGCCGTACGGAGGATAGGACTTATCAAAGCCCACCACGAGCTTCTTGGACTCCGCAGCGCCCTTCACATCCTTGGCCGCGGCAGAGCCAGCAGTGGAGCCCTTGCCGGCACCACCGCCGCAGCCGACAAGACCAAGGCCAAGCACCGTGGCGAGTGAGCCGGCTAGACCAACGAACTGACGACGAGACATATCGGTATTCATGGTATCCCCCTTGGTGGCACTTTAGTTAAGTAAAGTGAGTCATGTAACGTTCAGAATCATACACTTTAGCGTGATAGAGCACAAGGCGAGTTTGCCCGCCGCGTGAGGGGTGTGGGGGTTAAGTTTCCTGCTCTACAGTCCTGCTCACGACGGAGGCCACATTACGTGGCCTCCTGTTCGTGCGGAACTCGCGATAAACTTAACCCCCACACCCCTCACGCGGCGGGCAACCGTCGTTGGGCTTATCACTGACACGAATAAACCGCTTGTATATCGTCTGCTGGCTTGGCACGGTACAATACTTGCAGCTTTAATTCATGAATTAGTGGAGTTATTGATGGCAGAATCTCGTGCGGAGCGTAGGGCTCGTCGTGCTTTGATCGAGGCGGCTGAGGGGTCGGAGGAGAAAAAATCTTCTAAGAAATCCAAGTCGCCTCGGGATGCGAAGGGTAAGCCGGCCAAGGGCAAGGCTAAGGCCAAGCATCCCGGCTCTCGTCGGAGCGAGGACAAGGCATCTCAGACTCGCTCCAAGCGCTCGCATAAAGATCAGGTTTCGTCTGCGCGTAAGGCTGTGGATCCCAAGTCTCCCTGTCCGATCATGAAAGCTTGCGGTGGGTGCACGGTGCTCAATCGTCCTTATAAGAAGCAGTTGGCAGCTAAGCAGGCTGTTATGGAGGAGCTTTTTGCTGCTCTATGCGAGCGCGAGGGTATTAGCGTCGACCCCATTCGCGGTATGGGCGTCACCCTGGGCGACCCGGGCAAATATCCTGCTCCGCGCGGTTTTCGCCATAAGGCCGCCACTCCCTTTGCCCCCGGTAAAGAGGGCGCTGTCCGCTGCGGCTTTTTTGAACGTGGCACGCACAGAATCGTTGCTGTTCCTGAATGCCCTGTCGAGGCACCGGGCGCCCGTCAGATTCTTAACGGCATCGCGCGTGAAGCTGAGCGCCTGCACATTCCCGCCTTTAACGAGGACAAGCACCTGGGCTTGCTTCGCTATGCCGTCGTCCGCTGCGGCTGGCGCACCGACCAGATCATGATCACCCTCGTAACCGCCCAGCGCGACCTGCCGCATGCACAGGATTTCTTTGAGGCCGTCGCTGCACTCGATCCGCGCATCGTCACCGTCGCCCAAAACATCAACGGACGTCCTGGCAACGCCATCCTCGGTGAGGAAACCCGTATCGTTTATGGCGCCGAATGCATGCGCGACCAGCTACTCGGCTGCGAGTTCGACATCTCCCCTACCGCGTTCTACCAGACCAACCCGCAGCAGACCGAATTGCTCTATCAGCTCGCTATCGACGGCATGGACCTGCGCCAGGGCGATGTGCTTATGGATGCCTACTGCGGCAGCGGCACCATCGGTCTTTGCGCAGCTAAAGAAGCCCAGAACAAGGGAATCGGCATCATGCTGCTCGGCGTGGAGCGCAACCCGGCGGGCATTGCCGACGCACGCCGCAATGCCGAGCTCAACGGCCTCACCCGCAGTGCTTGGTTTATGGCCGACGATGCCACCGACTACATCCTAGATGCCGCCGACAACAACGAGCGCGTCGACGTCCTTTCCATCGACCCACCGCGCGCCGGCTCCACGCCCGAGTTCCTCGAAGCTGCCTGCGCACTAAAGCCACGCCGCATCACCTATATCAGCTGCAACCCCGTAACCCAAGAGCGCGACCTGCACCAGCTCCTCGACGGAGGCTATCGCTTGCTCAAGATTACGCCGGTCGACATGTTCCCTCATACCGACCACACCGAGACCGTCGCGGTCCTAGAGCGCCGCTAACCAGCCCAGGTAGATTTTTGGGACAAGAAAGGGGGCGGCCTGTCTGGACCGCCCCCTTTCATTGGGCATATGAGTCTCGTTACATCCCCTTGCGCAGGTCGCACACGCCGGCTGCCGCCATCTCGCGCAGCAGCGTCTCGCGGTCGCGCGTCACGATCAGGTCCAGCGGGAAGTGAATCTCGTCGAGCAACTTGCGCGCGTGATCGAGCTTGCCAATGGCCATACCAATGTGGGCATCGGTCGAGACACCAATCCCCACGCCCAGCTCGGCACAGCGCTCGGCGATCTTGCGGCATACGGCCCAATGCTCAGTGTCGACACCGTGTTCAAGACTATGGTTGTTGATCTCGATAATCTTGTGCTTGGCCTTGGCCGCCAGCAGCACCTCATCGATATCAAAGGGAACACCGGCGCGACCCGTGTGGCCCAGCATGAACACCTTGGGATGCTCCAAGGCATTGATATACATCTCAGTCGTCTGGGCCAGCGTCGCGCCTTCAGCAATCTGCGGATTATGCATGCTCGCAACCAAATAATCCAAATTACGCGTAACCAAATCGAACAGCGAATGCTGACGGCCATACGAATCGCCGGCAATATCGAGTGTGACAGGAGTGTCCTCGCCAAACAGGCTTCCGTCCAGCGAAACGATATCGGCCTCGGCGCCACGCAGCACCAGCACGCCGCTCCAAATGCGCGGCCAGATATCCTGGTTGATAAAGAACTGGTAACTGCGCAGGTCATTAGGGCAAGCCGTAACCATAGAGCTCAGATGGTCGGCAGATCCAAGCACCTGCAGGCCACGCTCTGCCGCCCAGTACACATTCTCCTCAATGGTCGAATATGCATGCGCAGAGAACATCGTATGGGTATGAATGTCACAAGAAAGCAGGTAGGGCATCGGGTCTCCTTATCTGGCATGGCCGTCGCTTATATTCATTGTACGCATAGCCTTCAATAGTCGTAAAACCACTCCATCCCAAAGACACAACGTCCATGACAACGGGGTCCGGCTTAACACCAAACCCCGTTTCACGTAAAACATTGTAGGCAGAGCGCTTTACTTCTAACGATACTCGTCCGCCAACTGTTTCCAAGCGGGTAGCGAATTGATGATCGTTTCGTAACTCACGCAATAGCCCAGGCGGAACCAACCCGGCATGCCAAAGCTGTCCGAGGGAACCGCAAGTAACTCATACTTCTTTGCGCGCTCGCAAAACGCATTCGCATCAGGCTCGAGTGTCTTCACCCACAGGTAGAAAGCGCCATCCGGCTCAACATAGGTATAGCCGTAGTCCGCCAAGGCTTCGGTGAGCGCCGTGCGGTTGCGGGCATAGGCCTCAATATCGGTCGGCTCATCGATGCAATCGATAATCACGCGCTGGAAGAGCGCCGGTGCGCATACAAAACCCAGCGTACGGGCAGCACCCGCAACAGCCGGCATCAGACGCGCAGCCTGCGGATTGGTGTTGGGAACCAAGATCCAGCCCACGCGCTCACCCGGCAGCGACAGCGACTTAGAATACGAGTAGCACACCACGGTGTTCTCGTAGATCGAGGGTACCCAAGGCACCTCGGCACCGTACACGATCTCGCGGTACGGCTCATCCGAGATGAGCATAATCGGATTCTCGGGATCGCGCTGAGCGTTGGCTTCGCGCAGAACATTGGCCAGTCGCGTCAGCGTGTCGCGCGTATATACGGCACCGGTCGGGTTGTTGGGCGAGTCGATAATGACGGCCGCCGTCTTATCGCTGATCGCCTTGAGTACGTTGTCCACGCTCAGCTGGAACGTGTCTTCATCGGCAGGCGCCTCGACACACGTGCAGCCGGCCTTCTCAATCCACACGCGATACTCCGGAAAGTACGGGGCGATAACAATAACCTCGTCGCCCGGGTTCGTAACGGCGTTGAGCGTGCAGGTGAGCGAAGCCGCGGCGCCCACCGTCATAAAGACGTCCTTGCCCTCATAGCTCATGCCAAAGCGGCGGTTGAGCGATTCGGCGACGGCTGCCCGACATTGCGGCAGACCCGGCGCGGGAGTGTAGCCGTGCAGCTGGTCACTCGGCAGCTCCAGGGCCTTCTTAATGGACTCAGCCACAGCAGCGGGCGCCGGAACACTCGGGTTGCCCAGCGAAAAATCGAATACGTTCTCCGCACCGATCTGTGCTTTGCGCTCAAGACCATAGCTAAAGATCTCGCGGATGATGGAGCTTTCCGCACCGCGAGCATACATAGTTTCGTTGATCATCTGTTCCCCTTTCGCATAGGCGCTATTGTACGCTTTAGCTGAGCAAAGTGCCGCAGCAATGTTAATTGGGGACAGACTTAAATGCGTGAAAACGCTCATTTAAGTCTGTCCCCAATCAACAGACGGCCCCATATCGGCCAAAAGGAAAAGCCTCCGCAGGTTTCCCCGCGGAGGCTCTCGTGGCAAAGGCTACTCGCCGCCGGCTGCGTCGGCGTCAGCGTTTTTTTCGCCAGCGTCCTCGCCGCCATCAGATGCATCCTCCTGCATGGCCGCCTGCGCAAAGGCCGCGGCATCAGCCGCCAGCTCCTCCTCGCTCATGCGAGGCGCGCGCTTCTTGGTCGGCATGCCGGCCGCCTTGGCATTGCGTTCCTCCTTGGCCGCCAGGATATCGCCCTCGCGCTCAAGGTAGGCATCCCACTCGTTGTCGAGCAGGGCGTTCACGGCGTCGCCTTCGACGGTCTCGCGCTCGAGCAGCACCTTCGCCATCAGATCGAGCTGATCGCGACGGGCATCCAAAATCTCGACCGCGCGGCGATGGGCCTCGCGCATGATGCGATGAACCTCGATATCGATGCGGCGCGCCGTCTCCTCGGAGTAATCCTGGTGATCGGCGTAATCGCGACCAAGGAACACCTGATGCTGCGCCTCGCCAAACACTTGCGTGCCCAGTTCCTCGCTCATGCCCAGACGCGTAACCATCTCGCGCGCCATCTTGGTCGCGCGCTCCAGGTCGTTGCTCGCGCCCGACGTGATGTCATCGCACATGAGCTCCTCGGCAACGCGGCCGCCCAAGAACACGGCAAGCTCGTCGAGCATCTCGTTCTTGGTCTTGAGGAAGTGATCCTCCTGCGGAAGCTGCAACGTGTAGCCCAGAGCCTGGCCGCGGCTGACAATCGAAATCTTGTGGACCGGATCGGAGTGCTCCAGAATGTGGCCCACCAGGGCATGGCCGCTCTCATGGTAGGCAATCGTGGTGCGCTCGGCTTCGGTCATCACACGACCCTTGCGTTGCGGTCCGGCAATCACGCGCTCCATTGACTCCTCGACCTCGTCCATCGAGATCACGGAACGATGACGGCGAGCGGCCAGCAGCGCAGACTCGTTGAGCAGGTTTGCCAGATCGGCACCGGTAAAGCCAACGGTCATCTGGGCGAGCTTCTCAAACTTCACGTCCTCGTCCATCGGCTTGTTCTCGGCATGCACGCGCAAAATCTGCTCGCGGCCCTTTACGTCCGGACGGTCGACCGTGACCTGACGGTCAAAACGACCGGGGCGAAGCAATGCAGGATCCAGAATATCGGGGCGGTTGGTCGCAGCGATCAGGATGACCGACTCGCTTTCCTCAAAACCGTCCATCTCGACCAGCAGCTGGTTGAGCGTCTGCTCGCGCTCGTCGTGGCCGCCACCCAGACCGGCTCCGCGCTGACGTCCCACGACATCAATCTCGTCAATAAAGATGATCGACGGAGCCTGAGACTTGGCCTCCTTAAAGAGGTCGCGCACACGGCTGGCGCCGACACCCACGAACATCTCGACAAAGTCAGAACCCGAGATGCTAAAGAACGGCACGCCCGCCTCGCCGGCAACGGCCTTGGCCAGCAGCGTCTTACCGGTACCCGGAGGGCCAACCAGCAAAACGCCGCGCGGAATCTTGGCACCCAGCTTGCGATAGCGGTCCGGATCGCTTAGGAAGTCGCGGACCTCCTCGAGTTCCTCGACGGCCTCGTCCACGCCGGCAACGTCCTCGAACTTAACCTTGGGACGCGTAGCCTCGTTGGTCTTGGCGTTGGTCTTGCCAAACTGCATGTTCCTATTATTGGCGCCCATCATCTGGCGCATAAAGTAGAACATGATGGCGATCAGAGCAATCGTCGGCAGCACGCTCATCGCCAAGTCGCCCCAAAAATCGGGGTCGTTGGTGTTGACGATATACTTGGTGTCGGGGTGCTCCGCCATGAGCTCGGCAAGCGAATCGGAGCCGACATAGGTCGAGGAAAAGCTCTTGAGCTCGCTCGTATCGCCCTTGTCCTTTTTCGTCTTCCAGTAATGACCCGCCACGCTTCCGTCTTGAACCGTATAGGTCAAATCTTCGACGCGATCCTGCTTAATGGCGCTGACCATCTCGCTCGTCGCGAGCTTAACGGTATTGCTGGAGTTGGCAAAGCCGGAACCCATATTAAAGAAGGCATAACCCAGAAGCGCGCAAGCCAAAAGGAAATACAGCCAGCCCGTACGCGTGGGCTTCTTGCCTCCGGGCATCCCCGGAATCTTTGGGTCCCGGGGATCCTGAGAATTATTATCGTTACGGTCGTCGGGCATCTTACGAATAAACCTCCGGTTTCAAAATGCCCAGATACGGAAGGTTGCGATAGCGCTCGGCATAATCGAGGCCATAGCCCACCACAAAGGCATCGGGGCAATGGGTTCCAACATACTTGGGCGTGATGGCCGAGGTACGGTCCTCAACGTCCTTCCACAGGAAGGCAGCGACCTCCAGCGAGGCAGGCTTGCGGCTCTCGAGGTTCTTCATCAGGTACTTGAGGGTCAGGCCCGAGTCCAGAATGTCCTCGACGATCAGCACGTCGCGACCACGGATGTCGATATCCAGGTCCTTAATGATACGCACGATGCCCGAAGACTTCACACCGTCGCCATAGCTCGAAACAGCCATGAAATCGATGTTGGTCGGCAGCTCAATCTTGCGCATCAGGTCGCCCATAAAGACAACGGCGCCGCGCAGAACCGCGATCAGCACCAGATCCTTACCAGCGTAGTCGCGCGTAATCTCCTCGCCCAGGCGAGAAACGATACCGTCGATATCCTCCTGCGTAAACAGAACCTTCTCGATATCCGGATGTTGAGAAGCCATGACAACCCTTTCTTGTGCTTAATCGCCCACACACCGCCGTATGGACGCGAACTACACATTCTAGCAGCGCACGGGGTATATTTTCCAGCCCGCGCATCATCAGCGCGGGAATACCGTCAACGCCGCACAGAAAAGCTGGTGCGAGGGGCTAATCCGCATCAACCACGCGAAGCAGATAGGCCACACGCGTCGCCGCCGTGCACTTAAAGCGTTCGTCCGCGCGAACTCCGGCGACCCACACCACGGCACCTCCCGGCGCCGTCCTCACCATGGGCACGCCGGCGCGCTCGGAAACGGGAATGCGAGCCTCTCCTAGCAAGTCGGATACCTTCTTGCTTCGGCCACTCATTCCTAACGGGCACATCACATCTCCCGGTGCGGGACCGTCCACCCACAGGCGCGCCAATCGCGCCTCGGCAGGGATCTCGCCACGCGAGCCCGCCAGGATCCGCTCACTATCGCTGTCGGCAAAACCCAGTGCAGCCGCGTCTACCAAAGCTGCCACTTCCCCGGCAGCCGCAAGCTCACGGGCGCGGCGCACGATATCGCATCCCGGTTCAACGGCCATCGGCTCTGCAACCAGCATACGCCCCCCGCCCAACGGCAAACGACCGGGTACGGTAACCCAGTCCGCGACCAGGCCCTCGCGAGCCACCGGCGCCTTAAACGCCAGCATGCCAAATTCGACGCGTGCGTCAATCCCCGCCGGAAGCGTGACCGAGCCTGCGCCCTCAGCAACGCAGGAAAGGACTCGCTCCACATGTCGCATCTCTGGACGAGCGTCCGGATCGATGCGTTTAATCGCCAGTCGCACGATGCGCCGCGCAATCACCACCTCGGCCGCAGCAAGGCGCCTGGCATCGAGCACCAGCGCGCCCGCCACCTCTTTGCGCAGGCAGCTTCGAAACGCCTGTGCCGACAACTGGGATAGAAACGCATCTTCGTCACCAAGGATCTCGCAGGCGGCGCCAATCGTCTTGCACACACTCGCATTACGCTGCGCCACCACTGGCATCACCCGATGGCGCACATAGTTTCGCAGATACGAGACATCCTCATTGCTCTCGTCTTCACGCCACGGCTGACCATGTACCTGCAGATAGCTCACAAGCTCGCCATGAGTTAGGTCGAGCAAGGGGCGCACCACAATATTCCTTCGACGGGGAATGCTCGAAAGCCCAGCTGGACCCGACCCCTTAATGGAGTTCATCAAAAATGTTTCCGCGCGGTCCGAAGAGGTATGGGCAGTACAGATACGCGCCGCCGTTCTCGGCGCCCCCGTCTTGGCGCACAGCTCGCGTACATACCTTCGCGCCGCGGCATAGCGCACCTCGCGCGCCGCTGCCTCGATATTTCCCGACTCCCCATCAAAATAAGCGTGCTCCACACACAACGGTAAACCATATTGCGCGCAGAGCTCACGCACAAAGGCCTCGTCGCCATCGGACGCCTCGCCCCGCAGATGGTGATTTACATGAAGCACATGCAGGCGCTCGCGAGCAATGGGGGCAACGCCGCGTCCATCTTGGATATCCAGCTTTGATGTACACGCCATAAGAAGCAGCGCCGTCGAGTCCGCACCGCCTGATACCATGAGTACCACAGGAGCTGCCTGCTGCCTCGTCCGGGTTTCATCGACTGCCCCAGGCGCGGCATGGTGTCCGTAATGCTGTGATACCGTTGGCATTCGCTTCCTCCTCTATTCGTCCGCACCCATTGTATCCTTTGGAATCTTATGTCTCGCCTGCACCTTCATATCCTCGGCAGTGGCTCTAAAGGCAACTGTGCATTCATCGAGGGCCCGCAAGGGCTCATTATGGTCGATGATGGACTGTCTCGCCGCGAGACGCTCAAACGCATGGCGGAGCTCGGCCTTTCGGCAGACGACGTGTCGGCCCTTGTGGTCACCCATGAGCACAGCGACCACATTAAGGGGCTTGAGGT
Organism: uncultured Collinsella sp.; assembly: GCA_959023295.1. Lineage (GTDB taxonomy): Bacteria > Actinomycetota > Coriobacteriia > Coriobacteriales > Coriobacteriaceae > Collinsella. The sequence continues at coordinate 1,959 of CAUFBM010000006.1, read as the reverse complement.
GTGGTGTAAGCATTGGAATGGCCCGGTCTTTTCCAGCAGAGGAACGCTCGCGTCCAAAAAAGAAAGCCTCGCACATCTGCCTGTTGAAGAATTCGACCCAGGCGACACCCTCTCTATTGCCGGAGTCCACATTCAAACGTATTCGACATCCCACGACGTCGTCAATCCCGTCGGCTACCGGTTTGACGCTCAGGGCGATTCGATTGGCTTTGCCACCGACACCGGCGAGTTGTCAAAGCATGCCATCAATACGCTCAAGGACTGTCGCATTCTCGCACTCGAAAGCAACCACGATGTAGCCATGCTACGTCAAGGAGACTATCCTCGCTTTCTTCAGGAACGCATCCTGTCTGCAAAAGGGCATCTCTCCAACGATCAGGCCGCCGATGCCGCACGCGCGCTGGTAACTGATCGCACCGAGCAGCTTATCGCGATGCACATTAGCCAAGACAACAATCGCCCAAGCCTGACCGTCAAAAGCTACGCAAGCTCCCTCGGCGCAACACTCGACAACGAGCTTGGCAGCACCGCCACCCGCGTTGAGGGGCTGCGTAAACTTACGATACGTCCCGCCGGGCAATATCGGCCCATGTCCATTCAGTAGGCCAGCTCAAATAGAAAAGGGGGCCGGGAATCACTTCCCAGCCCCCTTAACGTAGGCACCGATTTTAAAAGCCGATAGCCTTAGTCGATGGAAATCTTTGTAACGTTCTTCTTCTCGACAATCTTAGGAACCGTAACGGTAAGGATACCGTCAGCGTACTTTGCAGAAAGGCCCTCGCTCGAAGCATCCTTCAGGTACACACCGCGCGTCGCGCTGTACGAGTTAAACTCCTTCTGCAGGAAGTTCTTGTCCTCGTTCTCATCGCTCTCCTCGACATTCACGCTAATGGAAAGACGACCCTCATTGAGCTCAACATCGATGTCATCCTTGGCGACGCCAGTTAAATAAGCCTTGACCTCGTACCCGTCGCCCTTGTCCTCAACATCAACGGGAAAAGCCTTAGAGGCGATCGAGTTATTTGCCAGATCAGTCATATCATCAAAGAGATCAAACAACGAGCTAGCAGAGGGACGAACACCAAAAACCGAACGATAAGGAACCATGCTTGCCATGACTACCACTCCTTTTAGGGACTGCCGAGCCATCTTCCAGGTGGCAGGGACTTCGTTTGACGCTCTAATATATGCCCAACGATTACGTATATATACATTTTACTATAAAGTTTTTTAAGTCTCTTTCTATAAGCATATCTAAGTCTGTTTGACTAAGGTTCTAGTGAGGTAAAGGTTCTTTGAACCATGTCTTGAATACCATATACGCACCTGTCAAAACGAAGCGAGGGGCTTACAATAAGCGCATACACGTTGTTAATGACAACCTAAGGGCATCATGGACGATCAGACCTCCGACAATTCGTATGAGCCGCTGCAGAACGATAGTTCTGCCTATTCACAGCCCAGACGCTACCATCGTCCCCATATTTCCCAAGAGCCCATTAACGATGCAGAGCCTGAGTATGTAACTCGTAATCGATATCAAACTCTTGAAGAATCTCAATCAGCGCGCAGACACATGGGTGTCGCCTCGAGCGATCCGGTGTATCTCAAAGATGCCCCCTTATCCAATAACAGCGCATGCAGCCAGGAGCAGACACAAACACCAACCAAGCAACATCGTAGAGGGCCCCGTCCCAAGCAAACTCTAACGCATTCCGCCCGCTATCTTGAGACGCCTAAGCAGGGGAAATCGATATTTACATCGTCAAACAGACGACGCAAACAGCACCGTCTCCAAATGGCACTCTTGATCATTGCCATCGTGGCAATCGTGCTGGTCATTCATTTTGTTTTCTTCAAATAGAAAAGGCTATTAAGCCATAGAGGCGTTTAGCCCATATCGACCAAACGCAAAAAAGGGGGAGGCCGCGAGGCCTCCCCCTTCTTCAAGTCGCTGAC
>CAUFBM010000005.1 GCA_959023295.1 uncultured Collinsella sp. | reverse complement strand
CGATTGGCGAAAATGCGTTGGTGGAAATGGTGAAAATTATATTGACGCTAACAGTCGGCCGCCGACCTCGGGACCTTGGAGACGGCCGCGACGACGCAGTCGACGCCGAGGGCGGAGAGCTCCCTCTGCGGGGCGAAGCCGAGGTAGCCGCTCTCGTAGGCGGCGAGCGACGGGCCCGGGAAGCCCGACATCCACTCCGCGACCTCGCCCCACGGGTTGCCGCGGAACCTCCTCGTCACTGCCTCGCCCGTCTCCGCGTCGAGCGCGCAGACGGTGGTGGACCTGAGGTGTACGTCCATTCCGAAGGCGGTAGAATATCTAGGCACGGGAGCCTCCCAACCTCGTTGCGGCGCGGCTGCGCCTCTGGCACTTCAACAACATTGTCGCAGCCCCGACCCGCGGTCACGAGCGGGGGCTCCTGTCGTTTCCGTGCCCCTGGATTGGGTCATAGTGTCTGACATTGCCGCAGCATCAGCGTTTACATTGTTGCGCTAGATTAATTTAGTACTCTCCAGCTTTTCGATAATCCAGTCGTTGGCTTTGATGACCGGGCGGCGGAAAACAACGCCCAGGGCCAGCGACGGAATCAGATAGCTCGCCAGAATGCCCAGCTCAACCCAGTACTCCATATGGTAGGCGCCAGCCATGGCGGCATGCATGGCGTTGATGCCGTGAGTAAACGGCAGGAACGGATAGATCGCCTGGAACACGGGGCCGGTCATCTCGATGGGGAACGTGCCGCCCGAACCGCCGACCTGCATGACCAATAGCACGACTGCGAGCGCCTTGCCGATATCGCCAAACGAAACCGTAAGCGTGTAGACGATATTGGAGAACACGAGACTCGCGACCCAACCCGCTAGCACAAACTGCAGCGGGTTGTCGCACTGAATGCCAAAGAACAGAATGTCGCCCGCGCACACGAGCGTTGCCTGCAGCAGAGCCAAACCGCCAAAGAACAGGTAACGACCCAGATAGATCTCGTGCAGGCGCACGGGGATGAGCTCGTTGATAAGCTCATCGTCAACCGAGACCTTCATCATGGCCGCCAGTACAATCGAGCCGACCCAAAGCGACAGAATCGTGTAGAACGGTGCCATGGCCGAACCGTAGTTGCGGATCGGATAGACCGGTTTGCGGTCGAGCGCGACGGGACCGGAAAGCGACACGGCCAGACCCTCAGGATCGTTGCCGATCATCGTCTTGATCGTAGCGAGGTCATCCGACATCAAGGCACCGTCGAGTTCGTCCTTAAACGCGCTGATCTTGTCCGAAGCCTCACCCAGCTGATCGGAAGCCTTGTTGACCAGCTTTGCAGCCTTGGAGAGGCCCTTTGCCAGCGAACCGGATGCGTCGGTCAGGCCGTCTACGGCGCTATCCAGATCACCCGAGATGCCATCCAGCGAGTCCAGGATGCCCGAAACCGTCTTCTTGAGCTCCTTGGCCTTAACCAAGAACGTGGAATCGTAGTCGGACTTGGCTCCCGAAATGCCCGCCTTGGCATCGGCGATGGCCTGGTCGACCTCGGCACGCGTGTTGTTGACCTCTGCCATGCTGTCAGAAAGGGACTTAGCGGTTGCCGTCAGGTCCTTGGCGTTGTTGCGATACTCCACCGCGATCCTGCTCAGCGATGTTGCCACAGACTTGAGACTCTCCTGGAGCTTTTCGTCACTGACCTGCTCGGCAAAGCCGCGGAGCTGGTCGGCCGTGGCGTCGATATCGTCGGCACGTGTATTGAGCGCCGCCGCGGCATCGTTGAGCTGTGACACTGTAAGGTCGACATGCTGATTCGCGGCATCGAATGCCTTCGCAAGCTCGGCGGACACGTTGTCAAACGAACCCGCACTTCCGTCAATCGCGGCGTTGATGGCGTCGTTGGCGGCCTTCAGCGCTTCTTTGGAATCGCTCATGCCGCTCTTGGCGTGCTCCATCAACTGCCTGGTCGACTCATCGACCGTACCCGTCTGCTTGAGCATACCGCTCGCCGACGTCAACGAATCGGACGTAGAGCTCAAAATGCCCGCCAGCGACGAAGCATTAGCCTGAACGCCTTGCAGGTCCTGGACCGAATCGCCGAGCGTCGAGGACAGGTTGGCGATAAAGTTGCTGACTTGGTCGGTGCTCATGTAATCGAGCAGGCTGGACACGGTTTTAAGACCGATGCTCGTAATGGTCTCGGTAAAAGATTCGTTAACCTGGTTCTGAACGGCGCTTGAACCCTTCTCGGTCACGATCTGCGCGATGGCGTTGGCCTTCTGGTTCTCGTAAAACTCGATATCGGCGTGTTTCACATCGCTCGAGAAAAGCGTCATCATGTCTGCGCTAAAACTTTTAGGGATAACAACGGCCGCATAGTACGTACCCGACTTTACGCCCTCGATAGCTTTATCGCGATCGTTGAGCACAACCCAGTCGAAGTTCTCGTTGCCACGCAACGCGGACGTCACGTTTTCGCCCACGTTGACCTCGACGGGAATCAGATCGCTCTCGTAACCCTCGTCGGTGTTGACCACGGCAATCTTAAGATTGCCGGTGTTGCCGTACGGATCCCAGCTGCCGGCGATGTTAAACCACGCGTACAGACACGGCACGATAATGAGGCCCATCACGACAATCAAGCCGATCACGGAGCGAGACACGTTTTGGACATCGCGCTTAAACAGATGCAGGATGTTCTTCATTTATGCCTCACCTCCTTTGGAGTGCTTGCCAAGCGCGGTGGCATCTCCATCATTTGTGGCCGTGCTGTCGCTGCCCTGAGATTTATGGTGCGAGCCTATATGCGGCAAGCGGTCCGTGGACTGATCGCCGCCCTTGGCACCACACTCGCTGGCGTTGAGGCCAAACATGTGGCGGGCGGCAGGAATGGCGGCCGTGTGCTCGCGCATCTCGCGACGCAGGTCCTCATCCGAAAGCGCCGAGATGCGCATCTGGGTATTGAGGCTCGCGCGGATATATTCGATATTGATAAGCCAGCCGCAGATGACAATAACCGAGATGATCCAAATGACAAGCAGGATGATCTTGCCGTTATTGTCGATATCGAGAACCGTCGACAGGACAAAGAGCAGGACCTGAACGCCCACCACGGCGGCAAAACCACCCTTGATGTAGTACGGGTAGCGATGTTCAAAGGCGACCGCATGATTAAGCAGTTCGCGACGGTACGAATCGGAATCGAGCATGACACGCATGGCCGTGCGCAGCGAGTAGCGCTGGCGTGGCAGGTCGTTGGACTCGCAAATCATCATACCGGTCGTGGAAAGCTGTCTATCAAAGAGCAGGTTAAGGTTGAGCAGCAGCGGACGCAGCTGCAGGCCGATAAAGAGCGCCACGATCAAGAACACGCCCAGAATGCACAGGTTGAACAGGTAGTTGAACGAATACATGCCGCCGACCGTCTCGCGCAGCAGATTGATGCCGTAGGTAAAGGGCAGCAGCGGGTGCAGCCACTGGAAGAAGCCGGGCATCATCTCGATGGGGTACATGCCCGACGAACCCGGGATCTGCACGATGACGAGGATGACGCCGATAGCCTTGCCGATATGCTTAAACGTGGTGGACAGCGCATAGATGATATTGACGTAGGTGAACGAGATGGCGATGCCGCCCAGCACGAACAGCAACGGGTTGACGCACTGTACGCCAATCACCAGATCGCCTACCGTAACGATGATGGCCTGGAACGCGCCCAGGATCACCAGGAGCAGCCAGCGGCCAAAGTAGCCCTGACGCGCCGTAAAGCTGCCAACGCCTTCGCGATCGACCTCGAGCTTGTAGATGGCGATGAGCACGTAGCCGCCCACCCAAAGCGCCAGGTTGGTATAGAACGGGGCAATGCCCGAACCAAAGCTCTTGACCGGGTAAATTGACTTTGAGGTCAGCTCGACCGGAGATGCCATGAAGTCTGCAACGTCATCGACGTCGACGCCCATCAGACCGGCCAGCTCGCCCATGGACTCGGAGGTCTGTAGCACCGCGATGTCGTTGGCGGCGGTTGCGAGCTTGTCCTGGACCTTGGCAAGCGAGGCATCGGTCTGGGACAGCGTGGTCTTGGCCTGACCGAGCGTAGCGTTGAGTTGCGAAAGTGTACCGCGCGCACTTGCAATAGTAGGCGTGAGGCCAGACACGATTCCCGTCAGATCACCCGAGACGGCGGCAAATGAATCAAGCGCGCTCGAGGCCTTCGGCAGCGCGTTTTGGCCCAGGTCCGTCTGGGCCTGGCCAAGGTTGGTCGCACCGGTCTGAATTGCGTTATTGATAGCGTCGCTGGCACCCGAGACAACCGCGGCGTCATTCGCCATGGCGCTCGACTGCGCAGACAGACCGTCCTTGATGCTCTGAAGCTTTTCATTCTGCTCGCGGAGCAAATCGACGGTCGATACAATGCGCGCGTCAATTTCCTTGGAACCTGTCGACGTGTCATTGACGAGAATTTCCAAGTGTCCGATAACGGCCTTATTGTGGTCGATCGTCGCTTGGAGAGACTCAAGCGAGTTGTCAATACGGGTGGTCGTAGATGTGACCGTCCCCGTCAGTTTGCCGATGGCAGCGTTCGCGGAGGCCGACGTCTTGGTGAGCGCAAGGCTGCCTTCCGAGAGCGCCTTGGAGAGCGAGGCGACAGAGTTGCCCGCCGCAGTGCGGGCCTCGCCCAGCAGGTCATTGCCCTGAGAGATCGCCTGCGTCAGCGACGGCGCCTGACCCTGCAGGCCGGCAAGTGCTGCATCTGCCGAGGCAATGGAACCACTCGTCTTATCGATGGCGGCATTCATGTCGCCAATCGAATCGCGCACTTCGCCCAACGTGTCGGAAGCCTCTGATACCGAACCGGCCAACGAATCCTGAGTCTGGGCTGCCTTGTCCTTTAAATCGACTCCGGCATCCTTGGCAATACTGGCAACGGTCTCGCCCACCGTGGAGACGAACTCCGAGTTGATCTGCTGCTCGATGGTGCTTGCACCGGTGTCGGTAACCTTGGGCGCAATAGCGCTCTTCTTCTCATTGACGTAGTACGTAAGCTTGGGCTGACGGTAGTTGCCGTCGAGCATCGAAACCAGGTTATCCGAGAAGTTCTTGGGGATTACGATGGCCGCATAGTACTCGCCGCTCTCGACGCCCTCCTTGGCGTCGGCCGCCGAATCGACGAAAGTCCAGCCCAACTGGTCGTTCTCCTTGAGCTGATCGACGACCTTATCGCCCGCGTTGAGCTCGCCCACCAAGTCGTTTTGGGTGCCCTGATCGTTGTTGGCGATGGCAATCTTGATACCCTGGGTGTTTCCGTACGGATCCCAGTTTGCCACGATGTTGTACCAGGCATACAGCGAGGGAATAACGCACACGCCGAGGGTAACCACCAAGGCGACGGGGTTCACAAGCAGTCGCTTAATGTCGCGCTTGAATATCGCAAAGGAGATCTTTGCATCGGATAGTTTGCTGCCGAGACTCACGCTTGGGCCATCCATCCTGTCGTTGAATCAAATCGTACTATCGACAACCATTGTACGTAGGCGCTTTAGCGTCTCAGAGCACAATGGTATTGAGTTTTGCGGGTAGCAATATACTACGAAGATGAGTTAGCGTACAGTTGTACAGTATCTTTAATTTCAGCAGGTCACAAAACCACAACCCGCACAAATTAGCAGTTCGACTAGTCATTTAAGAACGTCCCCAATGACTACAGCAACGGAAGCGCTGATGTTTTGGCAGCGACAGCGAAAACCCGCCAGAGCGAGCAAGGTGCCTTGAAGCGAAGCGGCATTGACCTTCTGGTCATGCCGCTGAAGCTGAAAGGCAGATTGCCGCTCTGGCGGGTTTGCAGCGTCGATCGGTCCGCCGTTCGTTAGAACGGCGGAACCAAAGGCGTAACCACCGAACTACATCAAGTTGCAGACAGCTGCCGCGAAGGCCACGGGGTCCTCGGGCAGAATGCCCTCGACCAGCAGGGCCTGGTCGTAGAGCAGGCCGGAGTACTGCTTGATCTTGTCGGTGTCGCCCGCCTTCTGGGCAGCGACGAGCTTGGCAAAGACCGGGTGCTTGGCGTTGAGCTCGAGCACGCGCTGGCTCTTGGGCATACCGTCGGGCGCGCCCTCGGGACCCTTCTGGAGCACCTTCTCCATCTCGAGCGAAAGCGGGCCCTCGGTGGTGATGCACGCGGGAGCATCGGTCAGGCGCGCAGAGACGGCGACCTTCTCGACCTTGTCGTCGAGCGCCTCCTTCATGGCGCTAAAGAGGTCCTCGTTCTCCTTGGTGGCGTCCTCGGCCTCCTTCTTCTCGTCCTCGGTCGCCAGGTCAAGATCACCGGTCGCGACGTTCTTGAGCTCCAAGTGACGATCCTCGACCTCGGGCTCAGCACCGTCGGCAACGGCCTTCTCGGCAGCCTCGCGGGCAGCATCGTCCTCGTAGATCTTGGGCATATCGGCGGCAACGTACTCACGCATGGCCTGGAACGTGAACTCATCCACATCCTGCGTCAGCAGCAGCACGTCATAGCCGCGGTCGAGCACGCCCTTTACCACGGGCATCTTGGCCAAGCGCTCACGCGAGTCGCCGGCCGCGTAGTAAATGGCCTTCTGATCCTCGGGCATGCCCTTGGCATACTCGGCCAGGGTAATCATCTTCTGCTCCTTGGCAGACCAGAACAGCAGCAGGTCGGCGAGCTCATCGGCCTTCATGCCATAGCTCGAGTAGATGCCGTACTTAAGACCGCGGCCAAAGTTCTCAAAGAACTTCTCGTAGGCCTCGCGGTCGTTGTCACGCATATCCTCAAGGTCGGCAGTGATCTTCTTTTCCACACGCTTGGCGATGGCCTTGAGCTGACGGTTCTGCTGCAGCGTCTCACGCGAAATATTGAGCGTCACGTCGGCGGAATCCACGACGCCGCGCACAAAGTTGTAGTAGTCGGGCAGCAGGTCGTCGCACTTCTCCATGATCAGCACGTTGGAGCTGTAGAGCGCCAGGCCCTTCTCGTAGTCCTTACTGTACAGATCGAACGGCGCGCGGCCCGGCACAAACAGCAGGGCGTCATACTCGAGCGTGCCCTCAGCATGGAAGCTGATGGTGCGCGCCGGATCGTCAAAGTCGTGGAACGTGGACTTGTAGAACTCGTTGTAATCCTTCTGTTCAACGTCGGAGCTGCGCTTCTTCCAGATTGGCGTCATGGAGTTGATGGTCTCGAGCTCCTGGTAGTCCTCGTACTCGGGCTTGTAATCGTCGCCGGCGTCCTCGGGCTTGGGTTTCTGGCGGCTCTTGCTCACCATCATCTGAATCGGGTAGCGCACATAGTTGCTGTACTGCTGAATCAGGCTCTTGAGGCCCCACTCGGTCAGGAAGCGATCGTAGGTCTCGGCCTCGCCGTCGGCGTCGAGCTTCTCGTTCTCACGCAGCGTCAGAATGACATCGGTACCGTGCTCGGCACGCTCGCCATCCTCGATGGTGTAACCCTCAAGACCGTCGGACTCCCAAACGTGGGCGGTATCCTCGCCATAGGCGCGGCTCACGACCTTCACATGGCTGGCGACCATAAAGGCCGAGTAGAAGCCCACGCCAAACTGACCGATAATGTTCACATCGGAGCCCTGCTGCTCGGCGTTCTCGGTCTTAAACTCCTCGGAGCCGGAATGGGCGATGGTGCCCAGGTTGCGCTCGAGCTCCTCGGCGGTCATGCCAATGCCGTTATCCGAGATGGTAATGGTGCGGGCGTCTTTATCAAAGGAGACGCGAATAGCCAGGTCGCCCTGATCGAGCTTGACACTCGGGTCCTGCAGGCTCTTAAAGTTGAGCTTGTCGACGGCGTCGCTCGCGTTAGAGATAAGCTCGCGCAGGAAGATTTCCTTATTGGTGTAGATGGAGTTGATCATAAGGTCGAGCAGTTTTTTGCTCTCGGTCTTAAATTGACGCATGTGCAGTCCTTTCGCGCTACCCCCGTCCGCAAAAACGGCCCGGTTGCCCGAGCCGCATCGCAGACCTGCTATGTTCAGACTTAGATTTTATAACCCATTAGCGCGCATATATACATACGGAATCGAAAAACTGTATGTCAGAGCGCTCTGATGCGCCAATTGCCAAGGAGTGCCCCAACTGCCGGCAGAAAAGGAACGTCCCTATCTGCCATCAACGCGCTTGGCCATCCAGACATGGGGCTGTCCCTCGTCTTCGTAGTCTACCGGGGCAATTTGCGTGTAACCTGCCTTGGCATAGAGTGGCAGCACGTATTCCTGCGCGTGCAGCTTAATGAGCTTGGCGCCGGCATCACGCGCACACGTATCGCTGGCCTCGACAATCTTGCTCGCCAGACCGCGACGGCGCATGCTCGGCAGTACAGCCACGCGCCCCATAATATAGGTCTCCCCCGCCGCGACGTCTTCGTCCAAATCGCACGCCGGCGACACCGGAGCCTCTGCGTCAGCCGCGCGCTCAAGCTCTTCGGGAAACACGCGCGAGCAACCGGCAAGCTCACCGTCTACATAGAGCGTCACATGGATGCAGTTCGGATCCTCGTCGATAGCGTCGAACTCATTCTCGTAGCCCTGCTCGTCCATAAAAACGACGCGGCGCACCAACGCCGCGTCATCAAAGCATCCCGTCTTAAGTTGGATATCCATGGCTGCCCTTTCATTCAACGCGAACGTTAGGGACAGATTTTAGCGAAAATGAGCTCCGCGCACGCTAAACTTCGCGCGAGCCTTCGCCAGGCAGTCGTAATGACCCACATTATGGGCATCGCTCGCGATGAAGCTGTACAGGTTCTGATCGAACAGGCGCTGTGCCGGCTTTTTCTCGCGACCAAAGCGACCGCCGGCAATAAAGTCCGCCGAAGCCTGCAGCTTGCAGCCCATATCGACCAGGCGCTCCGCCACGCTTACATCCTTTTGAACCGCACGATAGCGCTCAGGATGAGCGATGATCACCTGGTAGCCACGGCACTGCAAATCGTAAATCGTGTTCTCGTATTCTCTAAACGCATACGCATCGGCATGCGTCGAAAGCTCGAGCAGGAACTCGTTGGTCCCATCGAAATGCAAGTGCTCCGCGGCATCGATACCAAGTTCAACGAGCTTTCGATGGTTGACCTCGAAGCCCATCTGGAGCGGAAAACCGTCAGCGTTATCGCGCAGCAGCTCAAAGGCATCCCACATCTTGTCGTAATCAAAATAGGGATCACGGCAGTGAGGAGTGCAAACGATTCTGGTTACACCGGCCCGCTTGGCAGCCTCGAGCATCGCCAAGCTCTCATCGAGATCGGCGGCGCCGTCGTCTACACCCGGCAAGATATGGCAATGAATGTCACGCATAGGTCGGCCCTAATCAACTAAACGTTTGCCCGGTTGGTGAAGATGCCCTTTTTGGAAGCGCCCTGACCGTCGGAGCCCTTCTTAACCTTCTTACCGTCCTTGGTGTAGTAAGAATAGTAGTACTCGCTGGTCTCGGTCTCACAGTAATTCATGACGGTACCGATGAGCTTGACCTTCTCGGACTTCTTAAGCTGGGCGATAGCGTTGAGCGCCTCTTCGCGCTTGGTAAAGTCCTCGCGCACCACGAACAGCGTGCCGTCGGTCAGGCTGGCAATCTCGGCAGCATCGATGAAGGTGCCGACCGGAGGAGCATCGAAGATGACGTACTGGAACTTAGCAGACAGTGCCTTGACCAACTTGGAAAAGCGATGGGAGACGATGATGTCGGCAGGATTGGGAATGTGCGGCTCGGCATCGAGGAAGTAGAAGTTCTTCTGACCCGTCTCGACAATTGCCTGGTCAATGGAGATCTGCTCGGAAAGGACCGCATAGAGTCCGCCGCGCGAACGAACGCCGAGCATATCGGAAAGGGACCTGCGGCGCATATCGGCCTCGACCAGGAGCACGGACTTGCCGCTCGTGGCGATTGCCTGAGCAAGGTTAATGGAAACCGTAGACTTGCCCTCGTTGGGAATCGAGGACGTGACGGTAATGGTGCGAATGGGGTCGTCCACGCTCGCAAAGCGGATGTTGGCCAGAAGGGTCTTGGCGGCATTCTGTACAACGAGCTTATCGGTGTTCTTTGCCTTAGCCATGCCTATTTACCACCTTTCATAGCCGGAATTCGGCCAACAACGGGAATGCCCAGGAGCTCTTCTGCCTCTTCGGCACCGCGGATGCGGGTATTGAGCATGTCTGCCAAAACGACATAGGCAACTGCGATAAAGATACCGGCGAGGAACGCGACGGCAATATACAGCGTGCGCTTGGGGCCGCTGGGGGCTTCGGGGGTCTTAGCCTCGTCGATAACGTTGATGCTCTGGGCAGCGCCGACGTTCTGAGCGACCGTACTCACCGAGCTGGCCATGGCCTTTGCGACCTTAGCCGTCTCCTTGGCATCGGTGCCGGTAACCGAAAGCGTAATGACACGCGTGGTGGTCTCGGAGGAAACAGACACCTTGTAGTCATCCAGATCGGTGAGGCCCAGTTCATTGGCTGCACCGCTCTTAACGCTATCGCTATCCAGCAGCGTGGCGATATCGTTGGAAAGCATCTGGCTCGCCGAGAGATCGTTGTAGCTCATCTGACCGCTATCGTCGGTCTTGGCGAGAATGTACATGCTCGTCGTCGCGGTGTAGGTGTTGTCCATCGCAACGAAGGACACGATGCCCATGGCGATCGCGCAGACCACCGGAAGGGTGATGACCAGCTTGAGGTGCTTTTTAAGCAGCTGGAACAGTTCGAGAAGGGTCATGCAGCTTGCCTTTCATTTCCCTAGTTCATATCGACAAAACTGCTCGTATCATATCGCATCTTTCTGCCAAGTCCGAACTCTATACATAAGATACAGCACATACGGCAATGTTGCGCAATAATAACGCCGCATCGGCAACCCCGGTGCGGCGTCAAAACAACACGTTTGCTGCATTGCTACGCAAATGATTCGTCCTGCTGTACGGGAAACGTCACCGTGATGGTAGTCCCCACACCCAGCTCGCTCGATAGGTCGAGCGAAGCATGGTGATACACGGCGGCATGCTTAACGATGGCCAGACCCAAGCCTGTTCCGCCACGTGCCTTGGAGCGGCTCTTGTCCACGCGATAGAAGCGCTCGAACACCTTGCCCTGCTCCTCGGGCGCGATGCCGATACCTGTATCGGCAACCGTCAGGTACGGATGGCCCTCATCATTGGTCCCACATCGAAGCGTAACCGTGCCACCGGGCTGGTTATAGCGAATAGCGTTACTGGCCAGGTTATAAATCAGCTCGTCGATCAGGCGTGGCACACCTTCGACCACAACGGGCTTCGTCTTGCGCACGATGGTCACGTCCGACTGTCGGGCGACCTGCTCAAGGCGCTGCTCCACCGTCGTAATAGCGCGCGAGAGCTCAATGGGTTCCGTGGAACCAATAGGCACTGCCTCGCCCTCGGTCGCGCGCTCGGCCTCGTCCAGGTTAGACAACGTCAAGATGTCGTTTACCAGCGCTGCTAGACGGCCCGCCTCGCGATAGATTCGACCGCCAAAGTTGCGTAGGTCGTCCTCGCCCTCGACCATGCCGTTTGCGATGAGCTCGGCATAGCCCGAAATCGCCGTAAGCGGCGTCTTGAGTTCATGGGTGATATTCGCCGTGAACTCGCGGCGCATACGGTCGTTGTCCGCTAGCACCGCCATTTGGCGCTTGAGTTCCTGGCGCTGCGACTCGATACGCTCAAGCATGGGGACCATCTCGGCATAGGCGTGCTCATAGCTACGACGCGGGTGATCCAAATCCACCTCTTGCAACGGCGCGATGATGGCACGGGACTCACGGCGCGCCATAAAAAACGAGAGCACTGCACCCGCTGCTGCGATAAGCAGCATCGGCGCCAGCATCGACAGCAAAATCGCCGCAACACCAGGCTGGGCCTGCGCCAAGCGAACAACCTGGCCGTTATCAAGGGTGACGGCGCGATACAGCATAATCTCGTCGAGTGTAGAGCTTGCGCGCTCCGCGGAACCCGAACCACTCTCAAAGGCCTCGATGACCTCGGGGCGATCGCCATGGTTGGGCAGTGTGGAAGGCGACGCCTCGTTGTCGTAGGCAACAGATCCGTCCTTATTGATCAGCGTGATACGAAGATCCTCGCGATCGAGGCTTCGCAAGAACGGAATGGGCTCCTGCTGCTCGTCGAGGGCGGCAGCAATGAGCTCGGTTTCCTGCGCCAGATTGGCACTCGTGGCATCCGCCAAAGTGTTTTGCACAAAGAACGCACCCAGCACCGTAAACGCCACGATAACCGCCATGGCGCAGACAAAGATCGTCACAAAAACGCGGTGCGACAGCGTATGTTTTCCCTGGGGGGCGAAGACCACGGGTTACTCCTCCGATGCGGTGGCCGCGGTGTCATCGCCTTCGGCACCATCACCGGCAGAAGGCTCGGCCAGGCGATAACCCACGCCACGCACGGTCTCGATGGCGCTGGCATGCTCGCCCAGTTTTTGGCGAAGCGTCTGCACGTGCACGTCAACGGTGCGCGAACCGCCGTCGAAGTCCCAGCCCCACACGCTCTGCAGCAACGACTCGCGGGTAAAGACCACGCCGGGCTTGCGCATGAGATACTCAAGCAGGTCGAACTCGCGCAGGGTGAGCTTAAGCAGCTCGCCGGCAACGGTCACCTCGCGATGGCTGGGCGAGAGCACGATGTCGCCCACACTGAGCACATCGCTCGCCTGCTTGACCATGCCGCCGCGACGCAGCAGTGCGCGGCAACGGCTCGCAAGCTCCATGAGCGAAAACGGCTTAGTCAGGTAATCGTCGGCACCGCCATCGAGCGCCATCACCTTGTCGAGTTCGGTGTCCTTGGCGGTAAGCATCATGATGGGCACCGTCGCCGTCAGGCGATCGGCACGCAGGCGGCGCATAATCGCCAAGCCATCGGTGTCGGGCAGCATGATATCGAGCAGCACAGCATCGGGCACCCGTCGCGCCACGGCAGCTTTAAACTCGCCATCGCACGAAAAGCCCTCGGCCTCGATTCCCTGCTTGCGCAGCGCGTAGACCGTCAAATCCCTGATGTTGTCATCGTCCTCGACGTAATAGATCATGTTGAACCCCTTTGCGGCCGATATGACCGCATCTTAACCCTAAAGGTACCTTTACTAGATGGTATCAGCCAAAACGTCCCGTCAAATAATCCGCCGTGCGCGGGTCGGTGGGATTTTTGAAGAGCTGAGCGGTGGGTGCGTGCTCCACCAACTCACCCAGCAAGAAAAACGCGACCGAGTCGGAGATGCGCGCCGCCTGCTGCATATTGTGCGTAACGACCACGAGCGTACAGGTCTCTTTGAGCTCGCAGGCCAGCTGCTCAACCACCAGCGTCGACACGGGATCGAGAGCGCTCGTGGGCTCGTCCATCAGCAGAATATCGGGCTGCACGGCAAGCGCGCGGGCGATGCACAGACGCTGCTGCTGCCCGCCCGAAAGGCCCAGCCCCGACTCCTTGAGTTTGTCCTTGACCTCATCCCATAGCGCAGCGCGACGAAGAGAGTCCTCGACCAACTCATCCAGAACGGCGCGGTCGCGCACGCCCATGCCGCGTGGACCATACGCGACGTTGTCGTAGATGCTCATGGGAAACGGGTTGGGGCGCTGGAACACCATGCCCACGCGCTGGCGCAGGCGGCAGATGTCGTAGTCGCCCAGGATATCCTGGCCGTCGAGCGCGATCTTACCCTCGATGCGGCAGTCCTTGATGTCGTCGTTCATGCGGTTAAAGCAACGCAGCAGCGTCGACTTGCCGCAGCCCGAAGGACCGATAAACGAGGTGATCTGCTTGTCGCGAATCTTGATGGATACGTCCTTGAGCGCGTGGTGGTCGCCATAGAACAGATCGAGGCCCTCGACGTCGATGCGCGTCGACGAGGCGGCAAGATCCTGCGCCGTGGGACGAGTCGCGTCCCCGACTTCGCGCTCGTGCGCAGCCTCGGCTTGCGCCTCCATTAGCTCCTCGAGCTCCGTGGGCTCCATAGCCGCAGCAGCCGTCATACCGCATACCTCCACATCGATATCAATTCAGCAGTATCGATAGTAGAAATCGCGGCTCATATGCACGTGAGCGCATTGTCAGGTGTTTGTAAGGGCGCCTACGCTACGCGGCAGGCAGCTCGATGGTAAAGACGGTATGCTCGGGCGTCGATTCGCACGCGATGGTACCGCCATGCGCGCATACAATCTCCTTGGCGATGGCGAGGCCCAGCCCAGCACCGCCGCGATTGGTCGCACGCGCTGCATCCAGGCGATAAAACTTCTCAAAGATCACCTTGAGCTTTGGCTCAGGGATCGGATCGCCCTGGTTCACAAATCGTACGCGTACGCCACCGTCGCCCAAACGCCTGGCCTCGATCGTGATCATCGAGCCTTCATAGCTATAGGCAACGGCGTTTTTCATGATGTTGTTGAATACGCGCGCCATCTTGTCGCCGTCCACGAGCACCGTCAGGTCCTCGCAGATATCAACCTGGGCTTCCTTGTGCTGTTCGTTGAGAATGGGATAGAACTCGTCGGCCATCTGCGCCAGCAATAGCCCCAAATCGACGTAGGCGCGGGTAAGCACGATATCGTGGAAATCGAAACGCGTGATGTCGAAGAACTCCTCGATGAGCGCGTCGAGCCGGTGGGCCTTGTCGAGCGCCACGCCCGTAAAGCGTGCACGCTGCTCAAGCGGCAAATCAGGAGCCTCCTGCAGGAGCGAAAGATAGCCCACCACGCTGGCAAGCGGCGTGCGCAGATCGTGCGCCAGATACGTAACCAGGTCATCTTTACGATGCGATTCGTCGCGCAAGGCTTGTTGAACCTTACGCTCGCAATCGCGCGCCCGGTTGAGCGCACCTTCGACCTCGAGAAAGTCGCCGTCGATGGTATCCCACGTGTCGGGGCTATCGATCAGACGGTCCTGAATACGGGCGGCGATCACGCGGTCGGCATGCTGCTCGCCCTGTTCATAGCCCTGGTAATACAGGGCACGTCCGCAAAAGAACAGGACGCACACGGCAAGCGCCAGCACAAAGCCAAGCATGTTGAACACAAAAGCGGCGTCAAAGAACACGGGCTCGCCAATACCGCCAAGCGCCATGGCCCCGATCGCCAGCGTAATCGTCCACGCGGCACCGCCGATTACCACGCAGCGGCGAACGATTTCGAATCGATCGATCAGCAAGAAGCCAATGAGCAGAACTGCCAGGATGCCAACAATATTGTCAATGCCGATGAGTAGCAGACTCAGCAAAAAGAGCAGCACCGTCGCAAGCGCGCGGTTGTCGACGACCGCCCTTATGTATTCAAAGAGTCGATCGGGCACCTCGAATACCCGTCTATCGTCTTTTGTCATATCCACTTCCCCACCACCAAAGGCGTTATTCGATTATGTAGCCGACGCCCCAGACGTTTTTGATAAAGCGCGGCTTTTGGGCATCATCGCCGATCTTTTCGCGCAGATGGCGGATGTGCACCATCACCGTATTGTTGGAGCCGGGCATAAAATCCTCGTTCCACACCGCGCGGAACAGGTCCCCCACGGCCACCACGCTGCCACGATGCTCGACCAGATACAGCAAGATGGAATACTCGATGGGCGTGAGGCGCACCGGTGCACCGTCCACCGTCACACAACGAGCATCGCGGTTGATCTCGAGGCCATCGAGCTGGATGGTCGGCGATTCGACCGCCTGTGCGCGGCTGCCGTAGCTGGTGTAACGACGGAGTTGAGCATGAACGCGCGCTATGAGCTCCAGCGGACGGAACGGCTTGACCACGTAATCGTCTGCACCCAGTGAGAGGCCCTCGATCTTATCCTGCTGGGCATCGCGCGCCGTCAGCATAATAACGGGATAGGTATGGCCAGCGCGGATGGTACGCAGCAACTCAAAGCCGTCGATATCGGGCAGCATGACGTCCAGCAGCGCCAGATCGAACTCCTGCTCCAAAATCGCCTTGGCAGCATCTGCTCCGCTATAGGCAATCTGAACATCAAAGCCCTCTTTTGTAAGGTAGATACCGACCAGGTCGGCGATGGCCTTCTCGTCATCAACTACCAAAATGCGCTCATTCATGCGTGCTCCTCTCGCGCTCCATTATGCCCGAGGCAGCGCGCGCCACACACAACAAGCGCGGTCGTTTAAGTCGACCTTAAGCACCTATGCGTCCGTTCGGGCGCAGACATGGGCCGCGCACGCCCGCGCACTGATTGTCCACGCCGGTAAACGATATACTTTGAACTCTAAAGAGACCATCCCGTCGAAAGCGAAATCTGTGAAGACCCTTAGTTCTCTTGTAAAGCGCTCCGCGCAACTGACCGCCGGCATTGCCTGCGCTCTCGCCCTTGCTGCCGGCGTGCCGTCTATCGCCAACGCCCAGGTGCTTACGACTGATATCGTTTGCGGCAAGACCGCCGACGCCCGCGGCATCACGACCGAGAATCTGCCCGATATCGATGCGACCAACGCCATCGTCATGAGCAAGGACGGTTCCGTCTATTACGCCCGAAGTGCCGACGAGCAGGTCAAGATCGCCTCAATTACCAAGGTCATGACTGCGATTCTGACCGTCGAGAACTGCAAAATGGACGAGAAGATCACGGTGAGCAATGCTGCCGCCACCGTAGGCAACTCGACCGCCGGCCTGCTCGAAGGCGACGAGCTCACCGTGGAGCAAGCTCTGCGCGGTCTGATGATCCCCTCGGGCAACGATGCCGCCATCGCGCTTGCCGAGCACGTGGGCAAAAAGATCGACCCCAAGACCAAAGACGCCGTGGCCACCTTTGTAAAGGCCATGAACGAGCGCGCTAAAAAGCTCGGCTGCACGGGAACGCTTTTTGAGAATCCGCACGGTCTGGACTTTGATGAGTGGGCCGGCGACATGCACTCTACCGCGCACGATGTAGCCCTGATGATGCAGGAGGCAATGAAGAGCGATACGTTCCGCGAAATCGTGGCGAGCGATGATTCCTGGATTGAGGTTACGGGCGCCGACGGTTCCGACCATTCGCATTCCATGGATACGCACAATGAGCTGCTGGGGCAGGACGGCAATATCGGCGGTAAGACCGGCACCACCGACGATGCCGGCTATTGCTTTACGGCAGCCTACAACCGCGATGGCGACGAGACCTACACCGTCGTCTTGAACTCCAGCACCACCGATCAGCGCTTTGCCGACACGGCCGCCCTTGCCAACTGGTACTACGGCCACAAGGTGACGGTTGCGATCGCCAACACGCAGGAAAAGACTGCCAACGGCAATCCGCTCATCGCGCGCATTGGCCAGACCGATTGGACGGACAAGACGATCGATGCCACGCTCGCCGATCCCGCAGCTCAGGCGACCGTCTTTGCGCTTGCCGGAGAGGTGACCGAGAAGGTTACCTATGATGACCTTTCGGGCACGGTACATGTAGGCGACAAGGTGGGTAGCGTGATGCTCAAGCAAGACGGCACCAAGATCGCCGTCATGGATTTGGTTGCCGACGAGGAAGGCTCGGGGCCGAATCCCATTGAGTGGCTCCTTGTGAAGCTCGACCGCCTGGGCCGCCGCATCGACAATCGCCCGCTTACGGCAGAAAGCGAGACCATCGCCAAGGCGCCCGAGGTGTAGGGCTGGGGGAACATTACATTTGAGATTGGAGAGGCGTCCAACGGGGCGCCTCTTTTTGAATACCTCTTAAACGGGATGCGTCAGAATCACCAAAGCGACATTGCTAGCCGTTTACCTTCGCTGTGTCTTTTCGGACCTTGAAAACGGGTCCACCGGGCATGCCAGTAGATCCTTTCGACCTCCTTGGTCAAGGCCCTGAAAAGATCCCCAGATGAGGGGTCTGCCCCAGGACACAGCGATTGCCAGGCACCCGTTTCTCCGATGGTGCCCGCACTCGTCATAACAAGATCGTCGCTCCGCCTGCGAATGGAGACACTAACGGAGCGGCCATTATGGAACCCATGGATATCGACTTTATTTATGCGCCCATCAGCTAGATAACTAATCATGACATTGATGCTGTCACCATACTCCGGCAATTCGAAGCCGTGGGAATCCATCAATAGCTTCACATCCTGATGGTAAATGCGGGCCTCGACGACATTCTTGGGCATTTTCCCCGTCTTTGTTGGAGAGCAAAAGCTGATGCTTGGCTCCTCTTCGCTCATGCCTCGGTCAAACCTAAGCATGCACGGGCATACCGACTCAATGGTTCGCAAGGCGTCCGCCGCGACCTTTTCCTCGGTAAACATCTCCACGTCGATGCCGTTTTCTTCCATATAGGCACGGTTTTTACGTTGAAGCTCTAGCCGAGCCGCAGCCTCCCCATCTCCACGCTGTTCCCAATTTCCGGAGTCGGCGACATTTCGATCGAATGTAGAATCAACGGAACATGGCACTTGCTGTTGAGTCGGATCACTGTCGCCGAGACGCCTTAGCTCGGAGCGTCTCATCAGTAGTGTCACAATATCAAACAGCCAACCAAATCCAAAAAGGCCAAAGGTAAAGAGATATAGAAAGAAGCTACCCCACATCCGTGCATACGCCCTATGAGCGCCCGACCACCCAAGAAGGAAGCATAGCAAAAGCGCCTTGTTTGCCCTGTCAACCGACGTAATCTCTCGAGTGAGAGATTTCTGTTCAGGCTTCGCCAAAGGTGTAATTTCATGCGATGAAACAGTAATTGAGGACGTCCTTGACGCCGAGCTCCGAGCGCCTGATTTAGCAACGGCGCGAGCGACATCCCCAACTCCGACGGTCGTTCTGCTGCATACGGCATTGTAAGCAGCCTTCTTCGGATTTTTGATCCACCCCATGCCCTTCTTACCATAGCCGGGGATTATCGCCCGCCTTACCGCGCGCTTCGCTCTGCCGGTCGTTCTTGCCTTGAGTGATGTCTTTAGATTCGGCTTACGCAGCCCGACCTTTACCATATTTCTACTCCATCCCCTCGGAACCCCACACCGGGGTGCACGAGCACGCCTGGGTCTCCCCGTTTTCAAGCGCCCCGTGTTTGCCTAATGTTCACGCCCTTTCGGACTCTAATCCCCAGCCGCCATTCTTGATAATAAAAAAGGGCCCCAAATGGGACCCTTCTTCAAAGTCATACTGGCGGAGAGCTGGGGATTCGAACCCCAGATGCCCTTTTGGGGCATACTCGCTTAGCAGGCGAGCACCTTCGGCCTCTCGGTCAGCTCTCCGTAACAGCCGTTCTATAGTAACCAAACAGCCGAAGTTGGGCAAGGGGAATTTTGAGGCGTTTCCTCTTTTACCTCTCTTTTACCAGTAAACGTCTCAGTCAATCATCTCAATCTGTAACATCTGCAGGCCGTAATCCCCTCCAGATGTTACAGATTGAGACAAAGATACAAGGACGGCCCCAGCGACAGCGCGGACAGCCCATTCTTTATTAGTCCTCTCGAACGGTCTCCAACAGATAATCGCGCATGTACGGAATTGCAAACGAAACACAGCCATAGCCCGCGGGCTCAATCAACCCCGCATCGATCAGACGCTTGCGATATGACCCAACTTTGTTCGCCGACAAACCCATCTTCTTGGCGATATCGCCGTTGGCGATATCGACGCCCTCGCATTGAGCCATCGCCGCGAGATACTGAAACTGCCGTTCCGACACCCTGCGCAGCGCTGGGGCAATCACCATAGCATTAAAGCTATCAAGAGCCGCCTGGATACCCTTACGAGCCGCCTCTTCGCTCACGCTCTCCGCCCCACTGCGCGCAGCAACCTGCCAAGCGTAATATCCGACCAGCTGGACCATAAAGGGATAGCCTGCCGAAGCTTTTGTTAATAGCTCAGCGGCACCTTTGTCGAGCTCCTTGCCCGCTCGTCTCATCGTATCCTCAAACGATCCGCCAACTTCAAAATCGGAAAGCCGAGTAAGTTCAACATGTTTGGCTCGCTGAAGGAACGTCAACGTATCATCCACCACCACGCCATCTACCGATGTCGGCAGCCCGGCGAAAGCGAAAGCGACATTCGCTCCTTGGCGAATCAAGAGCTGCATCTCATTGCCTAGCTCGCGCATTTCCTCAGTTGAGGCATCCTGGATCTCGTCGAGCGTAATGAGCAGACCACCGCGCTTCGCAGCATCGTACATCGCCTCGCCCAGATGAGAGGCCGACTTCGACATCTCCATGGAGCCAAGGCTGACCCCTAAAATCGATGGGGAAATCGAGATTGATTCAAGACGAACGTTTCGCTGCAGAGCCTCGAGGATTCTATTGCAAAAACCAGCATTGGAGGCAACGTCAACGACCTCGAATCCTTTTTTGCGTGCAAGGTCACCCAATGCATTAAGGAGCACCGTTTTACCTGTGCCTCGGACGCCCGAGATGCGCATGAGTCGATCGGGGGCACCAGGACCATTCTCAAGAGCCTCGGCAAAGTCATCCAAAACAGTGTCCCGTCCGATAAGCTCAGGCGGATTCATGCCCGCCGTTGGCTTAAAGGGGTTAACAGCTTTCGTCATTCTGCCCTCCTCTGCTAGTTTTAACAACTTTAACAAAGTTTAGCAACTTTAGCAGAGTTTAACAGTTTTAGCAGGCTCGGCGGCTTTATGCCTTACCGATCCTGCCGGGTCCTCCCGCCCGCGCCGATACAAATAGCGCAGTGCGGCCCCTCTATATCGCCCCTACCCCAGCGAGCGGCTGAGGGAGCCGAGCTCATCGTTGCCCATGGTGCGCCACATTTGGAAGATGCAGACGCGCGCCAGGAAAAAGAAGCCGTTATCGACCAGCTGCACGGCGGCATCCGCCAGCTGGTTGGTCACGGCGGACACGGGAGGCAGCTCGAGCCCGGCCTTACGGATGGTCTCAACCGCATCCTCGAACGTCGGCGGCTCATTGACGCCCATCTCGTTCATAAGGCCCTGCATTTCTTCCAGCGCGCTACCACCCGACTCCTCGCCGCGCGGCACGAGGCGGTAGCACGCCAACGCGAGCTCGAGCTGGTCGCAGTTCCAATAGGCAAACGCCAGACGATAGAACAGATAACCGATTGCGGAACGGTCACTGGCAATGCGCAGGCCGTGGCGCGCCACCTCGATAATCTCGTCAAAGCGCTCCAGGCGCGCCAGCACGTTGATGAGCGCAAAGTGCGACTGCATGGACGAGCGAGCCAGATCGTAAAGACGACGCACCTCGGGCAATGCCCGTTCAAAATCCTCCTGCTCGGCGTAATAACTGCAGATCTCGTGCTGGGCAAAGTACAGCGCATCGGGAGCACGCAAAATACGAACGGAGCGGTCTTCCTCCATTACCGGCAGCACCATGCGTACCAGCTGGTTGTCGCAAAACTGCGTCTGGACCGGACCCGTTGCCAAAAGCTCGGCAACGGCACACTTGGCCTCCAGCTCCTCAACAAGACGGGAGAAGCCCTCAAACGCGCTTGCACGGTCAACTTTTGCCTGCTCGCGCAACTCAACGACGCGCGCCACATACGGGTCATCGTCCATCTCCATGACCTCGAGCTCATCAGCCGTATCGGCAAGCAGCAGGTCGCGCAACGCCGGCGGCAGCGAACGGTGGTCGTCACGCGGGCGAACGTGAACCTCCGCAGGCTCAATCGCATCCGGCGCATCCGACTCATATGCCTCAAGCATGCGCTTGCACGGCATATCGTCCATATCCATGCTCTCAAGATCCTTGGCGACAGGCACGCAATTGGCCAGATAGGCCGCACGCCCAAAGGAATATGTTGCAATGACGCGCTCGCCCTGCTCGCCGTCGGGAGCCGCAATCTGAACATAGCAGCGCGCAATGCAGGCACCTGCGGCAAAGCAAGCCGCTGCCAGCGTAAGCGCCACGCGCGCGTCGTGCTCCGCGGCCCAAATCACACGCGCGTTCTCGTCCAACTCGCGCCAGACATCCTCCTGAGCGTCGTATTCACGCTGTGGCATGGCACCCACGACAGAGTGCCCAAACCGAACGAGCATAATCCCCTCGGCAACGTTTGCCCGATAGGTATAGTCGAGCCGTGTGACCACGTTAAGCGCCTCGACGATACGCGCGAAGCGGGTACGCACATCCCACTCACCGCCCGGCTGGCAAGCTACCGTTCCGGGTTTGCCCCACGGGTTGTCGCTCGAGGTCGTATCGAGCAGTCGGGGAACATCGTTGGTTGTCTTGGCGATATGCCACGCATCAAAGAGCGCGCAGCCCTCAAGGCTCGGCGAGGATGCCGCGGGGACCAATCCAGCCCCGATGCGCTCAAGGATGCCGGAGAGGCGGTTGAGACGGCACTCGATGGCAAGCAGCATGTCAATCTCGTCCTGGTCCAGCAGGCTACGATCAAAATTGAGATAGAACAGCTTTGAGCGGTCGATGCGCGCTAGGCTCATTTCGGACTTGGCAGCAATGGTGCGCAGGCGGGGCAAGTCGATCTCGCTCATAAGAGCGGCGGCATAGCGCTCGATACCGCTCGGATTCTCGGCATGGTCAACACGGTAAAGCAGCGTCTCGATAGCATCGGGGAGCGGTGCCGTGTCAAAGCCCAAAAACACCTCGACCGGCTCGGGCAACTTTACGAGTTTGATCTTGTCGACAACGTTTTGCATGTCTACATCGAGACCGTCGACGCCCGTCGTGTTCGCAAGAGCGCTTTCGTAGTTGGCAAATATCACGTAGCGCAAGAACATCGAGGCCATGAACTCGCCGTAAGGAAGGGCGCGGGTCGAATTCCATGTCTCGTGGTCGGACTGCTCGCGCATGGGGCCTTCGGGAGAGCCGGCAGTTCGCGCACACGCGCGCATTGCACCGTTAGCTTCCCTCACCATAATCTCGCCAATACTGGAATCGGACTCGTGAAGGACCAGCTCCATGTCAGGGTCCTCGGGCAACGGTACTTCCCGAACAGGGCGGTCAACCTTATAAACCTTGCCCGACACGCTCACGTAGCCCAAGAGCGATATGTGAGTTTTGCCGACGAATTCGACGACATAGCACGACTCTTTGGGGTCCTCGCCAAAGACTTTCCAGACAACACCATATGAGCGCCCCGCAGGCTGCTCTGGCATCGATGGAAAACGCTTTTTGGGGTCGAGAAACCTGAGCTTGTATGTCGGACGCTCTGCCACGAAATATCACCCTGATCAGTCGTTGAAAGAAGGAGTGGTCGCGGATGGGCCGCGACACCTACTCGGAATCTTACACGAGTCGATAAGAAATAGTCCGCTTCACGCTCGCGCCTCGACCGAGGTTCGAATCCATGCGGTGTTTCCATAAAAGAAAAGCCCCCGTCGCCGGAGGCTTCAAGCTCAAATGGTGCGGCGTATAGGATTCGAACCTATGACGTTCTGATTCGTAGTCAGACCCTCTATCCAGCTGAGGTAACGCCGCGACTTGTTGATTATTATGCACATAGACTGAATAATGGTCAAGCATTTTTTCAAAAAAAGTTATTGAATTTAGTTTTTACTCATTTGGAGGGCTTGGTGCGATCTTCGACGCCTCGCGATATAGAAGAGCAGTCGTTGTTGGGAGCTTTAAAGTCTATTGGTGCGACGTATAGGATTCCGCGCATCCACTCCGGCTTCGACCGAGGTTCGAATCTCCGCAATGCTCCCATATAAGAAAAGCCCCCGTTGCCGGGAGCTTTAAAGTCAATTGGTGCGGCGTATAGGATTCGAACCTATGACGTTCTGATTCGTAGTCAGACCCTCTATCCAGCTGAGGTAACGCCGCAACGCACGGATTATTATGCACGCGAGCCCCCGATGGGTCAAGCGACAATTTGAAAAAATTTTACGGAGTGGTGATTAGGCTGTTCACACCCCGACCGAGGTTCGAATCCATGCATGGTTTCCAAAAAAGAAAAGTCCCCGTTGCCGGAGGCTTCAAGTTCGATTGGTGCGGCGTATAGGATTCCGCGCATCCGCTGCGCGGATCCGCGCCGGCTTCGCCCGCCTGCCGGCGCGCTCGCCCGCTCGCTACGGACGCTCCGCATCCGCTTCACGCTCGCGCCTCGACCGAGGTTCGAATCCATGCGGTGTTGCCATAAAAGAAAAGCCCCCGTTGCCGGAGGCTTCAAGTTCGATTGGTGCGGCGTATAGGATTCGAACCTATGACGTTCTGATTCGTAGTCAGACCCTCTATCCAGCTGAGGTAACGCCGCAGCGCAAGATATATAAAACCACTTTAGTTAGTTGGAGTCAAGCACAATCTCAAACTTTTTTGAGAATATGTTCCTTACGCAGCTCCGTATGCGTCAGCGTCCCCCATGCGATCAATCGGTTTTCAACCACATCGAACCCAGCACCGAGCTCCTTCAAAAGCGAGCGCACCCGCTGGGCACAGTCATAATCGGCAAACGAGATACTCAGCATGCGCGCGACCTGGTTAGAAGTCCCAACTCCATAGAACCGCTCAAGCGCCACAAGCCCCTCGTGCGTCACAAAAGTCTCGACTACATGCGACGACTCCTCAAAACACCATTGGGTCAACGGGCCCTCGCTCGTCTGCCGCACCACCAAACCACCCATACCCGATGGCTCACACGTAACTAGTAAGTGCTCCCCACCTTCATCGCTCTCAAACAAAACTACCCGCTCATCAAACAGCTCCATCGCATCCCCTTCCTCTCGCTTCTATTTAACATAAGCATAGCAGGTAGATGGCTGTATACAGAACGTTTGTTCGTGTGTTTTCTATTGAGCTGTCCGCACGATATGGTATAGCTCCGCACACAAAAAGGGCGCCCCAGAAAGGAGCGCCCTTGCAAATCGCTTATGCAGGCAACCTACGCGACCGGCTCGATCTTCTCGAGGCCGCCCATGTAAGGACGAAGAACCTCGGGGACCGTGATGGTGCCGTCGGCGTTCTGGTAGTTCTCCAGAATGGCGGCCATGGTGCGGCCAGCCGGCAGGCCGGAACCGTTGAGGGTGTGCAGGTAGCGCGAGCCCTTGAAGTTCTCGGGGTCGCGATATTTGATGTTGGCGCGACGGGCCTGGAAATCGCCGCAGTTAGAGCAGGAGCTGATCTCCTTGTAGGCGTTATAGCTCGGCAGCCAGACCTCGATGTCGTAGGTCTGACGGGCAGAGAAGCCCAGGTCGCCGGTGCACAGGCTAATCACGCGATACGGCAGGCCCAGCTGCTGCAGCAGGTACTCGGCCTCGGCGGTCATGCTCTCGAGCTCCTCGTCGGACTCCTCCGGCTTGGCAAACTTGACCATCTCGACCTTGTCGAACTCGTGCTGGCGGATGATGCCGCGGGTGTCGCGACCAGCGGAGCCGGCCTCCTCGCGGAAGCAGGGGGTGAAGGCGGTGTAGCGGCGCGGCAGGGTATCAGCATCGAGAACCTCGCCGGCGTGCAGGTTGGTAAGCACGACCTCGGCGGTAGGGATCAGAAAGTTGTCGCCCGAGACGTGATAGGCGTCGTCCTCGAACTTGGGCAGCTGACCCGTGCCAAACATGGTCTGACGCTTGACGACGATGGGCGGCCACCACTCCTTAAAGCCACGGCTGGTGTGCGTGTCCAGGAAGAAGTTGATGAGGGCGCGCTCAAGACGGGCGCCGGCGCCACCGAGAACGGTGAAGCGGCTGCCGGAGAGCTTGTTGCCACGCTCGAAGTCGAGGATGTCGAGGTCGGTGCCCAGATCCCAGTGCGGCTTAAAGTCGAAGTCGAACTCGCGCGGAGTGCCCCAGCGGCGACGCTCGATGTTCTCGTCCTCGTCCTTACCGTACGGGGTAGCCTCGCACGGAATGTTGGGCAGGTGAGACATGAAGTCGTACTGCTCCTGCTCAAGAGCGGTACGGCGCTCGGCCAGACCGTCGATCTTCTCGTTGACGGCGCGCACGGCCTCCTTAGCGGCCTCGGCCTCGTCCTTCTTGCCCTCCTTCATCAGGGCGCCAATCTTCTTGGACTCGGCGTTACGCGTGGCCTGGAGCTCCTCGACCTCGGTGATGACGGCACGGCGCTCGTCGTCGAGTTCAAAGAACTTCTCGCGATCCCAAGACGTCTGGCGATTTGCCATGGCGGTATCGATGGCATCGGGGTTCTCGCGAACAAACTTGATATCAAGCATTAGATCCTCCGGCGATATACATTCCATTTAGGTTGCAACCTTGTACATGTATGGGCAAGTATATACTTATGAGCGTTTACGACCCAACTCAACTACGCAAGAAGGCACCCAATGGACGCAGTTTTTTCCTTTTTGTTTGGCACCCGCACCGGTTTTGCCATCCTTTTCGCCGGCGGCATCCTACTGTTTGCGATTCTTGCCTTTGTAATGGAGAAGCGCACCCATAAGATGTATGTCGACCGCGGACCCAAATCCGAGGACGATCAAGACGGCTTCTGGGACTAACCTGCCAGAAAGGGACAGGTTTATTTTGGTCGGTTTTGTCTGGGCAAACGCAAGCGCCCCGCAACTGGAATTGAGCCAGTTGCGGGGCGCTTTTTGCTATAGAGATAAAGCCGCAGGAAAAACCTGCCAAAATAAACCTGTCCCTAAATGGCGGGTTTTACTGGAGGGTGGCGTCGATGGCCTTGACCAGGGCGCTGCGCATGCCGGCGTCCTCAAGCGCGACGACGCCCTTGATGGTGGCACCGCCGGGCGAGCATACGGCATCCTTCATCGCCGCAGGATGCTGACCAGTCGCAAGCTGCAGCTTTGCCGTGCCCAGCACCATCTGGCTCACAATGCGATAGGCATCGGCGCGCGGAATGCCGTGCTTGACGGCCGCGTCGCCGAGGGCCTCAATCGCCATGGCAACAAATGCCGGGGCGCAACCGCCCACGGTGCCGCCCACAAACAGCAGGCTCGTGTCGAGCTCGACGACGGTGCCAAGCTTACCGAGCAGGTCGAGCACCACGGCACGCTGCTCGTCGTTGAGTGTAGAGGACTTCTCGCAGGCGATGACGCCTTCGCCCACCGAAACCGGTGTGTTGGGCACCGTCGAGATGTGCGCGACACCCGGCAGGACCTGTTCCCACTTGGCACTATCCCAAGTCCAGGCGACCGAAAGGACAACCTTGTCAGCAAGGGTGTCTTTGAGCGGAGCGAAGACCTTCTCGATCATGTATGGCTTGACCGCAGCAACCACGATATCGGATGCGGCGACAACCTCCGCCGCATCACGACAGGCAACCATCCCACGCGCCTCACAGCGCTCAACCAAGGCGTCGTAGTGGCCCGCGCAGGCGCACATATCGCTCGCAGCCACACCGGCGGCGATCCAGCCATCGGCCATAGCGCTCGCCATATTGCCAAAGCCGACAAATCCAATCTTCATATCTCATAGTCCTTTCAGACACGTTCTTCAAAACGAAGGCTATTGTCCCACGGCATTGTTTCGTATTGCCGACCTATTTGTGATACGGCTCGCCACGGCTGATCTTGCAGGCGCGGTAGATTTGCTCCAGCAGCACCACGCGCGCCAAGTTATGCGGCAAGGTAATGCGTCCAAAGCTGAGCATCTCGTCGGCTCGTGCGCGCACATCATCGCTCACGCCGTCCGATCCGCCAATCACAAAGGCGATGTCGCTGTTACCACGCAGCATAAGATCATCGAGCCGCGCCGAAAGCTCCTCGCTTGAGCGCTCTTTGCCCTCAATGGCCAGCAAGATCACATGCGCTCGAGGCGGCAGGGTTGCAAGAATCGCCGCCCCCTCCTTGTCGCGCGCGGCATCCACGCCGCCCGCCTTAGCCGGGTCGATATCGGCCACCTCGCGGATATCCACCTTGGCATAGGCACCTAGGCGCTTGGTGTACTCAGCGCAGGCATCCTTCCAAAAACGCTCTTTGAGCTTACCGACGCATACAACGGTGTATTTCACGCGCGTCTACTCCTTCGAATCGTTTTGAACTTTGCCGGCAGTCAGCATCTGCTCGAACATCGAGGCCGACTGCGAGAAATCGCTCGGCAGCACGACCGTCGAGGTTTTACCCGTACGAGCGAACTCCGTCATCATCTCGGACCACTGCGTAAACATGAACAGCTGGTTGGCCTCGTCGTTGCCGACACCCGTCTCCTGGATGATCTCGAGCGAATCCTTGATGCCCAGCGCGATGGCCTTGCGCTGGTTAGCGATGCCTTCGCCCGCCTTTTCCATCGCCTCGGCCTCGGCGGTCGCCTCGGTGACGCGCTTGATGCGGTCGGCCTCGGCGAGCTCCTGCGCAGCAGCGCGCTTGCGCTGGGCGGCATTGATGTCGTTCATGGAGTTCTCGACCTCGGTCGGCAGCGCGATCTTGGTGATGAGCGTCGATACGAGAGTGAACCCGTAGGCAGCCATCTGCTCGGACACAGTGGCGTTGACGTCCTTGGCGATGTCATCCTTCTTGGCAAAGACCTCATCGAGCGTGTAGACAGGGATAGAAGAGCGTAGGGCATCGGTGATGAAATCGCGCATCTGGTCGACGGGCTCCTGCAGCATGTAGTAGCTCTTGTAGATACCCGAATCTGCCGGGCCGGCGCCCATGTCATAGCTCACGTGGTACTGAGCAGAGACCTCAAGGCCGATGGTCACGTTGTCCTGGGTCTTAACGTCGATGCCAAAACCGTTTTTCATGGTGCGCAGGCTCACCGTGGCGGCCTTGCGGTCGATCACGGGCACCTTCATGTGGAAGCCCGCGTTGACGATGCGGTTAAACTTGCCCAGACGCTCGATGATCACGGCATGCTGTTGTTCAACGACATAGCAGGCGTTAGGAAGCAGTAGCAGCAAAATGATGATGGGAAGCAGAAGGCTCGTAAGGGCGGCAATGATACCGGACAACAGCATGGTCTCTCCTCTGATAGGCACACGTTGGCACTAGGATACCCGCACGAAGCAGCCACGTGACACCAACAGGAGGCCCATAACAAAAAAGCTCCCATTGCTGGGAGCTCTTTCAATCAATGGTGTGGGCGAAAGGACGTCCGCGTATCCGCTTCGCGGATCCGCACCGGCTTCGCCCGCCTGCCGGCGTCCTCGCCAGCTCGCTAAAAACGCTCCGCGTTTTCTTTACGCTCGCTCCTTCACAGGTTCAAGTCCCTGCGATGGGCCCATAACAAAAAAGCCCCCATTGCTGGGAGCTCTTTCATTTAATGGTGCGGGCGAAAGGACTTGAACCTTCATGGGGTTGCCCCCATACGGACCTGAACCGTACGCGTCTGCCAATTCCGCCACGCCCGCGTGCAGGAATTAGAATAACGGAGCGCCATCGCGAACGCAAGAACTATTTTTGAAAAAGTTTGCGAGCATTTTCCCAGGCGGCCTGCGCAATCGCTTCAGGATCCTCACCGGTACGATCGACACGGTCGTTGACCAGCGTGTTTGCCGTGATAGAAATCATTGCCGGCTCGCACTCAAGACCACGAATGGGCTCCGGCGCCATATACGGGCAATCCGTCTCGAATAAAATGCGATCGAGCGGGGTCGCCGCAAATGCCTCGCGCACGTCGTCGTTGCGCTTAAAGGTGGCCGCGCCGCCATAGGCGATATAGCAGCCCAAACCCACAAAGCGCTCCATTGTGGCGCGATCTTCGCCAAAGCAGTGCAGCACGCAACCGGCCTGAGGCACGCCCACCTCGCGCAGCACGTTGTACGCATCCACGTGCGAGGTGCGCTCCCCATCCGAGTCCTCGTGCCGCAGGTGCAGCTCTACCGGCACGTTACGGCGCACGGCAACTTCGAGCTGACGTGCCATGCAATCAATCTGCACGCTATGGGGCGCCGGCGCGATGTCGTCGTCGTAATCCATGTGGTAGTCCAGACCGATCTCGCCGATACCAGCGCACAAAGGGTCATCGAGCGCAGCAACAACCTGCGCGTGAATGTCGTCGGTATAATCCGGCGCGCCATAGGGGTGAACGCCAGCGAGATACTTGATCTGCGGAATATCCCGCATCGGCAGAATTTCGCGCACGAGCCAGTCACTATAGTCCGTCACGCTGCGCTTGTCGGCGATGGGATCGAGCATCGTCACCAGCAGGTCGACGCCCGCAGCCTTGGCGCGCAAGAGCGTCTCGGGCACCTCCTTGCCCCAGATCGAAAGCAGATGCGCATGTGTGTCGGCAAGCGGTGCCAAGGGCACGGGGCAGGCAACCGTCTTCTTTTTCTTGGTAAACGTCACGCGTGCGGCATTAGGCGTCATGGATTAGCTCCCGGGCCAGACGGACAAAGTCGGCAACATCAAGCGTCTCGGCGCGCGTGGTGGGTGCGATACCGCAAGTCTCAAAGGCGACATCGAGCACGTCCTTGGCAAAGCCGTTGGCGCTCATGGAATTGCGGATGGTCTTACGGCGCTGGGCAAATGCAGCATCAATCACGCGGGCCACAAACTCGCGATCGAGCCCTTCGGGCACCACGCCGTCAACACGGTCGATACGCACGACGGCCGAGTCCACGTGCGGCGCCGGCATAAAGCAACGCGGCGGCACCTCAAAGCGACCCGTAACCTGCGCATACAGGCCGAGCTTTGCCGTATAGCCGCCATAGGTCTTATTGCCCGGCACTGCGGCAATGCGATCGGCAACCTCCTTTTGAACCATGACGACGGCGCGCTTGAGCGCGGGCATCGTCTGGAAGAACTGCAGGATGATTGTCGCCGCCACGTTATAGGGCAGGTTCGCGACAAATACCGTCGGCTCACCGCCCGCAGCCTGCTCAATCTGCTCCGGCGTCACCCTGAGCGCGTCGCCCATGATAAAGCGGAAGTTGGCGTAGTCGGCGGCGTGGGCATCGAGCACCGGCTCGAGCTCGGGATCGGCCTCGATCGACGTGACGCACGCCGCCTCCTGCAGCAGCGCAAGCGTGAGCGTACCAACGCCCGGGCCAACCTCGAGCACACGTTCATCGCCCGCAAGCTCGGAAAGCTCGCAAATGCGCTCAATTACATGGTTGTCGATCAGGAAGTTCTGCCCCAGGCGATGCTTGGTCGCAAGGCCAAACTCCTCCAGCAGTTCCCTTGTTGCCGTGGGGTTTGCCAAAGGCGAAGTTGTCATAGTTGCCTCCTTAGCATGGTGGCGGCGTCTTGAAACAAAAGGGCATGGACCGTTGCGGCCATGCCCTTACATCTAAACAGCAAATTGCCGATATGGCGCGCGGCGTCTTAGCCCAGACGCGGGAACAGCGGCTCGCCCTTCTCGACGGGCTGACCACCGGCAAGCAGGCCCCAAGCGCAAATGCCCTTGAGGTCGTCGCTCGTGGCCTCGTCCTCGCAGGACAGGCGGCGCAGGGCCTCGGCAGAGGTCTGGGGCATGAGCGGCATCAGCAGGTGAGCGGCAATGCGGATGGCCTCGAGCAGGTTGTAGATCACAAATGCCAGCTCGTCAGCCTTGGCCTCGTCCTTGGCAAGCGCCCAGGGCTCAGAGTCCTCGATGTAGCGGTTGGCGGCGTGGATGAGCTCCATGACCTCGTCCTTAGCTCCACCGTAATCGAGCACGTCCATCTTGGCCATGTAGCGCTCGACCAGGCCATCGGCGATCTTTGCCAGCGGGTTGTCGAACGCATCGAACGACGCGGGCTTGGCGGGCGCGCAACCGTCAAAGTACTTGCCGCTCATGTTGAGCGAACGCGAGATCAGGTTGCCCCAGCTGTTGGCCAGGTCGGCGTTGTAGACCTGCTCCATGCGATCGAAGCTGATGGCACCGTCGGTGCCGGGGACGACGTCGGTCATAAAGTAGTAGCGATAGCCCTCGACGCCCAACATGTCGATAACGTCCTGCGGAGCGATGGCATTGCCGCGGCTCTTGGACATCTTCTCGGCCTTGCCGGTCTCGGCATTGCGCACGGTCAGGAAGCCGTGGGCAAAGACGTGCTCGGGCAGGGCCTCGCCGATGGCCATGAGCATGGCGGGCCAAATGACGCAGTGGAAGCGGATGATGTCCTTACCCACGATGTGGAACTGCGCGGGCCAGCGATAAGCCAGCTCGGCACGTGCCTCGTCGGTGTCGACACCGTAGCCGACGGCCGTCATATAGTTGAGCAGCGCATCGAACCACACGTAGGTCACGTGACCCTCGTCAAACGGGACCTGAATGCCCCAGTCAAAGCTCGTGCGGCTCACGGAAAGGTCGTTAAGGCCGCCCTCGACAAAGCTGCGCACCTCGTTCATGCGGAACGCAGGCTCGACAAAGTCGGGGTGCTCGTCATAGAGCTTGAGCAGCTTGTCCTGGAAAGCGGAAAGCTTAAAGAAGTAGGACTCCTCCTGCACGCGCTCAAGCGGACGGTGGCAGTCGGGGCACAGGTGCTGGCCGACGCTGCCGTACTCCTCGTCGCCCTTCTGGACCTGCGTATCGGTGAAGTAGGTCTCGTCAGGCACGCAATACCAGCCGTCGTAGCTGCCCTTATACAGGTAACCGGACTCCTTCATGCGCTCCCACAGGTACTGCACGGCATGATGCTGGCGCGGCTCGGTGGTACGGATGAAGTCGTCGTTGGAAATCTCGAGCTTGCTCCAAAGCTCCTTGAAGTGCGGGGCCTGGCTGTCGGTCCACTCCTGCGGCGTCATGCCATGCTTGGCTGCGGCCTCGGCGACCTTCTCGCCGTGCTCGTCCATGCCGGTCAGGAACTTGACGTTATAGCCGGCGGAGCGGCGATAGCGAGCCTGAACGTCGGCGATGATGGTGGAATAAGCCGTGCCCAGGTGCGGATCGGCGTTGACGTAGTAGATGGGCGTCGTGATAAAGAACGAAGGCTTGCTTTGATCCATGGGGTTTGTCCTCCAGAAAAACGTTGCATACAGGGGATGATTCTAGCGCAAGGGCTGGATATCCTCCATCTATTGCATATCGAGCACCATGGCATAGACATCGCGCTTGCGGCGCGAATGCTTCTGAGACAGGCGCTTGGCCACCGCAGAGGCGGGCTCCCCCTCCTCGAGCGCGGCGCGGATATCCTCGCGCAGGGCCTCGTCGGGATCCGCTGCCGCGGCGCCAACCGGCACGATGCCGTCCCCCTCGTCCTCGCTCGGCGGCGCGATGACCAGCGCAATCTCGCCCTTTACCTCGCCGCGGGCACGCAGCTCCTCGGCGAGCTGGGCAGCGGGCCCGCGCAAGACCTCCTCGTGCAGCTTGGTGAGTTCGCGGCAGACGGCAACCTCACGCTGGGGAAAGACCTCCGCCACGGCCTCGAGCGTCGCCACGATGCGATGTGGAGACTCGTAGAAGATGAGCGCGCCGGGCACTACGGCAAGGCGCTGCAAACGGCGCACGCGGTCGCCGTGCTTTCGGCCCAAAAAGCCCTCGAAGAAAAAATGCTCGCAGGGAATACCGGACGAAACGAGCGCCGTGACGCAAGCAGAAGGCCCGGGAATAACTTCGACGGGCACATCGGCCTCGCGCGCCGCCTCGACCAGTGCCTGACCGGGATCGGACACACTCGGCATACCGGCATCCGAGGCAAAAGCGAGAATCTCCCCCGCCAGCAGACGGTCGACCAGGCCGGCGGCGCGGCTGGCGATCACATTCTCGTCGCAACGGACAAGCGGTTTGGAAATGCCCAGGTGCATTAGCAGCTGTGACGTCACACGCGTGTCTTCGCAGCAAATGGCATCGGCGGCGGCAAAGGCCTCGCCAACGCGCGGGGACAGGTCACCCAAGTTGCCGATGGGCGTGCCGACCACATAGAGTTTGCCCGTATGGGCGCTGTTTTGCGTCATATCAACCTATTCAATCATGCCGCGCTCGAGCGTACCGAGCGCCGCGCGGGCGTCCCATGCTGCAATGCGCTTCTCGGTCTTCCACGTTTGGAAGAACCAACCGGCAGCTGGCGCAAACGAAGCCAGCTGGTTGGCGATAAACACGCGCTCGTAGGCATTGCGTCCCTCGGGCGTAACCGACGAGTTGGCAAAGATCGCCGCGCCCGACCATTCGCCCACCAGCACGGGGAACCCAGTCGAGATCGCTTCTTTAAGCTCGCGCTTGTTACGCGAAATCGCCGTCGTCAGCCCGCGGGGGCTCGTGATGTCGAGCGCATACTCATCGCGGTAATGGTACAGGTGAAGGTCCATGTAGACGTTCTTATACTTGGCGCCGCGCATAAAATGCTTCCACTCGCTGGGATGACCCGACGACGAGAAGACGACGATCTTATCCTCGGGCATATACGAACGGACGAGCTCATAGGCATCGCGATAGAAGTTGCGCAGGTAGTGGGCAGGAATGCCATCCGTCATGGTAAAGAGGCTCTTGCGGACGCTCATCTGCGGCGTGTCCAGCAGCTCAATGCCCAGCAGGCTCTCGGCCTCGCCGTAGCGATCGGCCAAGCGCTCGAGCACGTCGAGTGCGACATGACGGCCATTGGTGGACGAATGCCACTCGGCAACAGCCTCCGGCGTAGTGGGCGAATCATTGGAATCGCCCTGGCCACCGGGCACCGTCGCCAGATCGAGCAGCACGCGGATGTCGTACTTGGCAGCCCACTCAATCGCACGGTCGATGTAGTCGACAACCGAGATGTAGGACGCATCGGACTCTTGCGAACCAAAGGCATACCAGGGCACCGGCAGACGTACGGCATTGAGACCGATCTGCGCCATGCGGCGAAAATCGTCCTCACTCACAAACGTCTCGTAATGACGGCGCATGCGCTCGTTATAGGCGGCGGTGCCCATGGCCTCCTGCAGCTCGGCCGCATTGGATGCGCCGGTCGCCGCGTATAGCGACGGGGTCACCCAAGGCTCGGGAATAAACCAGCCAGAGAGATTAACGCCGAGTATCCTCTCCATCACTGCCCCCTTCGGATCGTGCAGGCCGAGCCTGCATCGTATTGCATAGGAAAAGTATCGTTTTGAGTATACCCGCGCGCGCGGACAGACGACCGAACGGTCTGTAAAGTGGCGCAAAAGCGGGAGGAATGTCTGGGGCGGGCGGATACGAGCTGGTGCGCCGAGATGTGCACACACGTCGGAAGTAAGCGCCGGAAAGCGCATCCCGCTTTCTCGTTCAATAACGGAATGCATTTTCCGCAGAACCCTACATAAAAGAAAAGGACCCCTTTGCAGAGGTCCTAGTCAATTCAAGGTGGCGGGGAAGGGAATCGCGTCCGCGCGCTGCGCGGACGGACCGCTGCGGCACTTGCGCGCCTTGCGAGCTACGCTGGCAAACGCTATCGCGTTTCCTCAGCTCCGCGCCCTCACG
Organism: uncultured Collinsella sp.; assembly: GCA_959023295.1. Lineage (GTDB taxonomy): Bacteria > Actinomycetota > Coriobacteriia > Coriobacteriales > Coriobacteriaceae > Collinsella. Next base: position 94,645 of record CAUFBM010000005.1, on the reverse strand, counting down.
GGGTTCGATTCCGTGCATGGGCTACATAAAAGAAAAGGACCCCTTTGCAGAGGTCCTCGTCAATTCAAGGTGGCGGGGAAGGGAATCGAACCCCTGACACGAGGATTTTCAGTCCTCTGCTCTACCAACTGAGCTACCCAGCCATTTGAGGTGTGCCTTGTTTCAAGGCTTGATTAGTATAACCAAGGACGAGCTCCGGTCAACCGAGAATTTGAAAAAAGTTTTTGAGCACGGCGCCAGCCATAAGTCCGACCCTAGAGAACAGCACGTTAGAGACATCAACCCGCCTCAAGAAGTTTTTCGCTCAGGGCCTTCAAGCCGGCACTCGTTGCAAGACAGTGGGCGATACAAGAATTGAAGGACGCTCCAGTACTGCCCAGGCACCGGGGCAGGAACACATGCGCCAAGAGCGGACGTTTTCGTAGCATGCGAGGATATTGCCGTTACGGTCGATAAAGCCAATGTCGATGGGATAGGCCATAAAGCAGGTGTGGACCGAAGAGCAGCGTGGGAACGCCATGACGAGCGGCAACCCGTTTGCGGCAATCGGCGACCGCCCCAGCATGCCGCGCAGACGCACGGCAAACGACTCCGCCACCACAAACTCGGCAGGCGTCCAACCCAGCCTTTCGAGCGCCCGCGCGTAGGCAATATAGGATGAGACCGCGGTCATGTGACCACCCCCGGACGCCACGGATCGACCGTCACCGCACGCTCGTGCGACAGCTGTGCCGGTGCCCCCAGCGAAACGCCGGCGATGCTGAACGAGCTCGGCCACGGCTCGTAGCGCATGGTGCAAGTATAGGTCCTAAACGTGCCGGAAAACGAAAGCAGGCCGCCATCCGATGTCGTCGTACCCTGCTCGCTCGAGACCTCGATCTGCAAGTCATAGCCTTCCATGGCATGTTGGATCTGAGCCTGAACGGTCGCGGAGGCATCGATGGAGCTGTCGTCTCCCTCCCCGCTCGGAGCCACGGCGTGCGCCAGCACGATATCGGGCACCACGCGGTCGAAGCGTGCGACCGCACCGGCAAAGACCATGACGTTGTACACGATAAGCGCCAGAACCAGCAGGATGGGCGTGACCACGGCCATCTCGACCGTCGCCTGGGCGCGCTCCTCGCGCAGGCGCTTGCGGATACCCATTACGACCCACCGCCCAGGGCACCCACCAGCGTGGCAACATCGACGGTAAGCGGGATGGAGCCGCCGCCGGGCAGCGGAATCTCCGCAAGCGTAAACACCGTGCCGCTGATGGTGCGCTCGACTTGATATTCCAGCGCTTCGCAAAGCGCCTTGGGGTCGGTCACGCCCAGCGGGATACTTCGCAGCTTGTCTTGCACTTTAGAGAGACCTGTAATGTCAGACCCCGGACTCTTGATGACGTTGGCGGTGTCGGTCAGCACCGGCTTTCGCAGACGCAGGTCGCACGGCTCTAAGCCCAAGGCTGCCACGGATGCCGAAACGGTATCGCCGAGCCACGAGGCGATGGAACCCAACGCGCCGCTGCCCCCTCCTAGGCCTTTGATCATCTCGTCCATAAGTTCGTCGGCCGAGCCCTGGATATCCCCGTATCCCACAAGCAGCCGTCCCCAAACATCCATGACGCCATCGAGTACGCCGGCAACGCCGCTCGAGCGTTCCTCCAGCGTCGAGAAAAACCGCGAGAGAACGTTGTTCTGCGCCGTCGCATCATCGGGCGCCAGCACTGCAGCAGAAATTGCACCGCGATCGCCAAGCCTGACAGCCGTGTTAAACGAGGAGTTGAGTTCATCGGGACTAGAGATGGCACCCGAAACCGCAAAGGCGACCACGCCGTTGCGACCGGGCGGAGCGATACGCGGGCGCTCGCCCGAAAGTGCCTTGATAGCTTGGTCAAACGCGTTGCCCGCGCGATCGGCCTCGTCCTCGGTCTGACGCTCGAGCTCGAGCTCTTTGTTGCGGCAGTCGACATAGTCTTCCATGGCGTCTTTGAACTTGTCGAAGTGATACTCAAAGCCGTTTTCGATAGAAGTCGAAGGAGCCGCAACGGCGCCGAGCGACGAAACACCAAAATGGCATCTGTCGCATTTGTCCTGCCCGTCATAAGCAGCGACCGAGGCTAGCCCGCCTGGCGCCCCCTTCTTATAGTTGGGGCAACTCGTTCCGTAATGCAGATACGCCTTGCCATCGTTGGCACTGGTTGGCCACACCGCATCGGTATAGAGTTCCGTCGCTCGCACCTCGTCGGTGTTGCGCGGCAACAGCGGGATATAGGAAGTGACTTTGTCCCCATCTTCAGTTATATATGCGCGATTGACCTCTGTGCTCGCATAGGTGTAAAACGCCTTACGCGCGGCGGACTCCGCCTTCATCTCGACACTTGAACCCTGAGGCGCCTCACTTGCAAGACGCGAGCGGTAGTAAGCCTTCGCGCGATCGAGTGCCACTTGCGGCTCCCAAGTGACGCTCGAGGCATAGTGCAGATTCTCAATATCTGAAAGCTTTGCCAAACTTTTCGCGCGTTCCCACATACACGAACAGCTGCCGACCGAACCTTTATCCGAGCCACCGCAGTCAGCAAGCCAGGCACGGTCTTTGGCCTTCGCCGTCTCTTTCGAAGCTTTCTGCAGCTCCTCGGCTGCGCGCTCCAAATCTTCCGATGTGTCTTTAATCGCATCGGTCGAGATTTCTGACCCCTCGAGCGCAACGAAATCCGACTCGGACGTCCTGGGCACGGCAAGCGCTGTACCGGTATAGGTCACACCCTCGGTATCCTGCGCCGACACGGCCTGCGTAGCTCGCGCGGCAACAAGATACGGTAGAGCCGTCTCAATTTTCTGCAGGCCCTCAGATGCACTCTTGGCAAACTTATTGCGCGTTTTAATGATCTCAATTCCTGTGTCGACCATATCGCCCGCGGCAAGCTCGGCACCCGGAATAAGGATGGCGACCAAGCCGGTGCCGATCGTGGCAAACCCCGCCAGGCCCAAACTCAAAATGCTCGCATCCACCACCGTCGCAGCCGTATGGTAGGACGACACCACATTGGCGCCTGCCAGCGCGCCGCTATCGGCAGCCACCTGGGTGTCCCCCGCGCGCGACATGCTCCATATCGCCGCCGTCGACGAAAACAGCAGCGTGAGCACCACCAAGATGACCACCGCAGAGGAGAGCGTGGTATAGGCACCGTCTTCGATAAACAGGTCGATCCCGGCTCGACCCATAAAGCCGCCTCGCTTGCAGCGAGCACGCGGTCGGCAACGGCACGCAAGCCCCCTCGTCACCTTCAACAGGCAGCGCTTAATCCCATGCAGCAATCCATGAATCATAATCTCCCTCCAGCCACTCGGGACGCGATCGATACGAGACGTCGACCTTAAGCTCGACATAGCCGTTTTGGCCTGCGCTACCCATAGCCTGCGCAAACGCGCCAATCACAGGCAGCGGTTTAACCTCGCCGGTAACGGAAACGGACGAGACGCCGCCCGCATCGGCCCGACCAAGCTCGATATCCCACGACAGGGGCCCGCCGGCATGAAAAATCGAAACGTCGGGAACCGCGGCAAGACGGCGGCGGGCGAACTCCTTAAGGTCCTCGTCATCCCCCACCGTCGTCGTGGTCATGAGCCGCGCGGTCTCGGCGGCGGCAGACTCCATGACCGCGCGTGTATAGAGCAGGCACACCGGCTGCAGCGCCAACAGGACGAGCGTCAGAAACGTCGGCAGCAGGAATGCCGCCTCGACCGTAGACTGCGCCCGGTCCTCGCGCACGACATCAATACAGCGCGATGTCCTTAGCACCCGCAGCAGCGTCGACAACCGATGTCGAAGTGACGCCGTGAGACGCCGCCCGCTCGACCAGCGCCGCCAAGCGCCCGTCGGCACCGGCACGCCAAAGCCCCGCGATCGCCAGCACGATGCAAAGCAGCGCCACCGTGACGATGGCGTATTCGAACGTCGCCTGGGCAGATTCCTCGCGCAGGACATCATGCATTTCACGACCCCTCCTTTGAGTTCGATGCCTGCGGGCTCAGGCGGACCACGCGCAGGCGACACGAAGTATCACCAGCATCCGCGGCAACCGTCACCATATCGACCCAGCCGCGTCCGTCACGCACGATGGCGCCCCACACGTTGCCCTTGATGTCGAGATAGCCGCTCAGAGCAAGTTGCGCCGTGGGCACCTCGCGATAGGCACGCAGCATATCCGCCGCCGCTTCGGTCATCGGTCGGCACTCGGACCATGCGAGACGAACAGCAACGGCATTGTTTGCAGATGAACCCGTTGCAGCGCCCGCTCGCTTGTCGAGTGTCTGCAAGAACGTTTGCGCCGTGACGGCGGCATTCGCATCGTCCACGTCTCGCGCGTCGTCTTTTTGAGACGTCGCAGCCGAACCCGAACCCACATCCGCGGCAACCTCCAAACGTTGTTGCCGTGCCGCGTTAAGTCCCCAAACCGCCACTGCCACCGCCACGACCGCACAGGCGAGCACCAGCAACGCGCCGACGGGACGGGCGCCCCCTACAGGCTGTTGATGCCCTCGCTGATAGCGCTCCATAGATCTTGGACCTTGCCCTTAAATGCGACGATGGCAATGATGGCGATCACCACGAGCACACCGACCAGGATGGCGTACTCGGTGGTGCCCTGCGCACTCTCCTCCCGCAGCAGTTCCTCGGTACGCTGGCGAGCGTGAATTGGCTGGCAAAACGCCCAGCTCCAGACCTTGCCAGCAACGTCAGTCATCGTATTCATGTATTCCTCCCTACATCATCCCGCCTGCTCCCAGCAGCGGGCCCAATATGGACAGAAGCAACGCCGGCAAGATGAGCGTGCCGGTGGGAATCAGCAGCTTGACCGGCGCGCGCTCGATCTCGCGCTCGACTGCAGCGCGATGGGCCGCGCGAATCTCACGACTTTGAGCCGCAAGCGTCTCGGCAAGCGGGGCACCGAGGGCAAGCGCCTGCCCCGCTGTGATGGCAAAGGTCTCGAGCGCCCGCACATCCAGGTCGCGCGCGGCCGCCAGGAGCTCGTCCTCGCGCGTCCCCACGCCCACCTGCCACGCCATGCAGGCTCGCTCAAGGCGGAGCGCCAACGTCGATCGGCGATTGGCGCAAAAAACCTCAAGTGCCGCATCGAACGAAAGGCCAGCCGAAAGTCCCAGACGCACCACGTCGATCATCTCGGACACCTCGCCGAGCGACACCTGCGCCGTACCACCCGTGCCGAGCATGCCTTTCAACCGTGCTGCCAGGGCATCGGTCACCGATTGGGCGGCCGCAACAACCAGCAGCGCCTCGTGTTTGCAGGCCTGGGCGATCTCGTGTGCGTCCGCACGATTGAGCCCCGTCACGATAAACACGCTGAACGCGCACAGGCACGCCGCGACCCCGACCAGGGCGCTCATAGCTCCACCCGCATAATGCGTCGGATGACCACCAGGGCGACGGCGTTGAGGGCAAGGCCCAGCACCACGGCACCGGCACCCGCCGGCGTTGCAAGGCCGCGGCGAAAGTCGGCCGAAAGCAGCGCCAGCACCGCGCACATACCCGCCGGCATCGCCGAGACCATGTGTGCCGACATACGAGCCTGCGATGTCTTGACGTCCAAGCGGCGCTTGAGCTCAATGCGCTCCCCCACCATGCTCGACGCCTCGGATAACAGGTCGGCAAGCGGGGCACCGGTTCGCTGCGACACCTTGAGCGCCAAAGTGACAAACGAAAGGCCGGGGGCATCGATGCGAGCGAGTAGGTCATCCAGCGCATCAGTCGCCGAGACGCCGCAGTCGATCGCCGCCGCCACGCGCAAAAACTCGGTATGCACCGGCTCTTGCGCGTGAGCTCCCACAAACCTCATGCCCTGAGCCAGCGAATGGCCCGAGGCGAGCGACATGGAGAGCGCCGTAAAGGCCTCGGGCATGGCTTCTTCCACATCGTGTTGCTCGCGGCGACGGTTGAAAGTGTCACGAGCGGCGCCTACGCCAAACGGCGCGAGCAGTCCCGGGACAAAGCCGATAGGCGACAGCGATACGACAGTCAGGGCAATGCCGCAGACGCCACTCGACAGCAGCAAGCATGCCAGGCGCGCCTCGGCGTCCTCGATGACAAGGCCAAGGCGATGTGCTGGAACCAGCGCCGCCCAGGAGCGGGCGATCTTTTTTAGCAGGTCGCTATCTACCAGCTCGCGCGGCAGCTTCTCGGCAACCGACTCAAGCGTATGGCTGACCAGCTCCGCCGGCGGCACGCGCGGCGCACGAGGCTCCGCCCCGCACGCCACCGCGGCAGAAAGCCCTGTCAATCCCCCTACGACGAGGGGCACAACGATCTCCACTCGTCCACCTCCTCTTGCGTGAGCGTTCCCGAGCGCAGGCCCTCTGCGATAAACGGAGGCTCGCGATCGAGCGTCCAGGCACGCGTGGCGGCATCGAACGTCACGTAGCGCTCAAGCTCCACGCCGCCCGACGCGCCGCGTCGCACCCCCGAATAGGAGGACACGAAACGTCTGCCGTCCGCATGGCGCTCGGACATCACGATGCCGTCGAGCGCCATGGCAATCTGCTCCTCGATAAGCTCGCTCGGCAGGTCGATGCCATAGCGCGCAAGCAGCGTCAAACGCACCACGGTCTCCTGCTCGGTACCCGCATGAAGCGTGGTGAGCGACCCATCGTGCCCGGTGTTCATGGCCTGTAGCATGTCGCAACATTCCGCACCGCGCACCTCGCCCACCACAATACGGTCGGGACGCATACGCAGAGCGTTGGTCACCAGGTCGCGGATTGTCACCGCGCCCTCGCCCTCAATTGAAGCCTCGCGTGCCTCCAGGCGAACCACATGCGGGTGATGTGCAAACTTGAGCTCGGCGGAGTCCTCGATCGTCACGATGCGCTCGCCGGTGGATATCTCGCACGACAGCGCGTTGAGCAGCGTGGTCTTGCCCGATCCCGTGCCACCTGCAACCGCCAGATCTTGACGCAGCGACACCGCACACGACAGCAGCTGCGCATACCAAAGCGGTAGCGACCCCAGGCCCACAAGCTCGTCCAATGAACAGATGCGATCTGAGAACTTGCGGATGGTGAGGATCGGTCCATCGATCGCCACAGGCGGGATCACCGCATTGACGCGATAGCCCGTCTTGAGGCGTGCGTTGACGATGGGACTGCGCTCGTCGATGCGCCTGCCCAGCGGCGAGATGATGCGGTCGATGAGCACGCGGATCTGCTCGTCATCCTCAAACGCATGCTCGATGGGATATAAGACACCGCCTCGTTCAAAGAAAGCCGACCGGCAGCCGTTGACCATGATCTCGGTGACGGTGTCGTCCTCGATGAGCGGCTGCAGTGGGCCCAGGCCCACAACGTCATCCAAGATCTCGTCGATGATGGTCTCGCGCTCGGGCGTCGCCAGGTCGCCCGGCTCCTCCACGTTGAGTGCTGCCTCCACCGCAGGACGCAATTCCGAGCGGGCGCGCGCCGGATCGATATATGCGCTGATACGCGCCACCTCGTCATAGCCCATGCGGTCCATCACGGCGCGTTTGGTGCGGCGCTTGACGGCACGGTGGCGCCCCGCGTCAACAGGCGCTGCCGCCGCGACCGCGCCGGCCACCTTAATCCTTGTTTGCAAACTCATCGCGAATCACCCTCACGCGACCAGGGAAGACGGATGCGCGGACGCTCGATGCGCGTCGCGCGGTCGGTGACCATGTCGTTCCAGGGACCGACGGCGCAGCCCAACTCCACGAGCATCTCGCGCGTGGCTTCGCGCACGCTGGTGGCAAAAGCGCTGGTCTGGCCCACTGCCTCGTCAGCACGGCCGAATGCCATGAGCGCCGCCAAGTCCTGCCCGCCGTCGGCGATGCGGATCTTGGAGCTCAACGCGCAGGTAATCTCAAAGCGCATGGCGACATCCTCGTCGGCGCCGCGCGCGCCAAACCGGTTGAATACGGCGCTCATGCGCGTACGCGGCACGCCCACACGGCTCGCCAGCTCGATAACGCGTGCCGCGGACGTCGCAGACGACACCGACGGATCGCCCACGACCAGGCAGCGGTCGCTTGCCGCCACCGCGGCCGCCACGGCGTCGCCCCAAAAGACCGAGGTGTCGACAAGCACCACGTCGGATTCGCGGCGCAAGACATCGAGCAGCAGCTCCACCGGACGCGCCATGAGCTCGGCCTGTTCGGGCGCGGCAACCGGGCCCCAAAGCGTGACGCCCGGGGCCACGCGCATCGAGGCGGCCACGATGTCCGATTCGGCGAGTGCACCCGCAGCCGATGGCTCGATAAGCGTCGCCATGTCATGCGGGGCATCGGCACCCAACAGGTCGTAGAGGTTTCCAAACATCAGGTCCAAGTCGAGCACGGCAGCACGCAAGCTCAGCAGCGACGCCGCATGCGCCATGGTGGCGACGATCGTCGACTTGCCGCAACCGCCCGAACCCGAGACGACGCAGACAACCGGGGCTCGATGCGACGGGACGACGGCATCTGACGGCGGCGCGGGAGCAGGCGGCGCCGACACGGGCGGCAACGTCCCCGTCTCCCCTGCAGCGCTCATATGCTGCGCCCAAGCCGGCACGGCAGGCTGCTCGGCCTGCGGGACCGAGTCTGGGGACTTCACGGCCGCATCGACACGAACATTGTCGTTCCCGGCAAGTCCCTCAACCTCGTCGAGCTCATCGACCAGGCTCACGCCATGCACGTATCCCATATCTACAGCCAGAAGCTCCTCGCCATACGGCACCGGCTCTCCGACTTCATCGTATGCAAGGGGGTCCCGGGGACACCGACCATGCTCGGCTTCCGCTTTTCCACAATCATCAACACGCGGGCCTCTTGTAGCGCGAGGTGCCCCGGGTTCCCTATCAACAAAAGCATCGGGCTCAATCGTCATACACCGGTCGTAATCAACCGTTCCCTCGCCCGCGCGTCCGTTGCCGCATATGCTGCGCGCAGCGATAACCTCGGTCGCCCCCGCGCGAAACAGCCCCTCGATATTCGAAGGATCGAGCGTCTCTATCAGTACGACCACGCGGCTCACGCGGCCCTCGGCCGTCAGACGCGCAACGGTCTTTCGCACGTCTTCGGCATCGAACAGGGCTGCCGCGATAATCGCTGCCCCGCGACGCGACGGAAACGCCCGCGCCATGGACACCAGCCCATCCAGGTCGCCCACGCGAAGCACCTGCGCGCCCGCATCGCGGCCCTCGACTTCCCGCTGCAGCAATCCGTAATCACCGCACGCGCAGCATGCAAGCCAGATCGCCTTCATCACTCGTCGCCTCCGCTCTTTTTGCCGCGCACCGTGGCGGGAATCGTCAAACTGACCGTCCCCTTGCCCGAGGCCCCCAGCAATTCCTTAACGTCTTCGGGGTCGGCCGCCAGCGTCACCCATTCGATCTTGCCTTCGCGCGTGGCACCGGCCACTTCGCTGGTATCGATCACGCGCGCGCCGCACAGCCGATCGGTCACGCCGTCCTTTTGCACGTACACGTCCACGTAGCTGCCCACGCCCGTGGCGCCTCCAACCGAATGCTCGGCATCGACCGCCACCGAAACGGCGACCTTGCCTTTGGGCACCTCGAGCGTGTGGGTTTCAGCCTTGGTGTAGACATCGCAAATCACGGCATTTTTAGGGATGCGCGAGGTCGTCACGTCGCCGCGCACCTGGCGCAGCTCGGTCACCGCATCGCGCGGCAGCAGGCTCGCCAGCCATTCCTGAGTTATGACATTGGTCTCGTCGAGAGTCTCACCCGCATCGATATCGCGCGCCGCGACGCACACCTCGACGCGATCGCCGCCGTACTTGGCCAGCGTCTCGGCCTGGGCTTGTTCAGCCTGCGAGCGAATCGATGACGCGTAAACCATGCAGAGCAGCGCGGCGAGCACGCCCGCGATCAGACTGATGGCAATGCGCTTGCTCTTGTTCACGGTCGCTCCTCTCAAGGTAGCACCGGGCGGATGCCCGTACCATCATTGTCCGAGCGGGCAAGCAGCAAAACGACGCGATCGCGATCTTGGTTTTGAGTGTCAAACCAATTGCCGACCAAAAGCTGACCGGCCCGTCAAGCTCGCGGCAAGGTTTTGGTCAGCACGTCAGATAAATGCACGTTTAGGGGTGCATCGGCAATAAAAAAACCGCCTCCCGTACCATTGGGAGACGGCTGTCATAGATACATTCAATTACAGATGGACGTCGGGATCGAGCATCTGAGCACTCACACGCATGGATGACGCCAGGTTTTGGAACGTCTCCAAACGCAGGCTGTCGATCTGCCCGGCATCCTCGGCCTCGCGAACGGCACAGCCCGGTTCGTGGGTATGCGTGCAGTCGCCAAATCGGCACGCACGCGACGCCTCGACGATCTCGGGAAACGCACGTGCCAAGCCCCGCTCATGCCCCACGAGTGGCAAGCTGCGCAGGCCCGGCGCGTCGGCAATAACGCCGGCTTCGCCCGGCAGCGCCACCATCACGCGCGCGACCGTGGTGTGGCGACCCTGGTCATCGCGCTCACGCACGCCGCCGGTCGCCAACGTATCGTGGCCCAACAGCGCGTTGAGCAGCGTCGATTTGCCGGCTCCCGACTCGCCCAGGATCATGGCGCAGCTCCCGGCGGGAACGCAGGCGCGCACCTCGTCCAGGCCACGGCCCTTGGCAGAAGATGTCACGATTACGCGCACGTCCGGACCCACCAGGCGGTGCACGCGATCCAGATCGCGCTCGAGCTCGTCGGCGTCGCAGCGGTCGGCCTTGGTAAGTACCACCACCGGCTCGGCGTCGCAGTCGAGCGCCAACACCAGCGAGCGCGCCACGCGGTCGAGCAGCACCTCGCCGGCGCCGAGCGCCTGCACGATCAGCACGCTATCCACGTTGGAGCAAAGCACCTGACGCTCGCCGCGAGCGCGACCGCGCCAACGCTCAAAGCTCGTGCGGCGCGGCAGCACGCACTCAATCACGCCCATGTCGTGCCCGGGCGCACGGCGTACCGCCACGCGGTCGCCCACGGCAGGCAGCAGAACCTCGTCCTCGCCACGCGACTTGGCAAACCCCACGGCATGCTCGGCACGAAAGGTGTCGTCGGCAGTCGCCACCAGCGGAAACCCGCGATCCAGGCGCACCACGGCACCAAGTTGCATCTGCTCGGGCTCCTCAGCCTGAGCACAAAAGTCGTCAAATGCCGCCTGCTGAGCCTCATCGATCGGCAGGTCGTCGAACGCCGGAACATCCTGCAGCGCGTCGAGTCCTGGCACGCTTGCCAGCAGCTCCTCGGCAGATGCGGGGGCTTCGGTCGCAAGCTTCCGACGACGATCGCGCTTAGCCCGCGCCCCCGTCGTCTTTTTCTTCGCCTTAGCCTTCGCCTTGCCCACAAGCGCCTCCCAGCACCACAAATCACAACTGAGCAGGTATTTTACCCACAAAAAAAGAGCCGGTCGAGCAAACGCTCGACCGGCTCACACACTTTCCCTCAGCCAATGGTCTCGAGAGGCTATCCGAAGGCCCGACGCCGGGAGGGGTTTCTTCTGAGCGATCCCGCAGCGCGAAGCGCGAGGACCAGCGAAGAAGAAACCCCGCAGGCGGTCGGGCCGGCGGGAAGGATGGCCTTTCGACCTACTCCTTCTCGACCGCGCGCATGATCGCCTTGTAGATCTCCATCAGCGGAATGATCAGGAAGGCAAGGGCCAGAGCGGCGATAACGCCCTTGAGCTCAAGCGTCACGGGGCCAAAGAACATCTCGGCAAGCGTCGGCTGCACGGTAACGATCACCGTCAGCACCAGCGCCAGCGCGGCAGAGGCCCACAGCCACTTGTTCTGCTTCTTCATGCTAAACAGCGACGCACGACGGCTGCGCATATTGAAGCAGTGGAAGATCTCGACCATGTTGAGCGTGATGAACGCCATCATCACGCCTTCCTCGTCCGCATTGCCGGCGATCATATCGGCGATGTGGATGTAGCCCATGTCAAAGTACACGCCCACAAAGAAGCTCGCCAGCACCAGCACGGTGATGATCAAGCCCTGGACCACACAGTCCAGGCCCATATTACCGGCAAAGACGCCGTCCTTGGCATTGCGCGGCTTACGCTTCATGATGTCGCCCTCGGCATCCTCCATGCCCAGCGCGAGCGCGGGGAAGCAGTCGGTGACCAGGTTCACCCACAGCAGCTGCACCGGCTGGAAGATGGTAAAGCCGATGAGCGTGGCGATAAACACCGAGAACACCTCGGCAAGGTTGGCCGAAAGCAGGAACTGGATGACCTTGCGGATGTTGTCGTAAATGCGGCGACCCTCTTCGCAGGCGCCGATGATGGTGGCGAAGTTGTCGTCGGCAAGCACCATGTCGGCGACGTTCTTGGTGACGTCGGTACCGGTGATGCCCATGCCCACGCCGATGTCGGCGCGTTTGATGGACGGGGCGTCGTTGACGCCGTCGCCCGTCATGGCCACGATCTGGTCGCGCGACTTCCAGGCTTCGACGATGCGGGTCTTGTGTTCGGGCTGGACGCGGGCGTACACGCCGTAGTCCTCGATGTGCGCGTCGAGCTCCTCGTCGCTCATGCGATCGAGGTCGGCACCGGTGATGGCATGGCTGCGATCGGTGACGATTCCCAGCTGCTTGGCAATGGCCACGGCGGTGTCGATATGGTCGCCCGTGATCATGACGGTGCGAATGCCGGCGTCGTGCGCCTCGCGGATAGCGTCGGCCACCTCGGGGCGGACAGGGTCAATCATGCCGGACAGGCCGCAGAAGACCAGGTCGTGCTCGAGCGCAGCGGGGCTGCAGTCGCTCGGGACCTCGGTGTAGGTGCGGCTTGCCAGCGCCAACACGCGCAGGGCCTCGTCGGCCATGGCCTTGTTGGCGGCCACGAGCTCGGCGCGACGCTCCTCGGTCAGCGGGACGACCTTTTCGCCCTCGTAGATATGGGTGCACAGGCCGATCACCACGTCGGGCGCGCCCTTGGTGTACTGCTCGTACTCGCCGTCCAGGGTCTCGACGACCACGGACATCATCTTGCGGCCCGAGTCAAACGGGGCCTCGCCCACACGCGGGTGCTCGGCAGTCAGGCCGGTGAGACCAGCCTTGCCGGCGTCGTTGACGAGCGCACACTCAGTCGGCTCGCCCACGGCCTCGCCCAGCTCCTCATCCCACTGGGCATCGGAGCACAGCGCCATACCGGCCAGGAACTTCTCCTTAGGCGCGGCGAGCTCGTGCTTGACGACGGTCATCTTGTTTTGAGTAAGGGTACCGGTCTTGTCGGAGCAGATGGTCTGCGTGCAGCCGAGGGTCTCGACGGCAGAGAGCTTGCGGATAATCGCCTGGCGCTTAGCCATCTTGGTCACGCCGAGCGACAGCACGATGGTCACAACGGCGACCAGGCCCTCAGGGATGGCAGCGACGGCAAGCGAGACGGCGACCATAAAGGTGTCGAGCAAGGCAGTCGGGTCGGTAAGGACGTTGCCCACGCCGTGGCGGAGGATATCGACGCCAAAGATCACGACGCAGATGACGATCACCATAATGGTGAGGATGCGGCTGAGCTCGGCAAGCTTCACCTGCAGCGGCGTAAGCTCTTCCTTGGCCTCGGCCAGGGCGCCGGCAATCTTGCCCATCTCGGTGTCCATGCCGGTGCCGACCACGACGGCGCGGCCGCGGCCGTACACCACGGTGGAGCCCATGTAGCACATGTTCTTGCGGTCGCCGAGCGGCACGTCATCGGTGCCCGCGGCGAGCTCAATCACGTTGGCGTGCTTCTCTACGGGCACGGACTCGCCGGTGAGTGCGGCCTCTTCAATCTTCATCGTGGCGCTCTCGAGCACGCGGCAGTCGGCCGGGACGGAGTCGCCCGCCTCGAGCATGATCACGTCACCGGGCACGAGCTCGGCGCTCGGCAGGAGCACGAGCTTGCCGTCGCGCAGTACCTTGGACTGCGCCGCGCTCATCTCCTGCAGGGCCTCGAGGGCCTCCTCGCTCTTGGCTTCCTGGACCACGCCCAGCACCGAGTTGACGATAACGACGAACATGATGATGGCGACATCGGCAAAGTCGGGCTCGCCCTTGACCATGCCCGTGAGCGCACTGATAACCGCGGCCGCGATCAGCATGATGACCATGGGGTCTGCCATCTGCTCAAAGAAGCGCTTCCACAGCGGCGTCTTCTTGGCTTCCTCGAGCTTGTTAGGGCCTGTCTTGGCGAGACGCGACGACGCCTCGCCAGTGCTCAGGCCGAGGTTCTCATCGACGCCCTGGTCGCTGAGCACCTCCGCCGCGGCGGACAGGTATTCCTTTTGCATATAGAGTCCCCTCCTGGGATTCGGGCCACTCAGCAGATTGATGCCCGATCATAATTCCCAGGAGAAGGGCAAGGGCTCATCAAGGCTGCCGTGCTGAGCGGCAGTTGATAGTGGAGCTATGGTACCCCAAAGCGACGCGTCTAGCCAAAACAATCCATTTGGAAATATGGTCTATAAGCAACGGTGCAGACCGTGTGATGCTCAACATTGATAAAACGTTTTATCTTCGGCGCGTCATCAAACTGAAATATCGCCCAGATAGCAGCGGTTAGAACGGTTGGTAAAGTTTTTGCATATACCGTTTTTCCGCAAATAATGAACTTCTAATTCGGCATACGGTCGATTTTTTGGGGTATTCGGTCGTCATTTCGTTATAATCATCTCAGTTTTATTTCTTATGGTTTATCTATCAGCGCAAGACGATGTCAGATGGAGGTCTGAATGTACAAGCGCACTAAGATTGTATGCACCATGGGTCCCGCCTGCGATAGCGACGAGACCATCCGCGAGATGATCAAGGCGGGCATGAACGTCGCCCGTTTTAACTTCTCGCACGGCTCCTACGACGAGCACCACGGTCGCATCGAGCGCGTCCGTCGTATTTCCAAGGAGCTCGGTATGCCCGTCGGCATCCTGCTCGACACCAAGGGCCCCGAGGTCCGCACCGGCCTTCTGGTCGATGGCAAGAAGGTTGCCGTCAAGACCGGCGACAAGATCGTCGTCACCGCTCAGCCCACGTCCGAGGATTTCCACGGCACCGCTGAGCATATCTCCCTCGACTACCTGGCTCTGCCCTCCGAGGTCGAGAAGGGCTCCCTCATCCTGATCGATGACGGCCTGGTTGCCCTCGAGGTCGAGTCCGTCGACGGCCAGGACATGACCTGCGTCGTCAAGAACGACGGCCTGATTGGCGAGCGCAAGGGCGTCAACATGCCCAACGTCAACATCTCGCTGCCCGCCATCACCGAGCGCGATCGTCAGGACATCCTCTTTGGCCTGACCGAGAACATCGACTACATCGCCGCTTCCTTCATCCGTGACGGCGAGTCCGTCCGCGGCATCCGCGAGCTTTGCCGCGAGAACGGCGGCGAGCACGTGACGATCTTCCCGAAGATCGAGTGCGCCCTGGGCGTCGAGAACTTCGACGAGATCCTCGAGGCTTCCGACGGCATCATGGTTGCCCGTGGCGACCTGGGCATCGAGATCAAGCCCGAGCTCGTTCCCCACATCCAGAAGGAGATCATCGCCAAGTGCAACGCGGCCTATAAGCCCGTTATCACCGCTACGCAGATGCTCGACTCCATGCAGCAGAACCCGCGCCCGACGCGCGCCGAGGTTGCCGACGTTGCTAACGCCATTTACGACGGCACCGACGCCGTCATGCTGTCCGGCGAGTCCGCTGCCGGTAAGTACCCGGTTGAGGCCGTCAAGATGCAGGCCAGCATTGCTCTCGAGACCGAGAAGTACCTCCCGGCTCACGCTCCGCTCGAGGTTCCGGCTGACGCTCACGGCACCCGCGTCGTCAACAACGTTGTGGGTATGTCCGCTGTGAACATGGCCACCACCGTTGGCGCCAAGTGCATCACCGTGCCGACGACCACCGGTCGTACCGCTCGCCTGATCTCGCACTTCCGTCCCAACATGCCGATCTGCGCGTTCTCCCGCCACGAGTGGGCCGTCCAGCAGATGATCATGTACTGGGGCGTTATCCCGCACCAGGCCGAGATTACCCAGGGCACCGTCAACGGCACGATCGTCAAGGCGATCGAGACCGCTAAGGAGCTCGGTTACGTCGAGACCGGCGATCTGACCGTCGCCACCGCCGGCGATCCCCGCATGAGCGTCCAGCTCGAGGACAAGGTCTCCTCGACCAACGTCGCTTACGTCGCTCAGGTGCGCTAAATCGCACTTGCAAGCACACTTGCATTGCAAAGGGCCCGGAGGGCTTTGCCTTCCGGGCCCTTTTTCTGTGCCAATGCCGGTGCACGGCAAAACACGCACTCATTTCTTTACCAAAAGTACGAAATCCGCCCTTCGAGGCAAAAAAACAAAGCCTCAAGCGCTAAAAGTGTTCGCCCGGTGGCAAAACCACACCTTACGCGATGCTGCTAAATCGTTTTAGCAAGGTCCAAACCAACCACGTTTTCGGAAGTGCGGGGAAAAATCACTTACCCCCAAGCACAAGCCCTTTTATTTCGACAAAACCCCTGATAAAGTTGGCTCAAATACCGCTTGTGCTTAGCCTGTTTCTCTTTTTCCCCGCACTTTCGAAACCGATAGCTTTTCTAGCCTAATCAACGCTCAAACGATCGGATTGCTATGTCATTTCTCGCTTGCGGACCCACGGCTTTCCAGTACCATCGCATCCCGCCTCAGATACTAGGGCTCTATCCGGCAATCCTACCGCCGGATCATGATCATCGTCTGGTGCATTACTCCCAACAGCCAGTATTTGAAGACCTGCTCGGCAAACCGGTTTAGAGATTCGTAAACACCAGGGGCAGTCGCTTTAACGGAAAGCTATTTCATAGCCGCCTGCTGACCCAAGAGCCGCCTCCGGGGTCGTTTAGACAGACCGAGCATGGGTTTGATGTCACATCGCCCGAGTTCACGCTGCTCAACCTCGCTACACAGGTCTCACGTAACCAGCTGCTCATGGCATGCTATGAAATGTGCGGTTCCTTCGCGGTGTTCACGCCTTGCAAACGCGCGCAACAACAGCTCGATGAGGCAATATCCCTTAAACTCATCCCGCCCGACTGCGGTTGGGAACGCGTTATCGACACCAAGGGCAACGACACCAACCTATGGAAACGCCCGCCGCTCCTCAGCGCGGCGGATATCGCCGCGTTCGCCAAGCAGGCCGCAGGCCTGCGCGGCGTCAAGCAGCTTCGCTGGGCCACCGAACGCATGACGGGACAAACCGCTTCGCCCTTTGAGGTTCAGACCTCCATGCTCGTCTCGCTCCCCCGCGACGAAGGCGGCCTGGACATCTCTATCGCAAACAACGTCCGCATCCCGCTCAGCGAAGCCGCACGCTCGTTGTATGACAAAACCTGCTGCTATGCCGACATCCTCATCGAGAGCAGCACCGACAGCATGGGCGTCATCCTGGAATGCCAAGGCCGCTCCGCCCACGACAGCGAAGCCTCGAGCCTCTCGGACGCCAAACGCACCACTGCCCTCGCAAGCATGGGCTACGACGTTATCCAAATTACCTACGACCAGATCAAGGATAAGAAGAGCTTTGACAACCTCGCCGAGCTCATCCATAAAAAGGCGGGGCTTACCTACGTCCCAAAGACCAAACAGGAGCGCGCCGCCGAAGACGCCCTCCGGCAGGAGCTGCTGGTTGATTGGGACGAGCTGTTTGCCGTCAAGCCGGCCGGCTAGCAGCTGGCGATCAGGGGCTCCGCCGGCACATCGGGCGATGCGACGCGGACGGCAAAGCCTGCCTCGGTTAGCTCGACGACCTCGGTAAACGTTGCATCGAAAAACTCCTCGGTTAGCAAGCGATACGGCGGATGATCGGGCTCGCCGGGGTTTTCGCGTACAATCTCGTGCATAACGCCAATGGTCTTGAGCACATACTCCTTATGGATGGGATACTGACCAAAACGCGTCGCAGCGGTATACAGACGATCGGTTGCGCGCGGGATGGAAACAATGCCGAGCGTCTTGCCAAACCAGTCAAAGTCGCCTTGCTTTTTAATGCGGAATTCCTCGCACGGCTTGCCGCCGTGCGCCTCCAGGTACTGGTTCACGCGGGTGTTCCACACGGTATCGGCCAGGAGGTGAGACCAAACGCCCAGCGTTAAATCGAGCAGCGACTGCGCCACATCTTCGGACGCAAGCGAGAACTCACAGGCGCCGGGACCGGCAACCGGCTCGGCATCCTTGTAACGTTGGGGATAATGCACCCGATTGAGTCGCTCGCGCTCCTCGACAATCGAGGTCGCGGCAGCCGGCGTACCAACAGGCGCCCCTTTGAGCAGCGGCGCCACATAGGTGTCCCAAAACTCATGCTCGCGCGGCTTGGGGATAGGCTCAGGCTTGGCAAAATGCGTGATGCGATACGGGATGGGGTCGGCGATGCCGGGAACCATATAGCCCACAAAAATGTCCGGAACCACGCTGCCAAACAAAAAGGCATTGCGGTCGCGCACGTTATCGGCAAGCGTGCCAGCACGCGCCAGCAGTCGTTCCGTCTGAGCGATATGAATATTCCAACTTGGCATAGCCACCCCCGTAAAACCCGGATAACTATACCATTCACAGCAAGCCGAGCGCGGCCGCAGCCCTACTACGCAGCAACTATTCCGCAGCGCCGCTCTCGGTACCATACGACGACACAGGCGCCTCGACCACATGATGATATCGATCGATATAGATGGCGCGGGCACCCAGGCGCCGCACCAAATCCTGATGATGCGTGCTCATCAAGA
Organism: uncultured Collinsella sp.; assembly: GCA_959023295.1. Taxonomy (GTDB): domain Bacteria; phylum Actinomycetota; class Coriobacteriia; order Coriobacteriales; family Coriobacteriaceae; genus Collinsella. The sequence goes on along the minus strand of CAUFBM010000005.1, from coordinate 75,927 downwards.
CCGTCTTGCCAGCAGCAACATAGGCCAGTAGAAAGTTGACCACGATGTCGCACGAGTCTTCGTCAAGTCCGTTGGTAGGCTCATCGAGCACCAGGATATCGGGGTTCATCGACACGATGGCAGCCAGCGCAACGCGCTTCTTTTGCCCGCCCGAAAGCTGATAAGGCGAGGCATCGACCAGATCGGCAACCTGGAACAGCTCCATGGCATCGCGCACGCGGCGCTCGAGCTCGTCTGCCGGAAATCCCATCTGGGCGGGACCAAACGCGACCTCCTCGCCGACTGTGGCGCAAAAGAGCTGCGCATCGGCGTTCTGGAACACAAAGCCCACGCGCTGATGGAACCGCTGGGCCGTCGCGGAATCCTTGAGATATGCCGCATCGACCGCATGCCCGTCGAACAGGTACGCACCCGCGTCCGCAAGCTCAAGGCCATTGATGAGCCGCATGATCGTGGTCTTGCCGCAGCCGTTGGGGCCGAGCAGCGCAACGAGCTCCCCACGGTCCACCTGCAGCGAAACGCCATCGACCACCGTATGACCCGCATAGGAAAACACCACGTCGCGAAACTCGATGAGCGGAGTGACCTCGGCGCCGGCAGCACCGCTCGCACCCATCGCGTTATTCATATCGTTTGCCAAAACGTCGCCCTTCCCTACTCACATCGACGGTTCGACCGTCCGCGCTACAACACCGCGCACAACACGGCGAGCAACGCCACAACGGCCGCGTAAGCGGCATCGCGCAAGCCAAAGCCGCTCCGTGCAGGCGACGGATACACGCCGGCAAAGCCGCGGCACAGCATAGCCTCGTCCATCGCGCGGCTGCATTCCATCGCCTTGATAAAGGTCGTGCCCATAATACCCGCGATCGAATCGGTACGCGAAAATCCCTCAGGCGCGCGGCCGACGCTGCGCAGCATAACCGATTCGCACAGATCGTGCGTCGTGCGTCCCAGCACCTCGATATGCTTGAGTGCCATATCAAACGTAAAGATGACCTCATCGGGCAGGTGCAGCATCTTGAGCGCCGCCGACATGCGACTCCACGTGAGCGTCCACGAAACGCCCAGTACCAGCGACACGTTAATGAACGTTTTGAGCGCAATCTTGAGCATGGCGCCCGTGGCAGAAGCGCCCAGCAGCAGGGCAGGCAGCGCCAGAACCACGGCAAACCCCGCAGCAGCCAACGCCGGCATAAAGGTAGCGCGCAGCCCGCGTACGGGGCGCACCGCGACCAGCACCAACGCGATCGCCGCCATCAGCATCAGGTACAGCGGGCTCTGCGCCAGGCACACGCACAGGATGCAGACGAACATCCCCACCAAACGCACCGGCGCCGAAACGGAAGAAAGGGCGAGATCGACCATCGACCCGCCCTCGTGTGCCCCGCCGCCCAGGCGAACCCGCTCAAGCAGGCTCGCCAGGTGTAGGACGTTCTGTTGCATTACGCGATGCCGAGCGCCCGTGGGCTCGTAACGCTGCTCGACCGCAAGCCAGCTAGGCAGCTCGACCGTCGCCATGAGCCCCGCTTTCCTTAACCGTCAGCGATATCAAACGAAATACGATGGTGAGCACCGCCACACCAATTACGCCCGAGAGGATATACATGGCAGCCTGGCCGGCAAAGCCAAGACCCTGCTCCTCGGAATAGGCCTGCAGATAATCGCCCGTGGGCAGCGCGTCGGCAAAGGTCGGGGCATCGAGACCGACCGAAGCCTGCAGGCTGTCGTCACCAGCCTCCTGAACGGCGGTCGCGGCGCCCTCAGCGTCCCACTCGCCCCAGGCGTCACCCGTGGCCAGCAGGCCCAGCGGCGTGGCAACGACAAGCACGGCGACCAGGATGAGCGTGGGGACCAGCGAGGTCTTCTTGGCGGCTGCGTCCTCAGCGCCCAGCAGACCGTCGGAAGCCTCGGGGCCAACGATAACGCCCGGCGCCGTCTTCTTAATGAAACCGTAAATCGCGGCCGTCGCCACGCCCTCGACCACGCCGGCAACCAACATATGCGGAATCATCATGGCAGGGATAGCAATGGACAGCGGGAAGGGGCAGTACAGCGGAGCGCCCGAAGCATTCGTGAAGAGCATCGGCTGAATACCAAACTCGATTGCTGCGCACAGGGCCGCCAGGCACAGGCCGACCCAGCCGCTTACGATGGCAGAAACCGAGGTGCCCCAGCTCTTGTCGTGCAGACGGCTGTTGAGCGCACGGAACACGATAGCAGCAGCAAACGGCAGCACGAAGGCCATGTTAAAGCAGTTGGCGCCAAACGACAGGATGCCGCCGTCGCCAAACAGTAGCGCCTGCAGCGCCAGCGCGACCGAGACAGCGATGGCCGCGGCCTCCGGGCCCAGCAGCAGTGCGATGAGCGCGCCGCCGACGGCGTGACCCGTGGTACCGCCGGGCAGCGGCACGTTGAACATCATGAGCAAAAAGGAGAATGCGGCGCAGATGCCCAGGAAAGCCATATGCTCGCGATCGAGCGTGGCGCGCACCTTCTTGATGCAGTGAACCCAAACGGGCACCATCGCCACTGCCATGACGGCATCGGTCTGCGGGGACAGATAATTATCTGGAATGTGCATGTACGCCTCCCGGTTATCGGCGCACGGAATTGCAACGCCGCTTAAATCACCTTGCCAGTGTTACGTATTGTTGGATTCGTAACACGACGCGGGCTATCATAGCAAAACGGCGCGCTGCCGACAAAGCAGCACGCCGTTATGTAATGCGCGTGTCATATATGCAGGCCCAACGGTGCCTTATACCGAGCATAGCGGTCACGTAAGACTCGGCGGCAACCACCGCTGGCCTATACCCAGCGCAGGACCTAGCCGCGGACCTCGCCGTTTACGCCCTTGCACACCTTGGTGACGATCTTCTGGTGCGCTTTTTCGACCTCTTCGCTGGTGAGCGTGTGGTCGTCGGAGCGATACGTAAGCGCAAAGGCCATGGACTTCTTGCCCACGCCCACGCGGACCGGATCGCGGTAGACATCGAACAGACGCACGCCCTCGAGCAGCTTGCCGCCGGCGCTGGTAATACGGCGCTCAAGATCCTCGCAGGTCACGGAGTTATCGACCACGATAGCCAGGTCGTGCTCAACGGCAGGGTACTGCGAGAACTCGCGGTAGTTCTCCTGGTTGCGGGCGCCCTTGATCAGCTTGTCCAGATCGAGCTCAAAGGCAACGACGACCTCGTCGATGCCGCAGGCCTCGCGCGCCTCGGGGTGGATCTCGCCGACCCAGCCCAGCACGGTGCCACCGGACAGGACCTCGGCCGCACGGCCCGGCTGCAGGAAGGCGTAGCCCTCGCCCTCGACAGGACGGAAGCGGACCTTCTCGATGCGCAACTGGGCGAGCAGCTCCTCAACGATGCCCTTGCCAAAGAAGAAACGCAGTTTGCGGTACTTCATGTTCCAAGACTGCTCGCTCCACTGGCCCGAGAGCACGCCCGCCACGGACTTGGTCTCCTTGGGCAGGCTGGCGTTCTCGCGGCCGTGGAACAGGCTGCCGACCTCGTACAGGTGCACGTTGGGTGTGCCGTGGGCCTCGTTATAGGCCACGGACTGCAGCAGGCCCGGCAGCAGCGAGCGGCGCATCTCGGTCTGCTCGGCCACCAGCGGATTCATGAGCACCACGGGGCAGCCGCGGCCCTCGGTGGACATGCCGATCTTCTCCAAGTCGCCCGGAGCGGCAAAGCCAAAGGTCGTGGTCTCGTTGAGGCCGCAGGCGCGCAGGATCTCGCCGACCTTGCGGGTGAGCTTCTGCTCGCGGGTCAGGCCGCCGATGTGGTTCTTGGCAGCCGGGATGGTCGCCGTCACGCGGCCCATGCCCCACAGGCGCAGGACCTCCTCGATCAGATCAATCTCGCGCGGCAGATCGGGGCGGAAGCTCGGCGGAGTGACCATAAAGTCCTCGCCGTCGCGCTCGACGGTGCAGCCCAGGCGGGTGAGCGAGCGCTCGATAAAGTCGGGCTCGATGTCGGCGCCGCAGATGGCATGCACGCGGGCCAAGCGCAGCTTGATGCTATCGATGGTCTTGGGCGCGGGGAACACATCCACGTAGCCGGGAGCGACCTCGCCGCCGGCGATCTCCTCGATCAGCGCGCAGGTAACGTTGGCGACATCCACGCAACCGGTCTCATCGACCTGACGCTCAAAGCGAATGGAGGCATCGGAGATCAGCGACAGGTCGCGGCTGGTGTGCGAGGTGCGACCGGCGTTGAAGCAGGCGCTCTCGACCATCACGTCGACGGTGTCGTCCTCGATCTCGGAATCCATGCCGCCCATAACGCCGGCCAGCGCCACGGGACGCTCGCCGTCGGTGATAAGGCCCATGCCGGCGTCGAGCACGCGCTCCTCGCCGTCGAGCGTCGTGAACTTCTCGTCCTGCTGGGCGGCGCGAACCACCACGCGGCGGTGGCCATCGCGCTCGGCAAAGGTGTCCAGGTCAAAGGCGTGCAGCGGCTGACCGGTGAGCATCATCACATAGTTGGTGATGTCGACGATGTTGTTGTGCGGACGCACGCCCAGGGCGTTGAGGCGCTTGACCATCCAGTCGGGCGACGGGCCGACCTTGACGTTGCGCACGATGCGGGCGACATAGCGGTCGCACAGGCCCTCGTCGGCAATCTCGACCGAAAGCTCGTCGTCGGTCGCGCGGCCGGTCTCGGCCTTGATGGCAGGCAGCTCAACGTGGAAATCGCGGTCGAAGATGGCGCCGGTCTCGCGAGCCATGCCGATCATGGACAGGCAATCGGGACGGTTGGGCGTGATCTCGCAGTCGAGCACGGTGTCGCTCGAGCCCACGTACTCGGCAAACGGCATGCCGCAGGGCGTATCCTCGGGCAGGATCATGATGCCGGAGTGGTCGCCGCCCAGGCCGAGCTCGCGTGCAGAGCAGTTCATGCCCATGGACACGACACCGCGAAGCTTGCTCTTCTTGATCTTGACGTCGCCGGGAAGCACAGCGCCAATCATGGCCGTGACGATGTGGTCGCCGGCCTCGAAGTTCTGCGCGCCGCAGACGATCTGCAGCGGAGCGGGGTTGCCGTCGGCGTCGAGATTCTTGTCGCCCACATCGACCGAGCACACATACATGTGGTCGCTATCGGGGTGCGGGGTCTTGGTGAGCACCTTGGCAGTCACCACGTGGTCGAAGGACTCGCCCACGGTGTCAATTGCCTCGACCTCGGTGCCGGTGCGGATATATTCGTCCGAAAGGGTCTTGGGATCCTCCGGAATATCGATCATGGTCTTGAGCCAGTCGTAAGAAACGCGCATGTAGCTCTCCTAGTTCTTAATCTCCGCAAAGGGAGGAATATCAAATGAAGACGCTCGCCTTAGGGTTGTCCAGGTGCCCCAGGTTGGCGTGAAAGAGGAGCGACGCGTACTAAAGGTACGCGAGCGACGGTTTGAACGCCAAGATGGGGTGCCTGGGCAAGCCTAAAACTGATTCAGGAAACGCATATCGCCAGTCATGAGAGTTCTGAGGTCGGGCAGGTCGTAGCGCAGGGCCGCGACGCGCTCGGCGCCAATACCAAAGGCGAAGCCGGTGTACTTCTCGGGGTCGATGCCGCAGTTGATCAGGACGTTGGGGTCGACCATGCCGCAGCCCAGGATCTCGATCCAGCCGCTGTGCTTACAGAAGTTGCAGCCCTTGCCGCCGCAGACGTGGCAGCTCACGTCCACCTCGCAGGAAGGCTCGGTGAAGGGGAAGAAGTGCGGGCGGTAACGCGTCTTGCGGTCCTCGCCAAACATGCACTTAACAAAGTAGTCGAGCGTGCCCTTGAGGTCACCAAAGGTGATGCCCTCGTCGACGACCAGGCCCTCGATCTGGTTGAACTGCGGCAGGTGGCAGGCGTCGGCCGTGTCGGGGCGATAGACGGTGCCCGGGCAGATCATGTAGATGGGCGGCTTTTGCGACTCCATGGTGTGGATTTGCACGCCCGAGGTCTGGGTGCGCAGCAGCACGTCGGACTCGCCGTGGGCATGAGCCTCGGGGTGCGCGACGCTGCCGGGGTTGTTGTCGACCACGTAGAAGGTATCGCGGGCCGAACGGCTCGGGTGATCCATGGGGGCGTTGAGCGCGGTGAAGTTGTAGTAGGAGGTGTCGACCATGGGGCCGGACTCGACGGTGTAGCCGATGCCGCAGAAGATGTCCTCGGCCTCCTCGATGATCTGCTTGATCAGGTGCTGGTGGCCGATCTGCGGACGGATGCCCGGCAGCGTGATGTCGACGGCATCGTGCTCGAGTGCGTGCTTGAGGGCGGCGGCCTTCATCTCGGTGGTGCGCTCGTCGAGCATGCCCTCGATCAGCTGGCGCATCTCATTGGCGCGCTTGCCCATCACGGGACGATCCTCGGGGGCGAGCTTGCCCATCATGCGCATCAGGCCAGTGATGCGGCCCTTGCGGCCGAGCAGCTCAACGCGCGCAGCCTCGAGCTTGGCGGCGTCGTCGGCGCCTGCGACGAGCTCCTTGGCCTCTTCCTCGAGTTTGACCAGATCATCAATCAGACTCATGTCTTCCCTTTCGTCTCTCGCGCATTCGCTTGCCGGGGCGACCGATGACGCCTAGCATTGCGAAAACGCGGCCCGGTTCGGTAACAAAAAAAACCGTCCTCGGGCATGTGCATTGCCCAAGGACGGTTGAATTCCGCGGTACCACCTTGTTTGACCCGGCGGATGTCTGGCCCGCCGCGCCCACTCTTTGCCCTTTGTCGCAAGGCTCACGGCTTCCCTACTGGGGCTTCGCCGCCGCTGGCCGCGCGCCCGTTGAGGTCGCTGCTCGGGAGTGAACGCTTGGCCCTTGCCACCGCAGGAAGGCTTTCAGCCCATGACCTTCCCTCTCTTGCCGGCGACGCGGCGGGCAAAACCCTCTCCGTCAACGCATTGGGCTATAGGATACCACATTGTGCGAGCGTATCGCCGCGTTCCGTTTTGTTCGCGCTGGGTACAAGACGGGTAGCTGTGCAAACTGGCTGTGCGCCCACCCGTGGCGCGCGGCCTGCGAGATTAAGGATATGGTATGGGAAAGAAGCTCGATAAGAAGGCCAAGGCCGCCGTGGCAAAAGCTGCCAAAGGCATGAAGGCCGACAAGGCCGTCAAAAAGTTCCGCAAACTCGAGGGCAAGCTGTGGACCCGCGAGTATCTGCTCAAGATTGCCGAGTTCGATGGCGCGACGATTGCCCCCGCCAACGGCGCCGCGGCCCGCGCAGATGCCATGGGCGCGCTTGCCGGCGAGCACCACAAGCTCCTGACCAGCGAAAAGTCTGTCGAACTTGTGCGCTCGTTGGCGCGCGAGACGGTCGCTGGCGGCAAGATCGACGACCCGCAGCTGCTCGACGAGATTCGCGTGCTCGGCCGCGACCAGCGCGAGGCAAGCGCCATCCCCACCGAGGAGGCCGAGGCCTGGACCAGGCTCACCTGCGAGGCCGATGCCGTGTGGCACAAGGCCAAGGCGACCAACGACTGGGCGAGCTTTGAGCCCTATGTGGACAGAATCGTCGGACAGCTTAAGCATCAGGCCGAGCTCATGGACCCCAAGCGCGACCCGTACGATGTGTGGCTCGACCAGTACGAGCGCGGCCTTTCCGCCAAGAGCTTCGATGCGTTTTGCGACGAGGTCAAGGCCACGGTCGTGCCGCTCGTGCACGCCATCGGTGAGCGCGGCCAGCAGCCCGATGCCGACTTTTTGCACGCCCGCGTGCCCGAGGCCGCCCAGCGCGCCATGAGCTTCGACCTGATGAAGCTCGTCGGCCTGGACCTGGGCGACACCACGCTTGCCTTTACCGAGCATCCGTTTAGCGAGGGCTTTGCCGTGGGCGATGCGCGCATCGCAACGCACATCTACGAGGACGACTGCATCTCCAACGTCTACAGCATCATCCACGAGGCGGGACACGCCATGTACGAGCTGGGCGTGAACCCCGCCTATGCGCGCACTTGTCTTGAGGGCGGCACCTCCATGGGCATCCACGAGAGCCAGAGCCGCTTTTTCGAGAACACCGTGGGCCGCAGCCGCGCCTTTATGGGACCGCTGCTCGAGGTGCTGCGCCGCCACGCGCCCGAGGTCTACGGCAACGTGGACGAGGACACGCTCTACCGCGCCGTGAACATCGCGCAGCCGTCGCTGATCCGCACCGAGGCCGACGAGCTCACCTACCCCCTGCATATTATGGTGCGCTACCAGATCGAGCGCATGCTGTTTGCCGGCGAGGCCACGGCCAAGGACATCCCCGCGCTTTGGAACCGCCTTATGGATGAGTACCTGGGCATTCCCGTTCCCGACGACACACACGGCTGCCTGCAGGATACGCACTGGAGCGGCGGCTCGTTTGGCTACTTCCCCACGTATGCGCTGGGTAGCGCCTACGATGCCATGTTTGTGCCGGCCATGTGCCGCGACGGTGTCGACCTCAACGGCGCCTGTGCGAGCGGCGATTTGGCGCCCGTCCGCGCCTGGCTGGGCGAGCACATTTGGCAGTGGGGTCGCGCCAAGGACGCGCCGGAGCTCATCAAGGGCGCCTGCGGTATGGCCTTTGACGCCCGTTACTACTGCAGCTACCTGCAGGACAAGTTCACCACGCTGTACGAGTTGTAAGGATTGACCGGCACGCCATCGCCAACGCCATCCATGTTGACGCCGATGTCTTGGCAACGTCAGCGAAAACGGCCCCGAGCGAGCAAGATGACGTGAAATGAAAGGGCGCTGACCTTCTGGTCGCGCCCTTGAAATTGAACGTCAGATTGCCGCTTGGGGCCGTTTGCAGCGTCGAGCAGTTACGCAGTTTGGTAAAACCGCGTAACTACAGGGCTTCCAGTGCGGCGGCGATGCGCTTCATGGCGGCGTCGGCAGCTGCTTGGTCGGGGGCTTCGGCCAAAACGCGGATTACCGACTCAGTTCCGCTCTTGCGCACCAGCACGCGGCCCTCGCCCGCCAGCGACGCCTCGGCCTCGGCGATGGCGTTCTGTACGCCCATGTTCTCGAGCGCGGCATCCTTGTCGGCCACGCGCACGGCAACCTGCGCCTGCGGTAGCAGCTTGCACGGAGCCGTGAGCTGCGAGAGCGTCTCGCGCTCGGCACGAATCACTTCCATAACGCGCAGCGAGGTCATAATGCCGTCGCCCGTGCGCTCGATATCGCCAAAGATCGTATGACCCGTCTGCTCGCCGCCCAGGCTGTAGCCGCCCTCGCGCATCTTGGCATACACATGACGGTCACCCACGCCGCTGGTCACGGCGCTTAGGCCGGCAAGCTCCAGCGACTTGACCAGGCCAAAGTTGCTGGCGATCGTCGGCACCACGGTACCGCCCGAAAGTCGCCCGTGCTTGTTTAGATACACGCCGCACACGTACAGGATCTGGTCGCCGTCGACCACACGACCGCGCTCGTCCACGGCCAGGCAGCGGTCGGCATCGCCGTCGTAGGCAAAGCCCACGTCCAGGCCCTGTTCCACCACGTGGCGCTATAGGCGCTCCATATGCGTGGAGCCACAATCCACATTGATGTTAAAGCCATCGGGCGCGGCATTGATCACGCGCACATCGGCGCCCAGCGCGTCGAACACCGGCTTGGCCACCGAGGATGCCGAGCCGTTGGCGCAGTCGAGACCGATCTTGACGCCCTGCAGCGAAAAGTTCGCGCTCGCGATGAGCGAGGCAATATAGCGGTTGCGACCCTGCATGTAGTCGACTGTGGCGCCGATATGGTTGCCCGTAGCCAGCGGCACCTCGCTTTTGCCATCGATATAGTCCTCGATGAGCTCCAGCACGTCCTCGTCCATCTTGAAGCCGTCGCTGTTGACGAGCTTAATACCGTTATCGCAAAACGGGTTGTGGCTCGCGCTGATCATAATGCCGCAATCGAAGCAGCCCTCCACGGTCTGATGCGCCACGCCCGGCGTCGGGATCACGTGCAGCATGTAGGCGTCCGCGCCGCTCGCGACCAAGCCGCTCACCAGCGCCGCCTCGAACATGTAGCTCGAACGGCGCGTGTCCTTGCCCACGATCACGCGCGCCTTAGCACTGCGGTTGGCACCGTAATACCAGCCCACAAAGCGGCCGATCTTGTACGCATGCTCTACCGTCAGCCCAACGTTGGCCTCGCCGCGAAAACCGTCGGTGCCAAAGTACTTCATAAGAGGTCCTCTCTATAGACAAAGGCGCGCCGCCAAAGCAACGCGCCGCCAGCCTATTATCCTTTAAAGCAACCGCAGGGGCTACACCGTCAGGAACATCATCACGATGATCATGGCAAAGCCGATCAGGTCGGTCGGCAAAAACACCGTGCCCAGCATAACGGCGCTGGTAATGGTTGCCGAAACCGGCTCCACAGTCCCGATGAGACTCGCGCGTACGGAACCAATATCCTTGACGCCCTGCATATAGAGCATATACGCCAGGAAAGAGCCCACGATCACAAACACCGCGAGCGCTTCGATGCCGACAGCATCGAGGGCCGGCATATGAGCCCACGGCTGCACAAAGACACTCGAAACGACACCCGCCGTAAGCATAGCCGAGCCCGTAACAATAGGGCTACCGTATTCGGACAGAATCTTGGCGGGAATCACCGCCATACAGGCGGCGCTAACCGCACACATAAGGCCTGAGACCAGGCCAAGCGGCGATATGCTCAGACTGGTAGGGTCACCGCCGGTAGCGATTAAAAAGGTGCCGCCCAGGGCCAACCCAATGCCAACGGCCTCACGCACGCGAGGCATACGATGGTCGATCACGCAGGTGTAGCCCATAATGATGACCAGCTGCAGGCACTGAAGGACCGTCGCGGTTCCGGCGTTGGTCAGGCGCACGGCCGAAAGATAGCAAAACTGGTTGAACAGCAGGCCAAAAGCAGTAAAAAGCAGCAGCTGCTTGCGATCGGCGGGCGTCGTCCAAAGCTTGACCAGGCGTGCGCGGTCGCACGTGACAACCACAGTCATAAAGAGCAGGCCGGCGAGAATCTGCCGTATGCTCATAAGCCACAGCGTATCGACATGGTAGGTATCGAACAAAAAACTCGCGCTGGTGCCCGAGAAGCCCCAAAACGAGCCACCCACGAGCGTAGCCAACACGCCCAACGCCATCCTGCGCGACGACGCGTCGTTGAGGCGATCGCGCCATGCACGGCGGGTGCTGCGGCTGAGCTCGTCGGTGCCCTCGGGCACATCAATGTTCGATATATCGGTCATCGGCACCGAGGCCCCTGCGCCTTCGACCTGCTCGACACACTCTTTGCTCATTCCACTCCCCCGAAACAGCCTGGAAGCAATTCGGCTTACCTTACCACGGCGAAGGCACCAGCTGGAGGCTTGTCCGCTTATCGGTAGGACAATTCCGCAGGCGTCTTTCCATAGCTCGATACTGCATATGCGACAGCCAAATTGCGGCAGCAGGCTCTTTTGAAGTGGATATGACAAAGCCCCCGAATTCCACAATGTAAGCGATTTTTAAAAATGTTCTTGCCACCGAGTTCAGGCTCCGTTATATTATCCCTTGCGCACTTGCGCACCCTTGATCGGGCGTTTAGCTCAGGGGGAGAGCGCTTCCCTGACACGGAAGAGGTCAGAAGTTCAAATCTTCTAACGCCCACCAAATGTTCGCAGCTCAGAGGTCATATCTCTGGGCTGTTTTGTTTTATGTTGCCAAATCGGCTGGCAGCTCCAACCGTCATCGCAACGTAGCATCAATTCACCTGACGAATGGCAGCCAAACAAATTCAATACCCCAACATCAACAATAGCCAGGCACAAAACTGCGCCGCAAGCTGCCCCAACCGCCCAACTGGCCAAAAGCCGACCATCTACTTGCCGATCTATCCATCGGCATAACCAATCAGTCCGCACCGCAACTTCTCAGCAAAACGCCGCGATGTCTGCGCCCTGCGGTATCCTTGAGCCACTTGCACCTGCAGTACCAAGGAGCCGCCATGCGCACCGAGCTCGATGTCCCCTTTTCGCACAAAGAAGAAGCCAAGGCGCTGGGCGCCAAATGGGACCGGACCAAAAAGATCTGGTATGTACCCAGCGGCGTCAACCCCGAGCCCTTTGCCGAGTGGCTGCCCGGTGTTGACCGATCCGACCCCTCAGCGCCGTATATATATCTAGTACTGGGCAAGCGCGAGTGCTGGAAGTGTCACAAAGAGACCTCGGTCGCGGCCTTCGGCATTCCCTATCGGACCGATAACGACGAGAGCATCGCCATCGCGCACGCGCCCAACGAAGCTGGGCACATCGCCATCGACACGGCCAACGCCAACGCACTCGCCATCGTGCCCGTTCTCGGCTGCGTGCCGGGCGAGATCCGCGACTACCTTCATAAGCGCTGCGGCTACAAGCCCGTAGGCGCGCGAGCCTCCAAAGCCCCGTCGCTCGGCAACACGTGCACCAGTTGCGACGCGCTGCAAGGCAGCCGCTATCTGTTCGAGGAGCCCTCGTCCCCGTTTGCCCTCACTGCCATCAACAAGCTGCCGGCACTGGAGTTTGTACGCGTCGAAGTTGCCGGCGTCTTTGGCGTCCCGGCCACGCGCACCGACTTTGACCAGGCGCTCTTTACCTGGGCACGCGACCATCACGCCAAGTTTCACAAGCAACTCGGTGAGGGGATTTATTTGTAGAGACGGAGATACCTTCACAGCCAGCTCCTCTGCATCACCTATCCCTCGTCGCCGGCGTCGCACACGATATCGAGGCCACAAACAGGGCATTTCTCCGGATACACCGGCATATGAACGCCCGTACGTTTCCTCACTTCGTCGCTGAACCTGTCACGTGCATCGATGAACCCAATGTCGAGACACGGTATTTGCGAGCCGCAGCAAGGACAGGCGACAGCAAACGACCCGCAATCAACCTCTACGTTCGGAAACATATTGTTGTCTATAAGGGCACACGGCAGTTTTCCGTACTTCCCCATCGCAATATCGCCTCGCCAGCTCATACACGCTCCCCTCTCGCTATACAAATCAGGAAGAGCATGCACCGGCGGGCGGGCACGAGATTGCATCGCCACGCGATCCGATCAAACAACACGATCTTAAAAGACCGCCAAAGCCAAATACGCTAATACGGCAGAAGCCCCGCCTTTTCACGCTTCTTTTCCGAGTGATCGGACTCAATGCGATGGGCCTCAAGAAACACCGTATTGGGTCCAAACCATTCGTTTTCTGGCTCGAACCGCTCAACAAACGCAAGGCCGAGCACCTTATAGCCCACCACGGTTGCAAATATGACTCCGACTGGGACGCCACATTCCATGCAGTTGAGCATTTTACGGTTGTAATTCTGGTCTCGAAAACCAACGGTACCCGGCGCTTGAACCGAGTACTTAATGACCCACGTACCATCGTCCAAATAAAGCGGAGGCACATCGGTGTAGAAGCTCTTTTTAGAGTTATGGACCGAAAGCGCAAACGTCTTATTGGGATCTTGCTTCACCCGATCCTGGCCCGGCCAGAAGATCCCTGAATCCCGCGATCGGCACATCGTTGATGCTCTCGGTTTGCCGCTGGCTCGCTCGTACCCCGCTACCCCACTCCCCTGTATACTGATGTAGCACGTGTTTCATCCGGGCTTGTTGGGCCGAATTGTTCATGGGAGGGTCTTATGGCTGCTTCGAATCCGCCTAAGGGGAGCGTTTCTTCTTCGTCCATCAAGCCGGTTACGCGCAAGGCCGTGCGTTGCCAGCGCGAGGTCGCTTGGCTTGTCACGCAGGCGGCGGGCAGGCTTGTGGCGACCACTCAGGACGTCAATGCTCCCACACCGAGCTTTGTGCTGGCAGCGGCGCTGGATCGAGTACACCAGCTGGAACTCGCCGCACAAGAAGACGGCAGCCATCTTGGCTACCAGGACGTTATGACGCCCGACCTGTTGACCTTTTGCCGCACAGCCAAGTTGCCCGCCGCACCCAATGCGCTTTCAGACGCAGACTACATGTTTACGCTTTCGGGCGCGGGCCTTATCCGCAACATCTATGCATACTGCAGCGAGCTCGCCGAGCGCCACGTCTTTGACGCGGCAGAAGTCAAACCGGGATATGTCATCAAGCTGGTTCTTAGGCTGTTCTTGATAGACGGGTTCGGGGCCATGCCGGCGTAAGCCGAGTCTTTAGCATCACCGTCGACTGGGCAACAACCGCTTTACCTTAATGGACGCCAATCGAGGGTCGATTATTGGGTCGCCTCGTCCACTAACGCATCTATCCCACGCGCTCCGACAGTCGATACTTGCGGTTGCGGCTCGTCGCCGGCGCCGTGGGCTCAAGCTCGCCTTGAGCAATGAGCGCGTTGACGCGCGACCTAACCTGGGAAATTGTGAGCCCTGTGTGCTCTGCCAGCTCGCGCGTCCCCAGCTCGCCGTAGTGTTTGAGTGCCGTCACAATTAAGCCCCCGCCATGATCGACCGGCTCGATCTTTGAACGGTAAAGTACGACCTTGAACCGATCAAATCCCGGGCAGAACAGGGGCTCGGCCAGACCATGAGCGCGCATGGCATCAATCATCATCGGGATGCCCGAGCCATTTCCGTCAGCCGGCGAGCCTGCGCCATCCGGCAGTGGAACAATCGACATGAGTTTCACGAGTGTCGCGTTACGGCATCGGGAGCTGCCGTCAAACAAGTTCTCGCGAGTCTTTCCCCCGTAAAGGCCGCCAGGATTCGTCACCTCGACACGATCGTCAAAGACGTCGACGGCAATCGATTGTCCACAGAACCGATCCCCGTATTCTCGATGGATTACGGCGTTGGCGATTGCCTCGCGCAGAACCTCCTCGGGAATCTCAAGCGAGTCGACACGCGAGACGCCTTGGACGGTCGAGGTTCGCCGCAAATTCTTGGCGACGGCCACGACAGCATCCGAGATCATCTCGCCCGACGTTCCCTCACAGATTGTGCGGTCCATGAACCTCAACGAACCCGCGGCGCCCTTCTGCGTTCCGGCATGGACCGCCACATCGATAAAGAGCTTGGGATAAAACTGCTGAGGGTAGGTGCCCGCAGCCAGGAGCCCGGCCTTAGTCACATTACCCTGGGAGTCGAGGAAACTCAGGCGCTCCAGCTTTGTTTTCTTGTCCGTCGCGCCGCGCATAGCTCGGGGCGTCAGCGAGAAAGCACGCTCTATCGTGCGGCCAATCAGGGCCTCGTCGAGGTCGCCCACGCCCGCGCCCGGCACTGCATCGCGATCACTGGGGCTCGTTCGTTCATACGACGACAAGGACAGGACTTCGGTCGATGAAAGCGGCACATCTTTGTCATCGATGCGCTTGTAGCTGCCGCCCTGGGCGCCCCGCTCTATGACATAGCAGGGCTTGCTCGACGGATCGAGCTCCTCAATGGTAATGACGAGAACGATGGCGCCCTGAAGCTCCACTCGCTCGATCGTGTATTTGGGCGGATTGGCCAGCTTTCCTCGACCTCCCGCATCACCCATGCCTGCCACAAATTGGTTGAGCACTTTCTCGGTCTCGAAGTTCTCAACCGGGACAAAACCTGCGCGCTCACTCACTCCGAGCACGATGATTCCGCCGGCAGTGTTCGCGAATGCGCTCACCGTTTCCCACACGTCGCGGGAAAGCGTCGTGGCGCTCTCCTTCACTTCGACGTTAAGATCATCCGAGCCCATACGCCTTAAAGACTCAAGCAGACCGATCAGCTCGTTTTCGTTCATCTGCACGTCCTTTCGCTCGGTCCTGCGGAGAATGCCGCGGATAGATTTCCCTCGTCTCTCAGTTATCTCTCGTAATTATCTCTCATCTTTCTGTTATCTCTCATATTAGAGATGAGTGAGAGATGAAAGATAAGATGTCTGTCATCTGTTTCATATAAACATGTTTTTGCTGGTAGAACAATCGGTATTGAGATAATACCATGATTGCTTGTCTCTTTGCTGCTCAGTTATCTCTCATATTTATCTCTCGTCTTTCTGTTATCTCTCGTATTCGTGACGAATGAGAGATGAGAGATGTGCGGGCGGCGGATGAGCGTGGATTTTGGACGGTCGGGAAATGAGGGTGGATATTTGGACGGTATTTGGGCGTTTTGAGGCTGATTCCGTCCGAAAATCCACTCTCATTCGATAGGCGTCCAAGTTTCCACGCTCGCGCGGCGGGCACGCGGGGCCTTTACCCAATCCGCTGGCATCGTCTCCAGTTCGCCGCAGAGCCGCGGCCCCATATGGGTATACTCTCGTGGATTCGACTCGATTCGCCCCCGTTGGGGCGTCAAAGGAGACTGCATATGTCCACTACCTCAACCGACCCGCGCGCCGCTGCTGCCGCGCTGCTGGTGCCCGGCACTACCTGCCACGGCTTTACCGTCGAGCGCTGCGAGACCGTGCCCGAGCTCGACTCGGACGCTTACGTACTGCGCCATACCACCTCGGGCGCGCGCCTGCTGTACCTGGCGTGCGACGACGAAAACAAGGCCTTTGCCATTGGCTTTAAGACGCCGCCGGCCGATTCCACCGGCGTGTTCCATATTCTTGAGCACTCGGTGCTGTGCGGATCGGCCAAGTTCCCCGTCAAGGAGCCGTTTGTCGACCTGATCAAGAGCTCCATGCAGACGTTCCTCAACGCCATGACCTACCCCGACAAAACCATCTACCCCGTCGCCACCACCAACGAGCAGGACCTGTACAACCTGATGGACGTGTACCTGGACGCGGTGTTCAACCCGGCCATCTATACCAAGCCCACCATTTTTGAGCAGGAGGGCTGGCACTACGAGCTGGACCTACCGGAGGACGCCGAAGACGAGGGCGACGACAGCCCCGCCAGCCTGCGCGAGGGCACGCTGCGCCATAACGGCGTGGTGTTCAACGAGATGAAGGGCGCGCTGTCCGACCCCATGAGCGTGCTGGACGACGCCGTCAACGCCGCGCTCTATCCCGACACCGCCTATGCGCACGAGAGCGGCGGCGACCCACGCGCGATTCCCGCGCTCACCTACGAGCAGTTCCTGGATACGCACGCGCGCCACTACAATCCTTCCAACTCTTATATAACGCTCTACGGCGACCTAGATGTGGACCGCGCGCTGGCGTTTTTGGACGAGCGTTATCTGTCGCAGCCGAGCGCTGCGAGCCGCCGCATGGACGCTGCCGTTGCCGCCGGCGAGGACCCGTCCACGCTGGCACCCAATCCGCTGGACGTGCAGACGCCCGTGACCTGCGAGTATAAGCGCGTCGAGATGGCCACCACGCCCGAGAACGCCCTGGTGGGCCTGGGCCTGGTGCTGGGATCAGCGCTCGACCGCAAGCGCACGATCGCGGCGGACATCCTGTTCGAAGCGCTACTGGGCTCCAACGAAGCGCCGGTTAAGAAGGCCATTCTGGCCGCCGGCCTGGGCGGCAACGTGGTGAGCTACACCGCGGCCGAGAGCCTGCAGCCCTACGAGCTCATCATGCTGCAAAACGCGCAGCCCGGCGTGGCGCGCGAGCTGCGCCGCGTGTTCCAGGACGCCTGCCGCGACCTGTGCGAGCACGGCGTTCCGCGCGAGCGCCTGGAAGCCATCATCAGCAGCAACGAATACGACCTGCGCCAGCGCGACTACGGTATCGCCGACGGCGTGGCCATTGCGTGCGACGCGCTGAGCACCTGGCTCTACAATGACGACGCCGCGACGCTGGCGCTCAAGTACGGCCCGGTGTACGAGGAGCTGCGCGACGACCTGGACGGCAGCTACTTTGAGGACCTGCTGCGCGAGCTGGTGCTGGAAAACGACCACATGGCACTGGTCGAGCTGGTGCCGGTGGACGCCGCCGAGGGCGCAGAGGGTGCCGAGGCCGCCGAGCTGGCAGCCAAGCGCGATGCCATGACCGATGCCGAGCTGGCCGACGTGGTCGAGCGCACGGCCGCGCTGCGTGCCGCGCAGGAGGCCGAGGACACGCCCGAGGCCAAGGCCACGCTGCCGCGCCTGTGCGTGTCCGACATTGGCGAGGCGCGCCCCGAGCCGCCGCTGGTCGTAGACACGACCGCGCCCATCCCCTGCCTGCGCCACGGCATCCCCACCAACCGTTTGGCCTACGCCATGCAGTATTTCGACCTGAGCTGCGTCGCATTTGAGGACCTGCCCTATGTGACGCTGCTCTGCCGCCTGCTCAAACAGCTGCCCACGAGCGAGCACTCGGCCGAGGAACTCGACAATCTGCTCGCCGGCAAGCTGGGCTTTTTGAGCTTTACGACCGAGGTCATGACACAGCCCGACGTGGACGGCGTGCGCCCTTATCTGCTGGTGAGCGCCGGCGCCCTGTCCGAGAAGATCGATGCGCTGGCGAGCCTGCCGCGCGAGGTGTGGTCGAGCACGCTGTTGCTCGATGCTGACGCCGACCGCGTGCGCGACGTGCTCACGCAGATTCGCATTGGGCTTGAGCAAGGCTTTATCAACAACGGACACTCGGCGGCACTCGGCCGCGCGATGAGCTACACCTCGCCTTCGGCCGTGGTGCGCGAACAGCTCTCGGGCGTGGACTTCTACCTGTTCCTGCGCGATTTGCTCGAGCACTTTGACGAGCGCCTGGACGGCCTGCGTGCCAAGCTTGCCGAGCTGGCAGACCGCATCTTTGTGGCCGACGGCTGCATGGCGAGCTTTACCGGCAGCGATGAGGACTTTGACGCGTACTGGGATGCCGCGGGCGACCTGGGGCTTGGCGCAGGCGACGGCGCCGATGCCGGCCGCAACGCGCTCGTGATGCCGACGCCGCGCGACCGTCACGAGGCTTTCGTCATCCCCAGCGACATTTGCTTTGCGGCAAGCGCGTGCGACCCGCGTCGCTTGGGGCTCGACGTGACGGGCGCCTGGGCGGTTGCCGCCAACGCGCTCTCCTACGACTACCTGTGGAACGAGATCCGTGTGAAGGGCGGCGCATACGGTTGCGGATTCCGCGCGGCTGGCGAGCGTCAAACGGCGTTCTACACCTACCGCGACCCGGCGATCGATCCCTCGATTGAGCGCGTGGAGCGCGCGGGTGCATGGCTTGGCAGCTTTGAGCCCGACGAAGCCGCCTTTGAGGGCTTTATCGTGAGCTGCGTGAGCGGCATGGACGCGCCGGTGAAGCCGTACGCGCTCACCAAGCGCCGCAACACGACCTACCTGGCCGGGCTCGATCCGCATGCGCGCGAGGAGCGTCGCGCCCAGATGCTCGCCGCCACGCCCGGTGAGCTGCGCTCGCTCGGCGCCGACGTGACGCGCATCGCAGCCGAGTCGCCCACCTGCGTCTTTGGCGGCCGCGACGTCATCGCCAAGAGCAACGCCAACTTCAACGTAGTCGACCTGCTGGGCTAGCCACAGCAAGCAAAACCACCACAAAGGGGACAGGCACCTTTGTGGTGGTTTCGACATTTGCCCAGATAAAACCTGCCAAAATAAACCTGTCCCTTTTTGGTAGGTTTGGGAGAGGGGGCTGGAATGGATAAGGCTGAGTTGCGGCGGGCGGTGATTGCTCGGCGCGATGCTCTTGATTTGGACTTGCGGGCAGCGAAGTCTGCTGATATCTGTGCACGGCTGGTTGAGCTGCTGGGCCGCTTGGATGCCGCGACGCCGCGCACCGTTGCCGTCTATGCCGCGATGGGTTCCGAGGCAGACCCTGCCGCGTTTGCCGCTGCGGCCGCCGCGCGCGGCTGGCGCGCAGCCTATCCGTGCATGCTCTCGGCAGCCGAAGCCGCAGCTTGTGGCCAGCGTATGTGCATGCGGGCAGTTGCCGCCGACGATGCGTCCGCGGCTCCGTTTATCACTCATCCCACGCGAGCCTTCGCTGCCGCGGACATCGGCAGCAACCGCTTCCCCATCGTGCCTGCCGAAGCACTCGACATGATTGTTGTGCCGCTCGTGGCCTTCGACCAAACCGGCGCGCGCCTGGGCTACGGCGGCGGCTGCTACGACCGTTACCTGTCCATGCTCTCGCCCGCATGTCAAATCGTCGGCATCGCCTTTGACGAACAGCGCATCGACCACGTCCCCACCGACGTCCACGACCCGCCGCTGCCCAACATCGTCAGCGCCTAAATGTCGTTGTATCGCACCCGCAAGATAAGCGTGGAAAAACTCCCACTTTGGGACTGTTCGGGGGCAAAAAACGGGAGATTATCCACGCTCATTATTCAAACGTCCGATAATCCACGCTCGTATGTCTGAAAATCCACGCTCAATCAACGCGCGTCCAGATTTCCGCGCTCGTGTGTCCGATTATCCGCGCTCGTGCAGCTTAACGCCCCGCAACCGCCTCAACATGCACGCGGCACGCCGGCAACTTTGAGCTTGCGATCGAGCTTTGCCGGATCCCTCAGATCATCCCAGCACAAGCGCACGATTCTGCAGTTATCAAGCAGCGAAAGCCTCGACTCGCGCTGGCGCTCATCAAACTGCGCCTTTGCGAGCTTGCCCTCCTCCGCTGCCTTCTCGCTTTTAACGAATCCGTCAAATTCCCCGATGATCAGCCGATCTTCCACGCGCCACAAGTAGTCGACGCGATACGGCCGTCCCGGCTCAACCGGGTCGAACAGCTCAATTTGCAGCTCCGGCGTCTGCCAGCCGCGCTCGATCATCAGCGCACGCGCCTTGGACTCGCCGCCGTTTTCCGACAAGCCGTCGGCACACCGCGCGACCCTGCGCGCCGTCACAACACCGCGACGATTCAAGCCAAGCCTGTCGACCGTCTCAACAAGATGCTCCTTCGACAAAAGCTGCTCATGGAGCGCCGAGTCCGCAATGATCAGCCCTTCGACAAACGATGCATCGACCAGGCAATCCGCAATCGTTTGATCGATATCGGTCACGGCAATATCCATCTCGCTGGCCCGTGTCCGATAAGCATACCGATGGCGAACGACTTGAGAGCCTGGCGTCGTCGATTGCGCCGGCATCGCGGCGATATGGATGTGCGTCAAATTGGCATGCGAAACCGAAAGGCCATAGACAACGGCCGCCGTATAGGAGCAAAACGTCCAGTCGGGGTGCTTTTGCGCAAGCGCCCGCACCCGATGCAGATAACGCTGCCGAAACTTGAGCTCGGACCAGTATTCCGGACGCGCATACAGTCCCGGCATGACCACCTTGAGACTTCCCGCCGCCACCCGCCGTTCAATCTGCTTTGCCTCCGCCGTCGTGCGCGCGTACACGCAGCTCGTCTGCTGCTCGCATGCTTCAATGTGACTTGTGAGTCTTTGATTCGCCGTTATGTTTGCCATGTCGCCCCCAAACTCTTGGAACGGCGCAAACGTACCAGACGGTTTCATGCGAAGTCTGACCAAATGCTGTCCAGATGCTGACCAAATGCCTGACGGTTTTGGATGTTTTAGGCCAATGGCTTATATCTGCAGGTAGAACGGTTGTCGAGAGGTCCCTGTCTCCACATTTTGAGCCTCAAAAGCCACCGACTTCATTGAAAGAAAATATGCTGTGGCTCGAAACTACCTAGTTTGCGATGTAGTCCGCATGTACTCAACGTGTGATGATGCCGACGGTACGGCAGCTGCAGAAAAAATGAGCGTGGAAAATCTCCCGCTTTGAGACCCCTTGTGAGCCAAAAACGGGAGATTATCCACGCTCACGTTGCAAACGTCCGATTATCCACGCTCGTGTGTCCAATTATCCACGCTCGTCACGCGGCGGCTACGGCGGCAGTCACGGCCACGGCCGCGGTCTAGTGCTCCTCGCCGGCGCGAGCCAGGTCGTAGGGCGTGGTCTGGTAGACGTAGTAGTTGAGCCAGTTGGTGTAGAACAGCTGAGCCTGACTGCGCCAGACGTTGCGCGGCTCGGCGGTGGGGTCGTCGTTCGGGAAGTAATGCGCCGGCACCTGAGGGTTAAGCCCGCGCTTCACGTCGCGCTCGTACTCCAAACGCAGCGTGTCGGTATCGTACTCGGGATGGCCAAAGACAAAGAAGCGGCGGCTGTCGGTCGACTTGACGATGTACAGGCCCACCTCGTCGGACACGGCCACGACCTCAAGCTGCGGCTCGGCCTCCACGTCCTCGCGGCGCACATCGGTGTTGCGCGAATGCACGGCATAGAAACGGTCGTCAAAGCCGCGGACCAGCGGGCTTTGCGGCTTCACCAGATAATGCTCGAACACGCCGCTCGCCTTTGCCGGCAGGTCGTACTTCTGGATACCGTAATGATGGTAGAGCCCCGCCTGTGCGCCCCAACAAATGTGCAGCGTAGAGTGCACGTGCGTGGAGGACCAATCCATGATCTGGCAGAGCTCGGGCCAGTAGTCGACCTCCTCGAACGGCATCTGCTCCACCGGCGCGCCCGTGATGATCAAGCCGTCGTAGTGGATGTCACGGATGTCGTCGAACGTGCGGTAGAACGTCTCCAGGTGGCCGGCGCTCACGTGCGTGGCCTCGTGCGTCTTGGTGCGCAGCAGGTCCACTTCCACCTGTAGCGGCGTGTTGGAGAGCTTGCGCATGATCTGCGTCTCGGTGGCGATTTTGGTGGGCATGAGGTTGAGGATGAGCACGCGCAGCGGACGGATGTCCTGGTGCAGCGCGCGGTACTCGGTCATGACAAAGATGTTCTCGCTCTCGAGCTGCGCGGCGGCAGGGAGGGCGTCAGGGATGCGAATGGGCATGGATGCTCCTTACGAGTCAGTTGCAGTTATGGTACAACGACCGGCCCCATCCGCGCGAGTGCATCGCCCAGCGATGCCGTCAGCGGACCAAATCACTCCAAAAGTAGAGATTGAGGCATGTCCCAAAAAACTGTGGCGCTTTAGCCTAGCAAAGTGACAGCAGGAAGCTACAATGGTTCGACGCGAAAAACTCGGCCGAAAGGATACATATATGTACCAGACGCGTAAGATCGGTGTGGTCGGCCAGGGCCACGTAGGAGCACATGTCGCCAACAGCCTGCTCATGCAGGGCATTGCCGATGAGCTGTACCTGTGCGATATCAACGAGGCCAAAGTGACGTCCGAGGTCCAGGACCTGCGTGACTCCCTTTCGTTTGTCCCGTACAACACCAAGATCGTCAATTGCTACGACCACTACGAGGAGCTGGCCTGCTGCGACGTCATCGTCAACGCCGCCGGCAAGGTCGCGCTGGCCGCCGGCAACCGCGACGGCGAGCTGTTCTTTACCACCGATGCCGCCCGCACCTTTGCCAAGCGCATCGTCGACGCCGGCTTTGACGGCATCTTCGTGAGCATCTCCAACCCCTGCGACGTCGTGTGCACCGAGTTGTGGCACCTGACCGGCTACGATCCCAAGAAGATCATCGGCTCGGGCTGCGGCCTGGACTCCGCCCGCCTGCGCACCGAGATCTCCAAGAAGGTCGGCGTGAGCCCCAAGTCCATCGACGCCTATATGATCGGCGAGCACGGCTTTAGCCAGCTTGCAGCCTTTAAGGCCGCGGCCATCGCCGGCAAGAGCCTTAATGAACTTCAGGCCGAGAACCCCGACAAGTACGCCTTCGACCACATGGAGGTCGAGGAGCTTGCACGCAAGGGCGGCTATGTGACCTACCAGGGCAAGCAGTGCACCGAGTACGCCGTCGCCAACTCCGCCGCGCGCGTCTGCGCCGCCGTGCTTCACAACGAGCACGCCGTGCTTTCCGCCTCCACGCTCATGACCGGCCAGTATGGCGAGGAGGGCATCTTTACTTCCCTGCCGTGTGTGATCGGCGCCGAGGGCGTCGAGGAGGTCTACACGCTCGACCTTTCCGAGCACGAGCTCGAGGGCTTCCACAAGAGCTGCCAGCACATCCGCGACAACATCGCCCAGCTCGACTGGTGGGACACCGAGGCCTACGACGCAAAGTAGGCCGCTGGCTACCGCAACCTTGCGAATCTAAGCGCGATACTAAGCGGGCCGCGCCGGAAATCCCCGGCGCGGCCCACTTTTTTGACTCACGCAGTGCCCTTGCGAATCGAAGGTGAATGGTTTTCCCGTTACTTAGTACTGCTCGATGCCCATGTAGCGACGAACCTCGGGGCTGTGGTCGAAGACCTTGCCGCGGGCGGCGCGCAGCTCGCAGCTCATCGCATAGAAGAAGATCGGCTCCAGGAACGAACGCACGGTGGCGGGCACCTCGCCCACGCCGTACTCGAGCGCATCGAGCACCATGACCGTGTCGGTGTGCGTGTTGAGGAACGCCAACGCGCGCTCCTCCATGGGGCGGCACTCGCCCGATCCGAGCTGCACAAAGTAGAACACGCCGGGCTCGGTGGCCTCAAACGGGCCGTGGAAGTACTCGCCGGAGTGGATGTAGCAGCAGTGCTGCCACTGCATCTCCATGAGCGAGCAGATGGCCATGGCGTAGGTCTGGCTAAAGTTGGGGCCGGAACCCAGAATATAGAAGAACTTATGCTGCTGGCAGAGCTCGGCAAAGCGATCGCCCAGCTCGGCGTTGACTTTCTCGCGGGCAGCGGGCAGCAGGGCATCCATCTGCTTAAGGCCGGCGTACATGTCGGCAAGCGCCTCGTAACCCTCCTGCTGGTCGAGCAGTTCGGCGGCGATCAGAGCGCCGATGCCCTGCGGTACCTCGGCCTGCGGCACGCCTTCGCCCCACGGATAGACCCAGGTGGTCCACTTGCCGTTGTCGATCTTTGAGCCCTCGCAGT
Organism: uncultured Collinsella sp.; assembly: GCA_959023295.1. GTDB lineage: Bacteria > Actinomycetota > Coriobacteriia > Coriobacteriales > Coriobacteriaceae > Collinsella. Next base: position 51,378 of record CAUFBM010000005.1, on the reverse strand, counting down.
CGGTCATGGCCACAACCTCAGCACCGGCGGCCAGCGCTATCTCGCAACCGTCGACGACCTCCTGCGTGTTGCCGCTGTGGCTGCAGGCGATGACGAGCGACTTCTCGCCAAGACTCTTGGGAGCCATCAGGCAAAACTCGCGCGCCGTGTAGACCGTCGAGGTAAACGTGGTTGCCTCGCGCTTGAGCAGCTCGTTGGCCGGCATCAGGTCGATCATCGAACCGCCGCAGGCGATCCAAAAGACGTTCTCAATCTTGCCCTTGCGCTCGATAATTTCCTGAACCAGATCGTGTGCGTTCACGGTGATGTTCCTCCTTGTGGGGCGGCTTTGGACGACGGCAGCTCGTACCTGCTGTCGTTCTATGTTGTCCTATTTATAGCACGCACGACGATGCACGTGAAGTCATTTCACCAAACTTGTTCTATGTTGTTCTATCTGTGGACGTTAGATGTCGAACACGTAGCGCGAGCCCACGATCTTTTGGCGTCCGAGCAGCAAGGGCCGCTCGTCCGCATCGGTAAAGTACGCCTCCATATAGAAGAGCGGCTCGCCGACCGGCACCTCCAGCAGCGAGGCCGCCTGAGCATCGGCAAGCGCAATCTCCACCGTACAGGGGTCGGACTTGAGCGGCGCGCGGCCCGAATGCTCGGCAACGAGCGCAAAGATGGAATTGTCCGTGAGGTCCTTGTCGGCAAGCGTCTGCAGATAGGGATGGTCGGCCAGCACAAAGGCGTTGTTCTCGAGCATGACGGGCACGCCGTCTGCCGTGCGCACGCGCTCGACAACGATGAGCTCGCAGCCGGGTTCCACACCAAAAAACGCCGCGTCCTCGCGCGTCGCCGCAACCACCGTGCGCGACACCAGACGTGCTCCGGCCACCATGTCGTTGGCGGCGCAACCCTCGGAAAAGCTCTGAACGTCACCCTTCTGGACAATCTTGCGTTTGAGCTTGGGCGCACACACAAACGTGCCCCTCCCCTGCTGGCGGTTGAGATACCCCGCGCGCGACAGCTCCTCGACGGCGCGGCGCACGGTGATGCGTCCCACGCCGTAGTACTTCGCGAGCTCCATCTCGGAAGGAATGCGCGAGCCGGATGCGTACACGCCGCGCGCGATCTCGCCCTTTAAGTCGTCCATAACCTGCTGGTACAGCGGCACGGCGGACACCTCAGTGCGCTCGGTTTTATCGTCGGATGCCATCATTACGCTCCATCCCGTGCATGCTCGGACTCAAACTCTTCAATCGCCGCCATAAACTGCTCGCCAAAGGCATCGGCCTTTTTCTCGCCAATACCGTTGACCTGGATAAGCTCGTCGCGTGTCTGAGGTCGTAGGCGGCACAGGCCGCGCAGGGCCTTGTCAGAGAAGACCATGTACGGCGCCATCTCCAGCTCGGTCGAAATCTCCTTGCGCAGGGCACGCAGGCGCTCGAACAGCTCGGCATCGTCACCCACGCGCGGGCGCTGATCTAGCTCGGCCTCCTCACGCAGCAGATCCACCGCGCGGCGGGCACGGGCCGAGGCCTTGTGCTTGGACGCACGACGCTTAACGGTAAAGGCAAACGCCTCGTTCTCGACCTCGCCGGCACGCGGGCCCAGCCCCACGACCGGGTACTGCCCCTGCGAGGTAGCCAGATAACCGCGGCCGCACAGCTGGCCGATGATGTCCTTGATGCGCCCGACCGATTCGCTCGACAGCTCACCATAGCCGCGGTCCTCGTCCAGATGCATCTGGCGAATGCGCTCGGTGTTGCCGCCGTGGAGCACGTCGGCGATGAGCGACTTGCCAAAGCGCATGGGTCGCGTGGCCACATAGCGCACAGCGGCGCGGGCCATATCGGTGACGTCCTCGACCTCGAACTGCGTGAGGCAGTTGCTGCAGTTGCCGCAGCCCTCGGCCTCGTCCGTGGCGGTGGCGCCCGCACCAGCCGCGGCAGCATGCTCGGCCGCGGCCTCGTCGCCAAAGTAGCGCAACATATATTCGCGCAGGCAGCCGGTGGTATTGCAGTAGCCCTCCATCTGGCTGAGCAGACGATATCGATTCTGGAGCGCCCACGCGCGCTGCTCGTCGTCGAGCGCCTCGTCGGCAGCGTCGCCGCGGTCGATCAGAAAGCGGCGCATGCGAAAATCGTTGCCATTCCACAGCAAATGGCAGCTGGCCGGGTCGCCATCGCGACCGGCGCGACCTGCCTCTTGGTAGTAGGCCTCGATGCTCTCGGGCACGTTGTTATGGATGACATAGCGAACGTTGGGCTTGTCGATGCCCATGCCAAAGGCGTTGGTGGCAACCATCACCTGAAGATCGTCGTCAATAAAGGCACGCTGGCTTTGACGGCGGGCGTCGTTGCCCATGCCGGCATGGTAGCGGCCAACGCGAATGCCGCTGGGGCCCAGCGCCTCGGCAAGCTCGCCTGCCAGCGCATCGACCGTCTTGCGGGTCGAGCAATACACGATGCCGCTCTCGCCCGAATGCGCAATCACATAGTCGCGCACCCAGGCTGCCTTGGCCTTGTCGCCCATCTCCTCGCAGCCAAAGTAGAGGTTCTTGCGATCGAAGCCCGTCACCACCGTCGCGGGATTTTGCAGGCCGAGCATCTGCTGAATGTCCGCGCGCACACGCTCGGTCGCCGTAGCGGTAAAGGCCGCCACGATGGGGCGCTGCGGCAGGGAATCGATGAACTCACGAATCTGCAGGTAGGCGGGGCGGAAATCCTGGCCCCATTGGCTCACGCAGTGGGCCTCGTCAATGGCCACGAGCGGCACGCCAATGCCGCCGTCCGCCGCGGCCTCCTGCGCAAAGGCTAAAAAGCGCGGCTCGAGCAGGCGCTCGGGCGCCACGTACATAAGTTGGTAGCGGCCCTCGCGCGCCCGCTTGAGCACGGTGTTTTGCTGGGCCGGAGTAAGGCTGGAGTTGAGATAACTGGGGCGCGCACCCGCCGCGAGCAGCGCGCGGGTCTGGTCCTCCATAAGCGACAGCAGCGGACTCACCACAAAGGTAATGCCGGGCAGCATGAGCGCGGGCACCTGGTAGCAAATGGACTTGCCGGCGCCCGTGGGCATAACGCCCAGCGCATCGCGACCGGCAAGGATCGCATCGACCATGCGGTCCTGCCCCGGGCGAAACGAGGTGTAGCCAAAATAGGCGCCGAGCGTGTCGAGCGCCATCTGCTGCATGCTATCGGTCATGGTTTCCTAACGTCCAAGTCATCTGCCGCCGATTATACGCCGCCACGCGGACCGCTGCCGTACGGCTGTCAGCCACGCTCATTCTGCGGGTAGCCGTTGGGGACGTTCTTGAATGACTAGTCGTTTAAGAACGTCCCCAACGGCTAAGCTCTTGACAGGCGTGGAAACGTCGCAGGTTGAGCATAAGTCAGCGAAAACGCCCCTAAGCGAGCAAGGTGACGTGAAAGAGGAGGGAAGCGTACTTCGGTACGCGACCGACGATTGAACGTCAGATTGCCGCTTAGGGGCGTTTGCAGCGTCGACCGGTCCGCCGTTCGTTAGAACGGCGGAACCAAGGGCGCAGCGTCGAGCCGTTGCGCGGTTTGGAAAACCGCGCAACTAGAGCTACATCACCATAACGTAGCGCGATCCCACGTAGTACTGCTTACCCATCAGGACCGGCTCGCCATTGGGGCCGGTAAAGCCGGCGCGTAGATTGAGCAGTGGATCGTGCGGAGCAATGCCCAACTCGGCCGCTTGCTCGGCGTTAGCGCGAACGGCCTCGACCGTACGGTAGCCAACCGAGACAATCGGCGTTCCGCCAACACGCTCGACCTCGGCAAAAATCGACTTGTCCTCAAGATCGGCCGTCAACAGCTCACGGTATGTATCAAACGGCACAAAGATGTTTTCCTCAAAGATGGGCTCGCCGTCGGCCGTACGCACGCGCTTAATGTGCAGTAGCAGCGCGTCCTTCTGCAGGCCAAAGAACTCCATCTCGTTTTGACGTGCCGGCACAATCTGGCGATCGACCACGTGTGCACCCGCCTTCATGTCATTGTCGGCACACAGCGCGGTAAACGTCTGCAGCGTCGAGGCGTGGAACTGGCGGTTGATGTGCGGCGTGGAGACAAAGGTGCCGCGGCCCTGCTGCTTAACCAGGTAGCCATCGGAGCACAGCTCCTCAACGGCGCGACGCACCGTAATGCGGCTTACCTCGTACTGCTCGGCAAGCTCAAGCTCGGACGGGATACGCTCCTTGGGTGCATAAACACCTTTCTCGATCGCATCCTTGATTTCGTCGTAAATCTGCTGGTAAAGTGGTGCATTTTTGGGTGCGGGCATATCTGATCACTCTTATCAAAATAGCGAAATAACTAATACGTATATAACGTCTTTTTATATGTTATCTCAGTTTGATAAAACGATACACCACATACAGCAAATCCTTACCTGCCGTCGTCCTGCTGCAGGCTGTCCTGCTCGCTGAGGCGCGCCTGCCTGCTGGCCATGCGTGCGGGCTTGTCGGGATCGGGAACGGCCGTGGGCATGGGCTCGTCGACATGACCGCCCCACCAGCCGCCCACAAAGTTGAGCGTGTGGAACACGTTGATCACGGCGCCGGGATCAATGTCGCACACCAGCTTGATAATGTCCTGACTCTCGTAGGTCGAGACAACGGCGTGCAGCAGGTACATCTTTTCGCGGCTGTATCCGCCGATGACCTCGGCGCAGCTAATGCCGTGCTGAAAATGGTCAACATAGGCGGTCATGACCTCGTCCGCCTTGCGCGTCGTGATCTGCAGCGTCACGCGATCGTAGCGACGATAGAAGCTGTCAATGGTCTTGGTCGAAATAAACTGGAACACGATGGAGTACGCCGCCTTGTCCCAGCCAAACATAAAGCCAAAGATCGCCAGGATAAAGCAGTTGAAACCAAAGATGACGCCCCAGATGGTCTTGCCCGTGTGGTTGGAGACCCACAGCGCGATAAAGTCGGTGCCGCCGGTGGATGCGCCGGACTTGAGCGCGATGGCAGCGCCCAGACCCGAGACCACGCCGCCAAAAATGATGAGCATGATCTTGTCGCCCAAAAACGGGGCGAAGTGAAAGACGTTGAGGAACAGCGACGAGAGCACGACCTGCATCATCGAGAAGATGACGAAGCGCTTGCTAATGCCGCTCCAGCATAGGAGCGCCACGGGGATGTTGAGCGCAAGCATACCGAGCGAGATGTCGATGTGAACGCCGCCAAGCGAGGTAACGCGATCGAGCAGGACCGCGACGCCGGTGAGACCACTCGGAAGCAGGTCGGCGGGCCGAATGAACGCCTGGATCAGAAATGTCTGGAGAACGGCGGAAATGGTGACCGCCACGGCGGTGATGGCGCGGCGGACGATGGTGAGGCGGCCGAGCACGAGCACGCGGTCCGTGAGCTGATCGATGGCGTTCGCCACGGAGGCTCCTTTCGAAGGCAGATCTAGTTGTGAGGCATGCCCGCGATTGTAGCATGGAGCGTGCGGGAGCGCTTCAATTCACCCTCCCTCGACAACCATCAGAAGGACCGTGAGGCCGCCCAAAAGAAAAACGCCGTGAAGAGAGCGGTCCCTTCACGGCGAATTCGGCATTTGCCCAGATAAAACCTGCCAAAATAAACCTATCCCTAAATGCCAGGTAGGATGTCGGTCAGGTTGTCGATGACGACGTCGGCGGCGGACTGGTCCAGGTTGACGCCCTCGTGCGGGCGCAGCGCCAGGACGCGGGCGCCGGAGCGCTTGCCGGCCTCGATACCCAAAGGCGAGTCCTCGATAACCAGGCACTCGGCAGGCTCCACCCCCAGCATCTCCATGGCACGCAGGTAGATCTCGGGATCGGGCTTAAACGCACTGCACTCGTGACCGCTGATGGTGTAGTCCAGCACGTCGGCGATACCGGCGATATCCACCAGCTCGTCGATCAGCTCGCGATAGGACGAGCTCGCGATGGCGCACTTCACGCCGCGCTCGTGCAGCTCACGCATCACCGGCTCCGTCTGCTCGTTGAGCAGCTCGGCATACGGAACGGGGTGGTCCGGGCTGTAGACCTGCTTGTACTCCACGCGCAAGCGCTCGCGCAGCTCAACATCGTCGGGCACCAGGGCCTCCCAAATGGCGGGCTCGTTAGACCCCGAAAGATCGGGAATCTCGTCAAAGTGGAACCCCTTCTCTTCCATAAACGCCACGCGGCGACGGTTGTAGAACCACTCGGTATCGACCAGCACGCCGTCCATATCAAACAGCACTGCCTTGATCATACGCATCTCCTCCCACCTGCCAAAAAGGGACAGGTTTATTTTGGTAGGCTTTATCTGGGGTTTTATGGGGCGACGAACACGCCCTCCCCAGAGCAAAAAAGGGGACGGGGCGCAAACCCCATCCCCTCTCAATCAACCCGTAAGGTCTACTTACTTGTGATTAGTAGGAAAGCTTCCACATGTAGCGACGCATGGTCAGCGGGTGCTGACGGGCCTCGGCGATCTGGTTGCCGTACTCACGCATAACGGCGAGGTGCAGCAGCGGGTTGAAGTAGGTGATGACGCTCGCGGGCACGGCGTCAGCCAGGCCGTAGTCCTTGGAGTCGATCAGAGCGACCTTGGCGCCCATGCGCTCAAGGAAGGTAAGGGCGCGGGCGTCCATCGGACGGGTGGCGCCATCGGACATGAAGAAGACGTAGGGCTTACCCTCGGTGGAAACCTCGAACGGGCCGTGGAAGTACTCGCCGGTGTTGTAGGCGGCGGCGTCGATCCACTGCATCTCGGTGAACAGGAAGGCGGCGTGAGAATAAGCCATCTTCTCGGAGGCACCGGAAGCCATGAAGTAAATCATCTTGTCGTCCTTGAAGTCCTCGGCGAACTTCTTGGCGAGCTTCTTGCAGTGCTGAGCGGCGTTCTCGCAGAGATCGAAGATGTTGGTGAGGCCGGTGATCATGTCCTCGTAGTGGTCATAGCCCTCGGTCTGCTGAAGGATCTCGACAGCAAGAGCGATGGCATAGCCGGGCTTCTCGCACTTGGCAGCGTAGTTGGCGTGGAAGCCGTGAACGATGACGTGGTCGGCGTCAACGGTCAGAGCGGAGCCAGCCTTGTTGGTGAGGGAGACGACCGGGCAGTTGTGCTTCTTGGCGGTCTTGTTGGCCTCGACGGTCTCGGGCGTGGAGCCACCGAGGGAGCAGGTGATCACGAAGGTGTGCTCGTTGACCCAGGAGGGCGTGTCGTAGTTGAACTCGTTAGCGGTGAAGATCTGAACGTTCAGCTTGTCCGTGTTGTTGGCCAGGAAGTACTTGGCGGGGTAAAGGTCGGACATGGAAGCGCCGCAGCCGACGAAGGCGACGCTGTGGATCTCGTGGTTGGACAGGACGTCAGCGACGATCTGCTTAGGGAGGTTAAGGTCGATCTCGTACATCTGACACATTCCTTTCGATTTTTGCGGCGCCACATTGCCGGGCGCTCGCAGGGTTACCGTGGTTTGGACCGAGTCACCGGCCCGTTGAGGATGCGACAAAGGAACTGTCCCTTTGTCGCATTTTGGGGATGGAAGCCTGCCTGGGGTATGGGATGCCAGGCAGGCCCCCGGGGGAAAGCGGTTAGGCGCTTAGTCGCGACTAGGCCAGGATGCCGGCCGCGGAGAGGGCGATGCCGCCCACAATGGCGATCACGAGAAGCCAACCGGTGTTGACGTTCTTCTTGATGAGCCAGTACATAAGGCCAGTGAGGCCAAGGGAGATCATCTGGGGCATCATGCCGTCCAGGATGTCCTGGATAACGACGGTACCCTCAGCGAACTGCAGCGGGGTGGTGGCGCCGATCAGCGTGGCGATCATGCCGCCCACGGACATAAGACCCACGATGCCACAGACATACATGAGCTTCTCCATGAGGTCGCCGCCCTGAAGCTTGCTCAGGTACTCGTGGCCACCCTGATAGCCCATCTTGGCTGCGAACCAAGTGATCAGCACAGAGGGGACGATGGAGATGAGCATGGCCAGGATCGGGCCCATGATGGAGCCCTGCTGAGCCAGCTGAACGCCCAGGCCAAAGGCGATAACGCGGATGGTGCCCTGGAAGAAGGAGTCACCGATGCCGGAAAGCGGACCCATGAGGGAGGTCTTGACCGCGTTGATCGAATCGGGATCGAAGTTCTCGGGATCCTTGGCGTACTCCTCCTCCATGGAGGCAGCGAGGCCCAGGATGAAAGCGCTCGTCTGCGGGGTGCAGTTGTAGAACGCCATGTGACGGTGGTAAGCCTCTTTCTTAGCAGCGAGCTGCTTGGGGTCGGACTCATCCGGATAGAGGCGATCGAGCGTGGGAACCATGCCGTAGAGGAAGCCCATGTTCATCTGACGCTCGTAGTTCCAAGAGGCCTGGATGGCCCAGGAGCGCCAGAAGAACTGGCTGACCTTCTTGTTCAGGGACACGTCCTTGGTTGCGGTTGCCATAGTGTGTTCCTCCTTAGTCTTCGTCGTCTTCGAGCGGATCGTAGTCGGAATCGACACCGGCGGCTGCATGGGAACCGTTGAACTTGAAGCCCATGAAGACGACAGCCAGGCACACACCGATCAGAGCGACCGCGATGACGGACAGGTTGAGGTAAGCGGCGAGCAGGAAACCGATGAACAGGAACGGAGTCATGCCCTTCTTGATCATCATGGTGAGCAGCAGGGCCAAGCCGTAGGCGGTCATGATCTTGGTCGAAACGTTAAGACCAGTGGACAGCCACTCGGGAACCATGTTGACGATGGCCTGGACCAGGTCGGTGCCAACAAAGACGGCGAGGAAGATCGGCAGGAAGTACATGACGGCGTACAGACCGGAGCCGGCGCAGATGTGCATACGGTAGGCGGTCTTGAACTTTCCGTTATCGATCGCGTTATCTGCCACATGGGTGAGGGCAGCGATGATGGAACGGAACACGATGCCGAGGAGCTGACCCAGGACGGCGACCGGGATGGCGATCGTCATGGCGGTCTCGGCAGAAGCATCGGTCAGGCACGCAAAGGCAGCGGCCACGATGCCGCCCAGGACCATATCGGGCGGAACGGCGGCGCCGACCTGCACCAGGCCCATGGACACGAGCTCGACGGCGGCACCGACGGCAAGGCCGGTGGGCACATCGCCCAGCAGCAGACCGACGAGCGTAGCGCCAACGAGGGGCTGCTCGAAGTTAAGACGACCGAGCAGGCGGGAGTCCCACATGCAGAACACGCCGACGAGGCCGACGAGCACCGCACTGATGAACGTATTCATACCCTTCTCCTTTCAGTCAGGCAAAAGCCTGGTTGATTACAGCTTGGCGTCGATGTCGACGCTCTGATACGTAGGGGTCTGCTGGACGTAGAGCTTAATGCCCATGTCGAGCAGCTGGTTGACGTCGGCCTTCTGGGTGGCGTCGAGGAAGACGGAGCTGTCCTTGCCGCCGACCTGATCGGCACCGTCGTGGTTGGCGGTGGCGCCCAGGTTGATGGCGTCGAGCTTGTAGCCCTGGCAGAACTGCAGCATCTCGGCAGTGTTGCCAAAGACGAACATGACGCGCTCGCCGAGGGTGTTGAGCTTGTCCATCTTGGCGAGGGCACGCTCGACGGTGAAGACGTTCAGGCGCACGCCCTGGGGCTTGGCCAGCTTAAGAGCGCCCTTCTTGATCTCATCGTTGGCGGCAGCGTTGTCGACGACGATGATGCGCTCGGCCTGAACCTTGGTGGTCCAGGTAAAGACGACCTGGCCGTGCAGCAGACGGTAGTCAAGACGTGCGAGGACGATCTTGGCGGGACCGGAGCTGTGACGGGACGCCTTGGCCTTCTTGGCGGGAGCCGCGGCAGCCTCGACCGGTGCGTTGGGGTTGGTCAGACCGGTGCGGGCCTCGTTGATGAGGGCCGCGAGCTCGGCGCCCTTGACGGGGACGGGGCTCATAGCGAGCGTGAGCGCCAGCGGGATGTTGAAACCGCTGACAACCGTGAACTTCGTGCCGTTCTTGGAAAGCTCGACCATGTTGTTGTTGACCGAGCTGCCGAGCATATCGGTCAGCACATAGACGGTGTCGTCCGCGTTGAACGTGGCGATCATGGCGTCCACCTTATTGGTGATGGGCTCCTTGTCGTCACGAGCAAGCGACACGACGTGGACGTTCGACACGTCGCCGAGAACCATCTCGAGCGTGTCTTTGGCGCCTGCGGCCAGGCCGCCATGAGATGCGAGAATGATCTGATTCATCTTGCCTCCTCCTTTTCGTTATGGTCATTATAACGTCTTATACGTTGCTTATATTGCTAATTAGTATAAAGACCGTTCGCGGGTGAAAATCGACCGTTGACGGGTTTAACGCGATCGAAACGTTGGTGCAGGGTAGGTCGGCGCTGCCTTGGCGACGCCCGATCAGACGCCTCGCCAATCCCCTATCGCACGAAGTACCAGGGGCTTTCCTGCACGGTGGGCTCCAGCGCGATGCCAGTGCGTTCCTTAAACAGATCCATGTCCTGCGATTTCTCCGTCCACCACGCGTTGGGCTTAAAGGTCATGCTCTCAACGACATGACCGACAAACACGCTGTTGCGCAGCTTGGAGAAGTCGGTATTCATGATCAGGATGGACGCGAGCACCAGCACAATGCCCAGAACCTTGATCGCGCCGGCGGGCTCGGCATAGACACCAATGCCCACCAGTACGGTGACGACCGTCTCGAAAGACATTACGACGGGAACTTTCGATGTCTCGAGCCCCATGGACAGACCCTGCATATATAAGATGTAAGCCACGGCTGTGGGGATGAGTCCAAAGCCAAGGAACAGCAGCAGCAGCTGTGGCGACATCGCCGCGGCGACATCCGGCCACGGAGCCGCGATAGCTGCCATAACCGCACCGCCAAAAACAAAGCCCCAAAACGTGACAGCCAGCGGGTGGACCGTCTTAGTTGCTATCCGGCTAAACACCGCGAGCGACGCACCGCAAAGGCCCGCAATCACGCCCGACGTGACGCCCCAAACCGAAAAATGAAAACCGGAAAGGTCGCCATTGGTCACTGCAAGCACGCAGCCCCCTATGTTAAAAGCGATGGCAACGAGCTTGTTGGGGGTCACGTCCTCGCGATAAAGCACGCGGCCGAGCACGACGCCAAACACCGGCGAGGTATAGAGCAGCACCGAGGCCGTGGACATGCCCACCTCGCCCATACACTCGTAATAGCAAGTGTTGGCGGCGGCCAAACCGACGATACCGACAAGCGCGCAGGAAACAAGCTCTTTAGGGCTTGCCTTGAACAGGGCCAGCGGACCCTGAGCCACGGTAGACCCCTCACCCGAACGGCAGCCCATAAACATCAGGACCGGCGCCAAGATAAGCGCTCCGACCAACAAGCGAAAGGCAGCCATACTCTGGGACGTAACGCCCATGGCCGAGATGCCGTTTACAAAGATTCCGATGCTGCCCCACATAAGCGCGGCGATCAGCACCAGCACATAGCCCAGATTGCTTTTCTTCAACGCAGCCTCCTCGGTATTGTTTCCAATATGTTTCACACTACGTTATAGTCGTTATATACATTTTTCAAGGCACAAATCGGCAAACGGGAAATCTCTAGACAAAGGGAGTGTCCCGCCAGCCACGGTATCGTCGATGTTTTGGCAATGTCAGCGAAAACCCGCCAGAGCGAGCAAGGTGCCTTGAAGTGAGGCGGCATTGACCTTCTGGTCATGCCGCCGAAGCTGAAAGGCAGATTGCCGCTCTGGCGGGTTTGCAGCGTCGGCCGGTTACGGCGTTTGGTAAAACGCCGTAACTAATAATCAAGCTTCCACATGTAGCGGCGCGTCATGTAGTCCTTGTGGGTGACGGCAGAGAGCGCGCGCATGTACACGTTGTTGAGGATCGGGGCAAAGATCAGGTGGTTGAAGTACTCGCTCACGCTGTCCTTGATGTCGTTGAGGCCGAGCTCCTTGGCGTCGAGCTGGTAGACGCGCTCGCCACCGTACTGATTGACAAAACGGATGCCGCGCTCGTCGTTGCAGCGGCTGCGGCCGACGCTGATGAGCTGGAACAGCGAGGTACGCTTGTCCAGAATCTCGAAGGGGCCGTGGAAGAAGTCGCAGGTGTTGATGGTGCAGGAGTCGATCTGCAGCATCTCCTGCACGTTGCAGATGCTAAAGACGTAGGCGGCACCAAAGAGCGGGCCCTGGGCCATGACGTTGACGCAAGGCTTGTCGGCGTTCTGCTCGGCCCACTTAGCAGCGAGCGGACGGGTGTACTCGACGGCCTTGCGATAGATGGGGTCGACCAAGTCGAATGCGGCCATAGCGGTCTCGTACTCGGCATAGCCCTCGGTCTGCTGCGTGAGCTCCATGGCGATCATGGTCACGACGGCGGAGTTGGTGCGGCCCATGCAGGACTCGTCGACGGCCAAGCTGTCGTACTGGATCTTGTAGTCGCAGACCTCGGTGAGGCCGGACTCGTCAACATAGATGGCGATGGTGCTGGCGCCGTGGTCCTTGGCAACCTGAGCGGCGACGATGGTCTCCTTGGTGCCGCGCATGGACACGACGACGGCCAGGGTGTTCTCGTTGACGTAGGCAGGGGTTGCGTGCACGAACTCGTTGCTGGTGTAGCTGGAGCTCACGACCTGCGTGGCCTCGTGCTCCATAAAGTACTGAGCAGGATAGTTGCCGCCGTTGGATCCGCCGGCGCCAATCCACACGACGCGCCTGATGCCGCCCTTGTCTGCCTTGTCAGCCAAAACCTGGGAGACGACATTCTTAACCTGTTCCTGAGTAGTCATCGTGCATCAGCCTTTCTTCTCGTTTGATGCTCTCGATGGCATACAAGTTATATACATGTTTTGGCTATGTCGACTAGTTGTATGCTATATTTGTCTTAGAAATTTTGCTGATAAAGTTTTCGGCAATCCATTATCAGCGGTTTTGTTGTCATGTTGGATACATGCTTGGTTCAGTAATCATACAGGTTAGATACAGGTTGTTCGCATGAGCACTTCGTCAAAAAAGAACTTGGCCCAATACGAGCGTCTGGCGGGTACGCTGCGTGACCGCATCGCCGCCGGCATCTACGCGCGCGGAGACAAGCTGCCGTCCGAGATGGAGCTCATGGACGAATCGGGGCTGTCGCGCAGTACCGTGCGCCACGCGCTTAAGGTGTTAGTTGACGAGGGCTTGATTCGAACCGAGCGCGGGCGCGGCGCCTTTGTGGCCGACACGCCGGCGCTCCACGAGAACAACTTGGTGTTTTCGAGCTATACGGCGCAGATCCAGGGACAGGGTATGAAGCCCACCACGCGCACGGTGGACTCGGGCTTTGCCAAAGCAATGGGCAGCGTGGCCAAGTTCTTTGACGCTAGCGTGGGCAGCAAGCTTGTCAAACTTGTCCGCCTGCGTTACCTGGACGATGCGCCGCTGTGCCTGGAGACCACCTATTTGCCGCCAAGCTTTGGGTCGCTCATCGATCGCGATATCAACGGTTCGCTCTACGCCACGCTGCGCCAGGAATTCCATCGCGCGCCGGCACAGGGGCACAAGACCTTTGAGGTGTGCTACGCCTCGCAAAACGAGGCATTTTTGCTCAACGTTGAGCGCGGGCAGGCGCTGATCCTGATCACCGACTACGTCTACGACACCGACGGTCGCCCGCTCCATGTCTCCAAGCGCATCCAACGTACCGACCGTGCCAAATACACCGAGCCCATCGGCTAGCGCACCAAACGAGGCAAAATGTACCTAATAAACGTTTTACCTGCGGTTTTTATTAAATCTCAAGCCGGCATGGCGCAAATGCCAACATCGCCTGGCAACACGCGCCGCCCAAGCTCAACTGTTCCTGCCCAGAATATCCAGCACCGTAAACCTAAGTGAGTAGACTTTTCGCGACCTGCCAAGCACACCCAAAACAGCCACCTCCGTGACCTGCGGTTTTACTAAAGCAGATACGCTTTGTGCTCGCCTTGCGCCAAAAAGTCTACTCACTTAGCTCGCAAGGTGTCTCGACGGGACGATTCGAGTCAAAAAAGCGTACGAACGCGGCGCTTCTTGCGGCAATTTGATACCGCAAGACAGCCAAAAACCTGTCCCTAAATGGTAGGTTTGGGGAGGTCGGGGAACCAGGTTGGTTTGGGTTGGTTAGGGACGCGCTCGGCTAGGACCAGCTCCATCCAGCACATGTCGTACCAGCGGCCGAACTTTTGGGCGCAGCGATCGAAGGCGCCCACCAGGCGATATCCCATATGGGCATGGAAATCCTGGCTGTTGTGCGTCAGATACTCGTCGTCCTTATCGTGCGGCACGGCGATGAGCGCGCACATGCTGGTGATGCCCATCGCGACCAAGCATTGCTTGAGCGCGTCGTGCAGCCTGCGGCCCAGCCCGCCGTGGCGCACGTCGCGCGCCAGATAGATCGACGTCTCGACCGACCAGTCATAGGCCTCGCGGCTGTTAAGCGCGCTCACATAGGCATAACCCACTGGACGCCCGTCCAGCTCCATCACCAGATACGGATAGCGCTCGAGCGTACGTTCGATGCGCCCGGCGAACTCCTCAACGCTCGGCACCTCGTATTCGCAGGTAATCGCCGTCTGGCGCACATACGGCTCATAGATGGCAAGCAACGCCGGCGCATCATCGGGCGTCGCCAGGCGAATCGTCGGCTCGGACATCTCGGTCATACAACCCTTCTCCCCCAAAAAAGCAAAGACCGCCCTGCGCCAAACCCAGCGCAGGGCGGCCCCCGTCATCATGTCAACTTACAGGACAGCCGCCAACGCGTCGATGTCCTCTTGCGTCGTGGCCCAGCTAGTGCAAAAGCGCACCACGGTGTGGGTCTCGTCGTACTTTTCCCAGTACTCGATCGAGGCATGCTCGCGAATGCGGGCCATGTCCTCGTTGGGCAGAATCACGAACTGCTGGTTGGTCGGCGTCTCCAAAAAGAACTGGTAACCGCGCTCGTGCAGCACGCGACGAAGCGCCTGCGCGGTTTCGATCGCCTGGCGACCAATCTCAAAATACAGGCCGTCGGTAAAGAGCGCCTCAAACTGCACGCCCGTCAGGCGGCCCTTGGCCAGCAACGCACCGTGCTGCTTAATACGCGGAATGGGATGCGCCGGAGCGTGCATGCCGCAGAACACCACGGCCTCGCCGCAGAGCGCACCGCACTTGGTGCCGCCGATGTAGAACACGTCGCACAGCTGTGCCAGCTCGGGCAGGGTAATATCGCACTCATCGGACGCCAGCGCATAGGCCAGGCGGGCGCCATCCACAAACAGCGGAATCTCGCGCTTCTGGCACACTGCGTGAATCGCCGCGAGCTCGGCCTTGGAGTACAGCGTGCCGTACTCGGTCGATAGGCTCACGTACACGGCACCCGGGAACACCGTGTGCTCGTAGCTCTCGTTTTCGTAGAACACCTGGATATAGTTTTCGAGGTCCTCGGCGTGCATCTTGCCCTCGTAGCCGGGGATGGTGAGCACCTTGTGGCCGCCAAACTCGATGGCGCCTGCCTCGTGGCAGGCGACGTGGCCAGTCTCGGCAGCAACGACGCCCTCGTAGGGCGCAAGCAGCATGTCGATCACCGTCGCGTTGGCCTGCGTGCCGCCCACCAGAAAAAACACGTCGGCATCGGGGGCCTGACAGGCCTCGCGGATAAGCTGCTTGGCACGCTCGGTGTGTGCATCGGTGCCGTAGCCGGGCTGCGGCTCCATATTGGTGTCGACGAGCGCCTGCAGCACTGCCGGATGTGCGCCGTGAGAATAGTCATTGTTGAACGCGAGCATGGTAATCCTCTCTAGCCGGGCACGAGCCCGATGATTCAGATGGGGCTATTGTACGCCGCCCGGATAGGCAATGCGCGCGGCAAGGCACTCAAGCGCCAGCACCAAGGCAAAGCCGCAGCTCACGTCACTCAAAAAGTGCGCGCCGATCACGATGCGACCAAAGGCGACGAGCGCCGCGACCACAGCGGCGACCCAAAAGACCACACGGCGGCGCGACGGCTTTTCCTTAAAGGCCGACGCGGGAAGCCCGGCGAGCATAAGGCCAATCGCCGCGTGCGCCGTGTGTCCGCTCGCAAACGACTTAAAGCCGTCCTTGATCACGCCGGCGGCGATATAGGCCCACTTGTCGGGGTTGCCGATCACCCACCACGGCTGAAAATCGAGCCCCGGCGTGACCTCGATCACGCGCATGCGCGGGCGCGACCACAGCGGCTTGACGATCACGTTGAGGATAATGGCCTGAGCGACCCACACGGCAAGCACCATCAACGCCCAGCGCGTGAGATCGTCGGGGTCGGTGTCGCGTGTGAGGCGGTAGGCGATAAGGTTGGCAGCGATGACCAGCACAAACGTCAGCACCAACTGAGCTGCGATGAGTTTGCCGCCAACCTTCAGAGACGAAACGATCTCATAGCCGGCCAGGCCAACGTTGACAAGGACGCCGAGCACGGCGAGCCATTTGCTCCCTCTGGAATCGGGACGCACCGCGCGCACGAGCATAACGCCCGCAACGCTCGCCGTCAGCTCGAACGGCAGCTCGCCGGCGGCCTCGATAAAGCGACCGTACATGCTGCCGATGTTGAACAGCGCGCTCGAGATCTGATAATCGAAGAAGCTGCCCACGCCCAGACAAAGGCACAGGACGACCGCGATCATGGCGACATCTTTCTTATAGATGTATCCGAACATGCTTTCCTTTCGATGGAACCAGAGTGCCCAAATGGGGTGTTTGCAACGTCGACTCGCTAGTCATCGTCGCTCGCGCCCAGCTGCTGCAGCAGCATGAGCGCCGCGGCCACGGGGCCGGTGCCGTCGTTGGCGTCGAGACCGCGACCCAGGCCGCTGCCCGCACCGGCGCCCGCCTTGTAGGGCACCGACAGCTTGCGGCTCTTGGGGAAGTTCACCGCACCGTAGCGGGTCTTGAGCTCAAAGGCCACCTTCTTGGGCACGTCGACACCCAGAAAAGTGATGCGTCCGCCGCTGAGCGTGACGCTCTCGAGCCCCAGGCGCTCGCCGCGAATGCGGATGCGCGCGCGGTTGAACAGGTTGAGCCCCGCCAACGGCAGCTCACCGTGCGCGGCCTCGGTCTCTTCCTGCACCTCGTCGATGCTCTCCAGGTCCTCGGCCGCCGCGAGCTTGCGGTACACGAGCACGCGCTGGTCCACCGCCGGCAGGTACTCCTCGGACAAGAAGTAATCGGCCGGCAGGTTAATGCCCACGCTCGCCGCCTCCACGCCGGCATCGTCATCGCCGCGCGCCTCGGCCACGGCCTGGCCCAACATCTGCGTAAACAGGTCAAAGCCCACGCTCGACAGGTTGCCGTGCTGCTCAGCGCCCATCAGCGAACCGGCGCCGCGAATCTCCAGGTCGCGCATGGCGATGCGCATGCCGCTGCCCAGGTCCTGGAACTCGGAAAGTGCGGTCAGGCGCGCCGTCGCCTCCTCGGTGAGCGGCAGCTCGCCCGGGAACATAAAGTACGCGTAGGCCTGCGTGGCAGAGCGGCCCACACGGCCCTTGAGCTGGTAGAGCTGTGCCAGACCCAGGCGCTGCGAGTCCTCGATGATGAGCGTGTTGGCGGTCGCGTTGTCGATGCCGCTCTCCACGATGGTCGTGGCGATGAGCACGTCGATCTTTTTGGTCGCGAACTCGATCATCACATCCTCGACCTCGCGCGGGCTCATCTTGCCGTGCGCCACGCCCACGCGCGCCTCGGGCGCGGCCTCGTGCACGCGCGCCACGGCGTCGTCGATGGTCTTGACGCGGTTGGACACGTAGTACACCTGACCGCCGCGGCCTACCTCCAGGCGAATCGCCGCGCTCACCACGTCGGGATCGTACTCTCCCACGTGCACGATCACGGGGCGGCGCCCGGTCGGCGGCGTGGTAATCAGGCTCATGTCGCGCACGCCGCTCGTGGCCATCTGCATGGTTCGCGGAATCGGCGTTGCCGAAAGCGTGAGCACGTCAATCTGCTCGCGCAGGTTCTTGAGCTGCTCCTTGTGCTGCACACCAAAGCGCTGCTCTTCGTCGATGATCACCATGCCCAGGTTCTTGGGGTTCACGTCGGCAGAAAGCAAGCGGTGCGTGCCAATAAGCACGTCGATCGTGCCCTCGGCAAACGCCTTGAGCGCGCGCTTTTGCTGCGCCGGCGTACGGAAGCGGCTGAGCACTTCGACCTCAAGGCCAAACGGGGCAAAGCGCTCAAAGAACGTCTCGTAGTGCTGCTGGGCCAGAATGGTCGTGGGGCAGAGCACCATGACCTGACGGCCGGAGTCCACGCACTTAAAGGCCGCGCGCAGGGCGACCTCGGTCTTGCCAAAGCCCACGTCTCCGCACAGCAGGCGGTCCATGGGCTTGGGCGCCTCCATATCGGCCTTAATATCGGCGATGGCCTCCAGCTGATCGCGCGTCTCGTCGTAGGGGAAGCTCTGCTCCATCTCGATCTGCTCGGGCGTGTCGGGCGGGCAAGCGATACCGGTAATCGAAGAGCGGCGCGTATACAGATCGACCAGGTCAAACGCCAGCTTTTTGGCGTTCTTGCGCGCCTTGTTGGTGGCACGCGTCCAGTCGGCGGTGTTGAGCCTGGTCAGGCGCGGCTTGTCGCCGTCGGGGCCAACATAGCGCGTGATGCGGTCGACCTGCTCAAGCGGCACATAGAGCTTGTCGCCGTCGGCATATTCCAGCAAAAAGTAGTCGCGCTCCTTGCCGCCCACTTCCTGGCGCGCGATCTCGCTAAAGAGCGCGATGCCATGCGTTGCATGCACTACGTAGTCGCCTGGCTTAAAGGGGAAGGTGATCTGCGTAATATCGACCTTGCGGCGGCTGCGGGCGCGGTTGGCGTCCATGCGAGCGTTGAGGTCGGCGATCGAGAAAACGGCCAGATTGGCATCGGGCACCACCACGCCCTGCGGCAGGGCGGCGTCCACAAAGGTCACGCGCCCGCGCGAGATGGTGGGCACGGCGGCGCCGGCGGCAGCCTGGGCCGCACCCGCCTCGAGCGAGCGGGCGTTGAGCGCATCGGCCTTGCGTTCGCGAATTGCAGCATGAGCATCCTGGCGGACAGCACGATCGGCAGAATCCGCCGCCGCCACGCGCACACGGTCGCCAATAGCGCCCGCGTTTTCGGGCGCGGCCGTCAGCGACTCCTCAAAGGTAATACCCTCATCGCCAAAGGTGAGCTCCATCGACTCGCGCGCACCGCGGTCGGGGATGGCAAACACGCAGGCATAGCGCTTGCCCACGACCTCCTGGATGCGCGTCATAAAGCGATTGTCCGAGCCCGCAATGGCCGGCTGCTCAATCTTGAGCTCGGCTGTAACCGCACCGCCGGCACGAATCAGGCTCACGTAGTTCAGGCGCTGCTGAGCACCAAAGTCGAGCTGTTGGGCGCGCACATACAGACCCTCCAGACGGTCAATCCCCGCCTCGCCGGCACGGGCCTCGATATCCTCGTAGGCGCGCAGGCAGTCATCGAACAGCGAGCGCGGCTCGGACAGGACCACAAGCGCCTTGCCGCTCACGTGCGCCAACGGGCTCACGGTCTGGCCGTACATCACCGGCAAAAAGCGGTCGAGCTCGGGCGTGACGATGCGCGCGTCCACCATCTCGAGCAGCGCCGCCAGCTTGCTATCGCTCTGGCTGGCGCGATAGAGCGCCACATGCATGTTGTGGACAGCCTCGTCGGTGAGCGCCAGCTCGCGGCAGGGGAAGATTTCGATGCTGTCCTCGTTGCCGATGGTCTGCCCCGTGGAACTCACCATGCGGCGGATGCGATCAATCTCGTCGCCAAAGAACTCAATGCGCACGGGTGCCTTCTCCTGCGCGGGGAACACCTCGACGGTATCACCGTGCACGCGGAACAGGCCGGGCGCGTCGGCGGCACCGGCATTGGTATAGCCCATGCCCACCAGGCGCTGCGGCACCTCATCGAAGGGAATCTCCTCGCCCACCGCAAAGGTTGTCGACTCCCAGTAGCGGCTCTCGACTGGCGGCACGCAACGCAGCAGCGCGCGGGCCGAGGCGACCATGATGCAGTCGTCGCCGCGCACGATGCGTCCCAGGGCCTCGCAGCGCTGCGCCACCACGGCATCGTCGGGCGCCTGCTCACGCCATGGATAGTCTTTGCGCTCGGGAAAGCGGCACACATGCGCCAGACCCACATAGGCGGCCAGGCTGCGCGCGGCGCGATCGGCCGCGTCCTCGCCGCTCACGATGTAGACCGTGGGACGCGGACGGCGCGCAAACTGAGCTGCCGCCATGAGCGTGCGGCCCGACTGCGACACGGCCAGCGTCACGTCCTCGCCGGCATCGAGTCCGGCCTCGACGGTCTGCAGCGCCTCGGCAGTGTAGAGCTGCGCGGCTATACGGTGAATGAGCATGCTGTTCCTCCGGCATCGCAACGCCAAAAGCCCGCCGGGGCAAGCTCGGCGGGTCGTACGTCAAATACATTGTCTGTCATGGTAGCGCATGGAGAGGACTCCGGCTCAAGGGCAAACCCGGCCCCGCAAAAAACGCCAGACGAAGATGCGTTCCGCCCTACCCCGTCACGCGCACGCTGGGGCACAAATCTGCCAGCGGACACTCGCCGCACTTGGGTTTGCGGGCGTCGCAGATCTCGCGACCGAAGGTAATCCACTGATGGTTGACCGACTCCCAATACTCGTGCGGCAAAATCTTGAGCAGATCCTGCTCGGTCTTGAGCGGCTCCTTGGCATGCGTCTTGGGACTCAACATCAGGCGGTGCGCAATGCGGTTGACGTGCGTGTCCACCGCAATGCCCTCCACGATGCCATACCCCACGTTGAGCACGATGTTCGCCGTCTTGCGTCCCACGCCCGGCAGCTTTACAAGCTCCTTCATGTCGGCCGGCACCTCGCCGCCGTAGTCAGCAACGATCATCTGCGCGGCCTCCACGGCATGCTTGGCCTTACTCTTATAAAAGCCGAGTGACTTAATGGTGTCTGCCACGTCAGCCACGCTCGCCCCGGCCATGGCCTCGGGCGTGGGCCACTGGGCAAACAGCCGCGGCGTCACCTTGTTAACCTGCGCGTCGGTCGTTTGCGCCGAGAGTAGCACCGCGATCAGCAGGCGGAAGGGATTCTCGTGGTCCAAAAAGCACTCGACCGGGCCATAGCGACGGTTGAGGCGCTCACACACCTCGATGGCGCGCTCGTGCTTGGCGGCATTGGTCTCGCGTGGCATAACGACTCCTCGGCTCAACGGCACAATAAACTTATGGACACAATTGTCCCACGTCCGAGACGCTTACGCCTCCAAGAATGCGCCGGTCTGACGGCTCCACAGGCTCGCGTACTCGCCACCTGCCTCGACAAGCTGCGCATGCGTGCCGTCCTCGACAATCTCGCCGTCCGCCAGCACCACGATGCGGTCGAGCGAGGCCACGGTGGACAGGCGATGTGCCACCACAATGGAGGTGCGGCCGCGCATCAGGTTCTCGAGCGCCTCCTGCACCAGTGCCTCGGATTCGCTGTCCAGGGCAGACGTCGCCTCGTCGAGTACCAAAATCGGCGCGTCGGCGAGGATGGCACGGGCAATGACCACGCGCTGGCGCTGGCCGCCCGAAAGCTTGACGCCGCGCTCGCCCACCATGGTGTCAAAGCCACGGGGCAGGCGGTCGATAAACTCGGTCGCATTAGCCAAGCGAGCCGCCTCGCGGATCTGCTCGTCGGTGGCGTCGGGGCGGTCGTAGGCGATATTCTCGCGAATGGAGCGATGGAACAGCAGCGCCTCCTGCGGCACGTAGGCAACCTGACGGCGCAGGCTCTGCTGTGTGCAGCGCGAGACGTCCTGGCCGTCCACGAGCACGCGGCCGCCCTGTACGTCGTCCAGGCGCAGCAACAGCTTGGTGAGCGTCGTCTTGCCCGAGCCCGATTTGCCCACCAGGCCCACGCGCTGGCCCGCCGCCACATGGAGCGTCAGGTCGTCGAACACGCTCTCGCCTGCCGCGGCGTCACGGTATGCAAAGCTCAGGTGCTCAAAATCAATCGCGCCCTCGCGCACCTTGAGCTCGGGGGCGTTCTCGTCGTCTGCCACCAGACGCGGCTCGTCCAGCACGCGCGTCATCTCGGCCGCATCGCCCAGCGCGCGGTTGATGCGCTGCATCATGGAGCTCACGTAGTTCAGGCGCATGGTGAGGTTATACGTGTAGGTAAAGATCATGACGAGCGCACCGGCAGAGATGCCAAACCACGCGTTGCCGCCCGCCACGAACACGCTCACCACGGCCATGGTGATGACGATAAGGCCCGAGGTCGTAAAGTTTCGCTGCATCATGGCGTGCATCGAGACCGTCTCGGCGTCGCGCGCGGCGCGATCGGCGGTATCGAACAGGTCGCGCTCAAAGTCCTCGCGCCCGCAGGTCTTGACGGCCAGGATGTTCGTGACCGCGTCAGACAGGACACCCGAGAGCTTGTTTTGTGCAGCAGACGTCGCAGCCGAAAGTGGCATGATACGTTTGTACATAAGCCAGACAAACGCAATGTAGACGGCCATGATGCACACCAGGATCACGGTAAATGTGGGCACCACCGGAGCGAGCGCCGCCACCGTGCAAATGACCGAGGTGATAGTGGGGATGAGCGAATACACCGTCACGTCCACCAGACCCGTGTAGCCGCTCATAAAACGGCTTGTTTGGCTGACGAGCGATCCGCCAAAGCGGCTGGTGTGGAATGTCATGGATTGGTTGGAGAGCGTGTCGAAGCACAGACGCGCCAGGTGATAGTTGCCCGCAATCTCGAGCTTGTAGACGGTGTAGTCCTGCAGCTTGGAGAGGATTTGACCCACCAGGTTAACGAGCACGAGCGCCAGGATATAGGGGCCGAAGACCTCAAACACCTGGTCACCCGCCACGGGACCGGCTTGAATGCGGTCGACAATGAGGGCCATCACATAGGTATTGGCAAACGTCAGCAAAAAGATGTAGCCCGCCGACGAGAGCACCGAGAGAAAGACAATCAGCGGCTGCGTGCGCGTGACATCCCAAAACCGCTGCAGCGTGCGGCGCACGGTGGAGCGGCTGAGCGGACTGGTGCTTCTCTGAGACATGGGCTTCCTTTCGCATCTGATAGGGCGAAACGCCATTGTTGCACATTGAAGCGCACTTCAGGCAAGCGCGATGCGAAAAGCGCCCGCGCCGTGCTTGCACAGGCGCCCCGCCGTCAGATGCAGCTAGTCCTCGTCTTTTTGGTCTGCGGGCAGGTCTGCGGACTCCAAGCCCAAAATCGCGTCGGCCTCCCGCGCGTCTTCCAGCGCGTCGATGTCCTTGAGTTTGCGCTCCATGACGTTGGTGCGCGTGGTAATGATACCCTCGACCGTTTTGCCCGCGGTCTCGATCTGCTGCTGGGCGCGGCGCAGCGCCGCCTGATAACGCGGCAGCTCGGCCTTGACGGCGGAGAGCACGCGCAGTACGTCGTCGGTACGTTTTTGCAGCCTAAACGTCTGGTAGCTCATCTGCAGGCTGTTGAGAATGGCGGCCATGGTGCTGGGGCCGGCAACGTTGACGTGATAGTCGCGGCCCAGGGTCTCGATAAGCCCGGGGCGACTGACGACCTCGGCATACAGGCCCTCAAACGGCACGAACATAATGCCAAAGTTGGTGGTCGCGGGTACGCTCAGGTACTTTTCGCAGATGTCCTTTGCCTCGCGCTTCACCATCATATCGAGCGCCTTGCGCGCAGCGGCAACGGCCTCCGCGTCGCCCGACTCCTGCGCGTCGAGCAGGTGCTCGTACGCGTCGCCCGGAAACTTGGAGTCAATCGGCAACAGCACGGGATCGCCCTCGTCCACCGGCAGCTTGACGGCAAACTCAACGCGTTCCGAGGCGCCGGGCTTGGTGGCGACGTTTTCCAGATACTGGTCGGGCGTGAGGATGTCCGCCAGGATCGCGCCCAGCTGCACCTCGCCCAAAATGCCACGCGCTTTGACGTTGCCCAGCACGCGCTTAAGGTCGCCCACGCCGGTGGCGATAGACTGCATGTCGCCCAGGCCCTTGTACACGGCCTCGAGCTGGTCGCTCACCTGCTTAAACGATGCCGACAGTCGGTCGTTGAGCGTGCGAGAGAGCTTCTCGTCCACCGTCGCACGCATTTGGTCGAGCTGCACGTTGTTGTCTTTGCGGATGGCGCCCAGCTGAGCATCGACCGTCTCGCGCACCTTGTCCAGGCGATGCTCGATGCCTTCGCGGTTGGCGCCAAGCTGTTGGGCCGTCTCGCGGCGCAGGTCATCCATACGGTCGCCGGCCTGCGAGAACTCGCGCGCAATGGTCAGGTAGCGTTGCTGCTCTACGGCGGCGTCGGTCGTCTGCTGCTGCGCGATGGCATTTGCCGTGCGGCGGGTTTCGGCCAACGCGACGTTCAGGGTGTCGAGCGTGCTGTTGGCCTGCTCGAGCGCTGCCAGCGTTTCCGCGCTACTGTCGCCACGCTCCCGCAGCTCGGCACGCAGGCTCTTGAGCTGGAGGGCGCAAGCCACAGCAACCCCCACCGCCACCAAGGCGATCACAATAAGCACAATATCAATAGCAGACATAAACTCCGCCCAACAAACCCAATCGATCATCAATCAAAACCGCGATCAATCTTACCCCGCCACACGCACCGGGCGCCCGGCCCCTTCTTGGGTGCTTCTCTCCTCCGCATATTCCATAATGCGACGCGCTGTCTTCCTGCTCACCTTCGAGTCATCACCGGCTAAGTATGCGTACACGTTTCCCTTATTCAGATTCAAATCGCGGCAGAGACCGTAGCGCGTTACACCCGATTCCTCCAATGCTTTAAGTGTTCTCTTTCTCATCAGGGCGTTCACCCTTCTGTCGGCCGCTGGCTTTTCTTTCACCCCTCTATACGCACGCCAAACGTTGGCGTAACGATTGGGGAGCTTATCCTCGGAGCATAGAGATGCCAGGCTACTCGCTTGGCCATACAGAGACAAAACACCTCGATAGCCCTCTTCCATCCACGAGCCCTCGGATAAACCCAGAACGTATTCGGCCTTACCCTGCGCCAAAGCGAGCAAAAACAGAGGCTCCGCCACACGCGGCTCAACCGTTGTTGCCTGCTTTACAAGCTTCCTAAAACTCAGCGACTGCTGTCCGGACAGCTCTCGGCAATAGCCTTTCAAAAATCCCTCAAAAGTCAGATTCAACCGAGCACCTCCTTTTTGTATTGCCTGTATGCACAGACCATCTCTTGATAACTCCGCTCTGAAGGCGACGAGGCCAACGCCTCTCCTTCATCGAATATAAGCCGCTCGAGCAGATCCCAATCAAGTCGGTCGATAAATGTTCGACTATGGAGGTCGACGATGTCGTTCGGACGATAGGCATAAAGCTTCATCACCGCCAGATCCTCCAAAGATGGCGTAAAGTACCTGATAAAATGCGCCCCGATCTCCAATGGGATCAGTCGATCTTCGTAATTGAATGGCATCTGGTTGCAATATGCCACTACCATGCCATTCACCTCGGGGTATCGAGCTATGATCTCGCGGAGGCACCTGTCTGCCTCAAACACATCAATGTCATGTGTAACCGACCGATTCGTCACATCGTTTAGCATGAAGGCGCTTCCTCCCACCAATACAACGCTCGGCCTATCGTCTCTTGGACCTATTTCCAGCTCCGCCTCTTCGTCAATATCCAAAAGAGTCTGCTCTAAATCCTGCTTATACATAGCAAATCCTATTATTATTCATCTTCAATAATACTATTCAGTCGCACGACAGGACCCACAGGATGCAAGAATCCTACTCGTGGCGAGAATCCCTACACCCTAGAAGTCCTAATGTGACAAACGCTAACTCTCCCAGCCGGCGCGGATGGTTGTTATGACGTCACCTAAGCGCTGGCCTAGGGCCGCTAGATGCTGGAGCACCTCGTTGGGCGATGCGCCGTTGAGGATGCACGTGAGGGCATACGACGCCAGAAAGATGGCCGCAAGCCCCAGCGGGATGAGCATGATCATCGCCAAGGTGCGCAGGCGCTGGCCCACGCGGCGACGACGTGCACGACGCTTGTCGAACGCGAGCTCCTGCGCATATGAATCTTGCTGTACGGAATAGGCCTCTGGTGCCGATTCACACCCGGGCACAGCTGCAGGTACAGCAGCGGGCACGACATTTTGCGCAAAGGGCTGGACTGCCGCCCCTTGCATTTGCATCTCCATGAGTCGTTGCTGCTGACGCAGCATGCGCTCAGCTTGTTGCTGCGGAGTCTCAAGAAACAAATCCATGCTGGCCTCCAAAATCGGAGCATTCGACGCTTACGCCCAGCATCCCGCACCGCCATGACCGCGACAACGCAATCCGTAGCAATAGCCGCAAAGTTTCTTGTTGACAAAAGCTGTCGAAAACCTCAACAACTCCCCTACCAGCACTTTCTCTGAGCTTTTTTCGCCAACAATCTTTTGGCCTTCCACCCTTACGCCAACTGACCAAAATCTAACCAAAAGCTTGACGAAAATTGTGGGGACAGGGACCCCACACAAAAACGTGCCGCCCCAAAAGGGGCGGCACACAAACTTCTAATCAGCTTTTCTGTAGCGAGCACGCGACGACCCAAAGCGGGCCGGGAGGGCGGGATTACCTTCCCTCAACGCGACCCTGCGGAGCCGTGAGCGGGGAGGGAAGGTAATCCCGCCCTCCCGGCCCAGCTCATGCCAGCGCCACGCGCTAGTAGTTCACCACCTGCTCCTCAAAGTACGCCTTGGGGTGGTTACACACCGGGCACACCTCAGGTGCCTCGGCACCAACGTGCAGATGTCCGCAGTTCAGGCACTTCCACACCTTCACGCCCTCACGCTCAAACACCTCGCCCGACTCGATGCGCTCGACGAGCTTGTTGTAGCGCTCCTCGTGGGCCTTCTCGACGGCAGCGACGCCGCGGAACTTCGCGGCGATCTCGGCAAAGCCCTCCTTATCGGCGGTCTTGGCAAACTCGTCGTACATCTCGGTCCACTCGTAGTTCTCGCCCGCGGCGGCATCGCGCAGGTTATCCAGAGTGCCGGGAACGGCGCCATCGTGCAGACACTTAAACCACAGTTTGGCGTGCTCGGACTCGTTGCCAGCCGTCTCGGCAAAGATGTTCGAGATCTGAACGTAGCCATCCTTCTTGGCCTTAGATGCGTAGTAGCGATACTTGGTGTGTGCCTGGGACTCACCGGCAAAAGCGGTCTCGAGGTTCTTCTTGGTTTGGGAATTCTCAAAATCCATAGGTGTACTTCCCTTCAACGCATGCCGCCCGTAGGCTTCGAGCGGCCTCGTCTTTAGGATGCCCTCATGTCGGAAATCTAAACCTTACAATCCTGTTCTTCAGATTTCCACGGGCTAAATGCTCAGCCAGCGATCGCCCTCGGCTCGGCAAAAGCCCTCACGCTCCAGGTCGGCCAGAATGCCCGCGACAAGCTCGCGCTCGACCGGCCCGCGCCCAGCCGCCGCTTCCATATCGTTAACGCCCACCACGGCATCAGCAAGCGTAATCCCCGCCGGTTGGCCATCGCGCGCTGCCAGCAACATGCGCACGATATGCGCGCGCTTTTGGCGACGTGAGCCCTCAAACTTTGATTGACGGCTATAGCCCGCCGAGCGCCTGGACGGATTGGGCAACGTCTTTTTTAGATATGCGCCGTAATCCAGCAACGCGTAATACCACGCGCGCGGCGTGTCGGCATCATCGAGCGGCACGGCAAAGGGAGCGATCTCGTCGGTCGCCGCACCGGGGGCCGCCGGACAGGCCGCCTGAATCAGCGGCACCAGCTCGCGGTCGGGAACAGCCGGTACATCGGGAAAGAAGTGATGCAGAAAGACCGTGCGCACGTTGGTCTCCAGATACACGCCTGGAAGGTCAAACGCAAACGACCGGATACCTTGCGCCGTTGCCGGGCCAATACCAGGCAGAGCGACCAAGTCACGCGTCTCACGCGGAAACTCACCGTCCCAGTCCTCCACAACGCGCTGAGCGGCCTTGTGGA
Organism: uncultured Collinsella sp.; assembly: GCA_959023295.1. Classification (GTDB taxonomy): domain Bacteria; phylum Actinomycetota; class Coriobacteriia; order Coriobacteriales; family Coriobacteriaceae; genus Collinsella. The sequence continues at coordinate 23,444 of CAUFBM010000005.1, read as the reverse complement.
GCGCCAGAGCGCGTCGGTTGTAGCCCATGCCCTGCCAAGCGTCCAAAACATCGGAAGGCGCGGCTTGGGCAAGCGCCTGCACGGTCGGAAAGCGATCGAGCCACGCCGGCATACGCGTCTCCACGCGTGGCACCTGTGTTTGCTGCAACATGACCTCGGAAAGCCAAATGATGTACGGATCGCGCGTGCGGCGCCACGGAAGGTCGCGATAACGCAGGACCCCTTCCGAACGAATCATCGAACGAAAGGGGTCCTGAATCATATCTATGCTCCTTATGCGGCGCTATTCCTCCCGGCATGTATACGCACAGGTGGCGTACTCGGGAAACGCTTCGCGGTCGGCGAACTTGGGATCGACGGCCGGGAACTGGCGGTGAGCGACGATGTCGCCGAGCGAAACGGAATCGAGGTAGTCGCGCATCAATGCTTGAGCTCCGGCCCACAGGGGATGATAGCAGCACGTGCCCATGCGCGCACAGTCGCCATCGGGTGCGGTGCAATCATTCATAACCATAGGGCCCTGAACGGCCTCGACGACCTGACGAATGGTGACGTCGTCCGGACTGACCTTGAGACGCATGCCACCGTGGACGCCACGCAGGCTCTCCACAATACCGGCCTGGACCAAACCGTGCTGAATCGAGCGGGCAAACGAATACGGAACATTGACCTCTTCGGCAGCGGTGCGAACAGAAAGCAAACGCTCCGGATCCTCGGCAAGCATCGCCAGCATACGAAGGGCGTAATCAGTCTTCCTCGATATGTCCATTTTTCCCCTTTCAAGGAATACGAACAGCTCGAACGAGCTCCGGGGCCGAGCTTGTGTCGAGACGCTAAATGACCGCTAGGACATCCAAATGGTAAATCGGATATCCACTGAGTGCCGCGCTTGGAGCGAAATGCATCAGATGCGGCCTACAGTGCAATTTAGTATAACCTAACCCCCTGTCTCGTTGAACAGGTGTTGCGCAACAAAGCTGTTGTTTAGACAGATATGCTTATTAGATTTTACTTGCGTTCCCGAAGGGGCGGGGATTCTGGGCGAAGATGCGCCAGGGCGATCGTTCTATCGAAACAAAGTGCATCAAACGCAAAAAGCCACGTCCGAAGACGTGGCTTTAATTGCGTTGGCGGGAAGTACGGGGCTCGAACCCGCGACCTCCGACGTGACAGGCCGGCGCTCTAACCAAACTGAGCTAACTCCCCAGGCAGTCGTTCGCGTTTGTTTCCGCTCGCGTGCGCTGCGGGGATTAGTATACACAGAAGTCTGTCCGGTGCGCAACAACTTTTTTGAAAATATTTTTTGGGCCCTCCGGGAGGGTCTCCGGGGCCGGCTGGCGCGGGTTAAGTTTGCTGCTCTACAGTCCTGCGCAAGACGGAAAGCACATTAAGTGCTTTCCTTTGCGTGCGGAACTCGCGACAAACTTAACCCGCGCCAGCCGGCCCCGGAGACCCTCCCTGCCGTCACATTGTTCAACCAGTTTTGCGGGCGTGCGCCGCTGCGCGGCTAGCCCGCGTGCTCCTCGGCGGGGTTGTCTTAGGCTGTTGTTGAAGCTCGGCCTTTTGCTGAAAGAAAAACGGGAGATGCGGTTTGCATCCCCCGTTTTTGTTGCGGTTAGTCCAAGTCAATAAACTTGGTACTTATGACATGGCCGTCTTTGACGAGCATTCTGGCCATGGTGGGGCCTCGGGTGCCTCGGGGGTAGCTGGCGCTGCCCGGGTTGAGAACTAGGCAGCGGCCCACTTGGGCTTCTTTGGTTACGTGGGTGTGGCCGTTGATGGCTACGTCTACGGATCCCACCGGAAGGTCTTCGCGGTAGTGGGCTACGGCGAACTTGAGGCCTTCGTAGGTAAAAAGTGCCAGGCGGTCCACATCGGGGCCGTAGTCGCGGTAGTAATCGTTGTTGCCCAAGACGGCCCGCACGGGGGCGATGGTGCATAGGTGCTCGTAGTCCATCTCTGACGTGAGGTCGCCGGCGTGGATGATCAGGTCTGCGCCCTCAAGCTCATCCAAGAGCGCAGGCGATAAATAGCCGTGGGTGTCCGAGATGATGTCGATACGCTTGGCGCTTGCACTGTTCATGGGATCCCTTCCGCAAAAAACGATTCGGCAGATACATACAAAAAAGGCCCCACGGCTCCGCAGACGATGGGTCTACAGGGCTGCGGGGCCAGCGTGCTAGAGACTCAGGGCCTTCTTGAGCGGCACGACGCGGCGGCGAGAAACCGGCACGCGTTCGTCGACGCCCGTAATGCCCAGCTGGATGGCGCCCGAGGGCACCGTCTCGACGTCCGTGACGCACGCTAGGTTGACGATATAGCGGCGGTGAACACGGAAGAAGCCAAAGTCGCAGAGCTTGGCCTCAAACTGCGCCAGCGAGGTCGTCGACAAAAAGCGATCATCGACGGTATAGATGCAGGAGTAATCGTCCTTTGCCATGATAAAGCGGATGTCATCCACGGGAATGAGCACCTTGCGGCCGCCCTTTTCCACCGGGATACGCTCGATGGTCACTTTGCTGTCCGTAACCGGCTTGGCGCGTTGCATGACCTTCTCGATCGCGCGATCCAAGCGAGCTTCCTCGACAGGCTTCATCAGATAATCAACGGCATCGACGTCGAATGCCTCGACCGCATGGTCGCTATACGCAGTCACAAACACGATCGCCGGCGGATTTTTGAGCTTATGCAGCGCCTCGGCAAGTTGCAGGCCCGAGGCACCGGGCATCGAGATATCGAGAAACACGACATCCACGCGACTTTCCATAAGCATCTCGATGGCGGAGCGGACGCTCGACGCCTCCGTGATCGTGCCGATCTTGCCCGTTTGCTCGAGCAGGAAGCGAAGCTCCGAGCGAGCCGGCGCCTCATCATCCACAATCATCGCACGCAGCATAGGGATAAAACCTTTCGTCAACTAACTACGCCGGGCATCCGTCGCATGACGTTGAGCCCGTAGCCTTTTATTTTACTCTTGAATGTCAAAGATGCTCTCTGACAAATCAAGATGAAGGAGCACTTTGGTGCCCTTGCCCGGCGCCGATTCGACACGCGTATAGGAGTGCGGCCCATAAAAGCGATGGATGCGCTCCGAAATATTGTGCATGGCCACACCGGCGCCGCCACCCTGGGGAGAGCTGGCGTCGGGACGGGCAGAGCGCTCGTCAAACAGTCTGGCGGCGGTACCCTCATCCATGCCCACGCCATTATCGGCCACGGCAATCAAGATTGCATCCTCGCCGTCTTGGTGAACGGTCACGTCGATCCTCAGGGCGTCGTCATCGCCCATACCATGACGTACGGCGTTCTCGACAATCGGCTGGATCACGAACGCCGGCACCAGCGTGTCCTCGACGTCCTCGGACACGTCGAAGGTCGCCAGCACGCGATCCTCGCCAAAGCGCGCCTTCTCAAACGTCAGGTAGCGCTTGGTCTGCGCGACCTCGCGCGACACGGGAATGAGCGAGCCCGAATTGTCGAGCGTGGCGCGATAGAACGAGGAGAACTCGCGCAGCAGCTCGCGGGCGCGCAGCGGATCGGTACGCGTAAACGACGCGATGGTGTTGAGCGTGTTGAACAGAAAATGCGGGTTGATCTGTGCCTGCAGGGCACGCACCTCGGCACGGGCCGTGAGCTCCTTTTGCACCTCGAGCTCGTGGATGGCGAGCTGCGTGGACAGGATCTCGGCAAAACCCGAGGCAAGCGCGTACTGAGTGCGGTCGACGGCACGCGGGGTCTTGTAGTAGAACTTGAGCGTGCCGACGGTGCGGTCGCCCACCTTGATAGGAGCGATGATACCGGCAGGAACATGGTTGTGCGAGCCATCCGAGCCTACCACGTCCACCACACGGTTGAACGACTGGACGATACCGTGCTCGATGACGTAGCGCGTGGCAAGTGTGTGGATGGGCGAATCGGGCAGCAGCTTTTCCTCAAACTCGCCCGCGCAGGCCAGCACGTTGCTCTCGTCGGTGATGGCAACCGTCATGGCACGCGTCTCGGGCAAAATGCGCTGGCACACCAGACGCGCCGACTCCTGCGTCAGACCGCCTTTGATGTCCTCGAGCATGGCAGAGGCCACCGAGAGTGTCTCTTCGGTGTACTGCGAACGCACCGAATCGGGATTGAGCGTCAAATAGATAAAAATGCACAGAAAGATGCACAGCAGTGCGCAGGCGACCACGGTCGCGATCGGCTCGATTCCAGTCGCCAGGGCAAAAATAAAGTACACCAGCACGCAAATGGCGCAGACAACGGCGATCACGCGAAAGATAGATATTGAGTTATCGCGCTGGGCGCGGCGGTCGATCATTCAGTCCCCTCCAGGATGCTGGTCAGTTGTGCGTCGCGCCAGAGCCCGTCCATGATCTTGGGCCAGAAGCTCTGAAAACGCAGGTAGCTTGCGGCGTTTTGACGCGCGTAGGTCTTGGCCTCGTCAATACCGTGCCGCCAAATGCGCAGGTACCCCTCGTGCTCGCGGGTAAACATGCTGCGAACCATGGCGGTCTTGCGCACGCGGTCGTCGAGCTCGCGCGAAATCCACGGGCCCGGATAGGGCATGAGCGACGCGGCCGTGACGGGAACGAGCTCCTGCTGGTGCGCGGCAAATGTCAGCTTGGCACGCTCGTAGTACCAACGGTACACATCCTGCATAAAGCGCGGCGAGCGCTTCTCGGACTCGGGCGGCAGGTGACGAACGACCCACTCGTTGTCAAACCACACGTCGTAGCCAAACATGCGCATGTTAAAAAGGTAATCTAGGTCCTCGCCGCGGGTGATAAACGGGTCAAACGCCACACGGGTAAAGGCGCGGGCATGAAGTGCCACAAGGCCGCCGCACACGTAGTTTGAACGCGAAATACGGGTGCCCGAGAGTGCCTTTTTCATCCAGCGATTAAACTCGATGCGTTTGGTCCACCAACGATGGCAAATGCCCACCTTGTCTGTGGGCGCCAACGGCGATCCGTCTCGATCGTAAAAGTAACCGCTCTTAACCAAAATCGGCAGGCCTTGACGCGTCTGCTGGCCCAGTGCATAGGTCGCGCGCTTCATAAAGTCGGCATCGATAACGGTCTCGTCGTCATCCAAAAAGACAACGGCATCGTGGCCGAGCACCGCAGCGCAGGCAAGCCCCATATTGCGAATGGCGCCGTATCCGCGCAGACTCACGCACTCGCCCGAGCCCTTGGGAGCAATCTGCGCCACACGGTCGGCGATACGCGATGCCTGGGTGTTGGTAACCACGGTGACCTTGAGCGAAGGGTGCGCGTCGACGATTTCGTGGACGCGCTTCGACACATCAGCCGTGACCGAGATGGGGCAGACCACCAAAAGGATAATCCTCGGAATGTCGCGCACCTGCTCGAGCGAGGCCAGGCAGCGGTCGAGCTCGGGATTGGTGGCGTTGAGCTTCGTCGAGTGGTCATAGACGCCGGGAGCGTTTGCATGGGCCTCGTCGTCTGCCCAATATGTTGGAATCACAACCGTGGCGTTCATGCCTTCCCTCCCTGCAACACAAAAACGGGGCGCCGCCAAACACAGGCGACGCCCCGCGACCTAGCTGATTCCATCATACCCACTTGGGCAAATCATTGCTCGCAAGTCGCAATGTTTATTGCGGATAACCCCAAAAGAGTACCGTGGACAGGCACAATAGCCGCTCGCTCCTATGCGGCATGCTCCGCCGCCCGAGTCATGCGGGACAGGCGAACCAGCAGCATAAAGCCAACGATCAGCAGCACGCCAATGGAAAGGACGCCCAGCGACGGGTTGCCGGTCAGCGAGGTGACGACCGACACAAGGAAGGTGCCCATGACGCTTGCATAACGACCAAAGATGTCAAAGAAGCCGTAGTACTCGTTGGATTTTTCCTTAGGGATAATGCGGCCAAAGTAGCTCCGGCTGAGCGCCTGCACGCCACCCTGGAACAGGCCAACCATAATGGCAAGCACCCAGAACTCAAAGGCGGTCTTTAGGAAGAACGCGGCAAACAGCACAATGCCCATGTAGGCGGCGACGGCCACCAGAATCATGTTGAGCGTGCCCACGCGGCCGGCGAGCTTGCCGTATATGATGGCGGACGGGAAGGCCACGAACTGCGTAACGAGCAGCGCCAGGACCAGCTGCGTCGAATCGATACCCAAAGCCGAGCCGTAACTGGTGGCCATGGAAATGACCGTATGAACGCCATCGATATAGAAGAAGAACGCAATCATATAGACCAGCACGGTCTTGTTGTGGGCGATCTCGCGCATGGTGTGTCCGACCTCGGAGAACACACCGCCCACGATGTGGCCGATGGTGTCCTCGGGACCGCGCTCGCGACCGTACTTTTGCTTATAGGTGCGAATGAGCGGCAGGGTAAAGATGAGCCACCAGGCACCAGTGATGATAAACGACAGACGCGTTGCCAGCATGGTGGGGACGCCAAGAGCGGGGCCACCCATGATGAGCGCCAGGCAGATGATGAACGGCACGGTGGAACCGATGTAGCCCCAGGCATAGCCCGAGCTGGACACGGCGTCCATGCGCTCGTCGGTGGTAATGTCGGGCAGCATGGCGTCGTAGAACGTCATAGAAGAGTTAAGGCCGATGGTGCACAGCACGTACACGGTCAAAAATGCCATGGCGGACATTGGGATAGCCTGCGCCAGGCAAAGAACCAGGCCCGTGAGGAAGAAGCCCAAGAAGAACTTGATCTTGTTGCCGGCGTAATCGGCAAGCGCGCCCAGAATGGGCATGAGCATGGCAATGACCAGCGAGGCAATCGTCTGCGCGTTGCCCCAAGCGACCACCAGGTCTGCCGAGGAAGCACCGGTATTGATGGCGTTAAAGTAGATGGGCACCACCGAGGTATTGAGCAACACGAGGGCCGAATTGCCCACATCGTACATAACCCAGTTACGCTCGAGCTTGGTGTATTTCATGGACAGGGCCCTTTCGTATTCGCCCGATATGCAGTTAGTTCATCGTACCCCAATTGTCCAGAGGCGCCGGTAAGGATTCGGCAAAGGGGCACTCACGGGCCCTATTCCTCGCGGTCGAACTCCTCATCGACATTGAGCACGCGACCGCTGTAATTGACATGGTTGGTCACGGCTTCCATATCGCCGGTCTCGATAAAGCGGGCAACCGTGCACTCGTAATCGAGCAGCGCGCGGTCAAAGACCTCGGGGAAGCTCTCGGTCGAGACTTCATCGGTAAAGGGGTTCTTCCATGCCAAGTGGCCCAGGTTACCGGTGCGCTCGGGCAGCTCCGTCGTCACGCGATGGGCAAGGCCGTCGAGCAGCGAGTAGTCGTGCACCAAGCCCTCAACCAACGAGATCGCGCGCGTCTTTACGGAGCCAGCCGGCTCAATCGCGCGGTAAAGTCGCTGCATATTGGCAACGGCGGCACCGTACTCCCCCGCCGGAATGTCAATGCCGTACACGCGTCCGGCAACATAGCTCATCAGCACGCCGGCAACGCGATTGATGCGATCGGTGGTGACGATCTCGCCCGCCGGCGGGTAATCGTCGACCGTAGCGCCATCGCGTTTAAGCTGCAGCATCAGTACATCCAGGTCGCTCTCGATCACGGCATGGACCTGACTGCTCGAATCCTCAAGCTCTGAATCGGACTCCACGATGCCAAACTGTTGCTCATAGACAAAGGGATGGGCGTTGCGGTCGAGCACGTAATGAGACAGCAGGCCCAGCGCAAAGGCGCGACCCAAGCTGGCGTCGCGCGGCAGCAGATGCGACACGCCGTCGCGCAGGCACGCGAACTGGCGAGACATGCGCGACCGATGCATGACCTGCGCCAGCAGCGTGCAGTCGGAAACACGCGGTGTCAGAATGTGAAAGAAAAACGGGTCGGGGCCTTGGTTGCCCAAGATAAAAGCGATGCGCTCCTCGTCGGACGCGATGACGCCCTGCGGAAGACGGTCGATGCTTTCCTCGCCAAACAGATGATGGGTGATAAGCGCGGGCATAATGATCCTTTCGATTTCATTCGATGCCACCCATTATGCCCACCGCGCGCCCATGCCAAACCTGCGATGGTAAACGACAGCACGCAGACCGTCTACGCAAGCCCCAAGTGTGCTTTAACCTCGGCAGCGCGACGGCGGGACACGGGCACCGTCGAACTCACGCGGTCGAGCCTGAGCTCCATCAGCCCCGTGGAGCCGATCTCAACATTGTGCACGTCTTCCAAATTGACCAGGTAGCTGCGATGAACGCGAATAAAGCCCTCGGAGTCCAAGCGACGCTCGAGCGAAGAGATCGACTCATTGATCAGGTACGTTCCCTCGGCGCAGATGGCGTTGCAAAAATCGGCGCGCGCCTCAAAGTAGCAGACATCCGCCACGGGGATGAACACCTTTTTGCCCCCGCGGTCCACCGTCAGACGCAAAGGCTGGCGCGGAGCGTGGATAACACGACGGACACCCAAGGCCGCCTCGATCTTGTCGAGTGCCTTTGACAGGCGTGCGTCCTCAACCGGCTTGACGACATAATCGACGGCATCGAGGTTATAGGCATCAGCCGCATACTCGGCAAATGCCGTCACAAACACCACGACCGGCGGCGTCTTTAAGTTCTGCAGCGTCTCGGCAAGCTCAATTCCCGAGCGACCGGGCATGGTAATGTCTAAAAACAACACGTCGGGCTTGTTCGACAGAATCGACTCCACGGCTTCGGTGACATTGCCCGCCTCGGCAATCTGACCCACACGCGTATCCTTTTCCAACAGATAGCGTAGCTCAGCCCTAATTGGGGGCTCGTCATCAACCACCAAGATGTTCCAGCCTTCGGACATATGTGCTTCCCCTCTTTTTCTCTCAATCCAACCGCGTGCTACGCCGTCAACGGCGCCGGCTCATGCGGCTCGCCGTTCAGCTCGACGATGACCTGCGTTCCCACGCCCTCCTGGGACTTCACGCGCATGCCGGAATCTTCTCCGTAAAAGAAATGGATGCGCTGAAGCACGTTGAAGAGCGCCAGGCCGCAACCTCGCTTGACGGAGCCGTCGGCGGTAATGCTCTCGGGCTCCTCTCGGCGATGTCGCTCAAACAGATGCGCGCAGACCTCTTTGCTCATACCGATGCCGTCGTCCTCGACGATGATCTCCAAACCGTCATCGGTCTCGAAAGCCCTAACATGAATAGAAAGCGGCTCGGTCTCGCGCTGCGCGTGCTTGATGCAGTTTTCGAGCAACGGCTGCAAGATAAACGGCGGCACCATGCAATCGCGCACCTCAAAGTCGATATCGACCGAGACGCGCAGACGGCCGTCGCCATAACGAGCCTGCATAAGATTGATATAGCGAGTGCCCTGTTCCACCTCGTGCTCGAGCGTTGTGAGGGTATCGGAATCAGAAAGCGTCTGACGATAGTAGTTGGAAAAGTCGATCAGCAGCGATCGCGCCTTGTCGGGCTCGGTTCGAACGAGCGACACAATCGTGCTGATGGTATTGAATAGAAAATGAGGATCGACCTGCGATTGCAAGGCGCGCAGCTCCACGCGGGCCGTAAGCTCGTCCTGACGCTCGAGCTCAAAGCTCGCAAGCTGCGTGGAAATGAGGTCGGCAAAGCCCGAGGCAAGCGCCGTCTGGCGCATATCGATGCTGCTCAGACGGGGATAATACAGCTCGAGCGTGCCCACGCAATGCCCGCGCACGGTAAGCGGTGCGACAATACCGGCGCGCAGGCGCGGAAAGTAGCCACCTGTCTCGGTCGAGGCATCGCGCGAGAACACGCTTTGCTCACCGCTGTTGATCACATTGAGCGTGGTCCGCAGCACCACCGGGGTGCCCGCGGGGCATTTTGCCGAGTCCTCGCCCCAGCTTGCCAACACCTGCTTGCCGTCGGTAAAGCAGATGGCAGAGGCGATGGTTTCGGACAGGATGATCTTAGAGGCGCCCAGGGCAGCTTCGGGCGTAAGGCCGCGCGACGTGTAGGCGAATATTTTCGACGCGATGGCGAGCGTGCGGTCGGTAGCGCTCGATGTGAGGTCGTCGGGAACGACAAAGACGTACGAGAAGAAGAAGCACAGCATGACCAAGCCGGCAATGACGACAACGGCCGGAACGGGATTGGGATTATCGGTTAGATCCCAGATGAGCAGCAGGATAAGCAGCGGAACGACAATACCGAGCAAGATGGCTTGAACCACATGCTGAGCGGTACGAAAGACCTTGGTAGAGTTGTAGCTCTTGCCCAGAATCAGCCTGTTTAAATCCACCGTCATCCCCTTTTATCTACCGCACCCATAGCAATAAAGAGGGCCGCAAGCGACCCTCTCCATTGCATTATGCAATCAAAAACTGTGTTTTACATCCAGCCATCGACAAACGGTATCTTAGGCGCTGTATTTGTTAGCCTCGCCAAAGGTGCCAGCCTCGACGATCCAGCCGTCCTTCATGATGACGTCCATGTTGTCGGTGTTGAGCACGTGAATGTCAGCGGCGACGTCACCGTTGACGACCAGCAGGTCGGCGCACTTGCCGGCCTCGATGGAACCGGTCTCGTCCTCGATGTGGCACATCTTGGCACCGTTGAGGGTGGCGCAGGTGATGGTCTCGACCGGGGTGAAGCCGATCTTGTCGACGAACTCGTACATCTCCTCGATGGAGCAGGTGCCGTACGGGGTGACGAAGGAGAAGGAGTCGGAGCCGATCGTCATGACGACGCCGCGCTTCTTGGCCTCGCGCAGGCAGTCGTAGTTGCGCTGCAGCTCCTTCTCGACCAGGGTGCCCTCGTACTTGTCGTGCAGCTCGGGGACGTAGACGGGCGGATAGGTGGCGTACCAGGTGGGCAGGAAGGCGATCGTCGGGGTGAAGAAGGTGCCCTGCTCGGCCATGAGGTCCATGGTGCGCTCATCGATATCGAAGCCGTGGATCAGCTGCTCGCAGCCAAAGCGGACGGAATCGTAGGCAGCGGCGTGGTTGTTGTAGCAGTGGCTCCACACGGGGATGCCGACCAACTTGGCCTCTTCGATCACGGCCTGGATCTCCTCGGAGCAGTAGTGCTGGTCGCGGCCGGAGTCCCAGCGCCAGATGCCGCCACCGGTAGCCCAGATCTTGATGGCATCGGGGTTCTCACGCAGGCGACGACGGACGGCCTTGCGCAGATCCCAAGGACCGTCGACCTGATCGCCCCAGGGGTGCGATTCCTTGTTGAGCTCCTGGCTGCAGTGGTGGGAGTCGCCGTGGCCGGCAACGCGGCAGAAGCCAAGGCCGGTGGCCAGAACGCGCGGGCCCTTGAAGACGCCCTTGTCGATGCAGTCGCGGATCTGGATACCAAAGCGACCGATCTCGCAGACGGTGGTGAGACCGTGGGTGAGGCAGTCGTAGGCCTGCTTGACGGCGACGGCCTGCTTCTCGAGGAGCGGCTGCATGACCCAGTCGGTGTCATCGTCGGTCAGGTTGCCCGAGAAGTGCAGGTGGGTGTCAATCAGGCCGGGAAGGACGGTCTTGCCGGCGGCGTCGATGGCCTCAACGCCCTCGGGAAGGTCCTGCATAGCACCGGCATACTCGATCTTGCCGTTGTCGTCGACGAGAACGAGGGAGTTCTCGACCGGCTCGGCACCGGTACCGTCGATGAGCTTGCCGCCAACGATTGCGTACTTAGTGGACATGGTTCCTCCTTATGGATCCATATAGTGGGCGAGGCCGCGTTGGGTTAAGGCCTCACAAAACTACCCAAGTGGTGCCGGGTTCGGTGCGCGGGAGAGAGGGCTCCGCGCACCCGATCCGCCCCGGCTCGGCGTTATTTTTTGCGGGAATTGGTGAAAGCCATGAGGGCCAGGCCAACAGCCAGCCAGCCGATCACGATGCTCCACTCCACCATGTTGAGGGAGGCGGGAGAGAACGGGATCACGAGCAGGCCAATGATGGTGCCGCAGGCAACGATAGCGAGGCTGATGCCAAACTTGCCGCCGGGCACCTCGTAGGGACGAGGCAGGTCGGGCTCGGTGAAGCGCATACGCAGGCAAGCAAGGGCGACCATGCCGCAGGAGAAGATGAAGGCGAGAGCGGACACGTTGGTCAGAGGGATGAGCATGTTCTTGCCCAGGAACGGACCGACGACGGTGATGACGCCCAGAACGACGCAGGCGAGCTTGGGAGCACCGGACTTGGGATCGACCTCGGCGAACTTCTCGGGCAGCTGGCCCTTGCGGCCCATGGCGAGCATGATGCGGCTCGTGGCGCCGTAGAAGGAGTTCATCGGGCCCATGGGTCCAAGCGTGGCGATGACGAGCATGGCCAGGTACAGGAGCATGTTGATGCCCTTGAGGCAGGCAAGCGCGGGAACCGGGCTCTTAACAAACTCATGCCAGTCGAGGATGGTGCCGAACGAGTAGATGCAGACCATGTAGAAGCCGCCGGCGGCCAGCAGGGCCAAGGAGATGATCTTGCCGAACTTGTTCCAGTTGAGGCCCTCGGCTGCTTCCTCAGCCTGCTGAGGAATGGTGTCGAAGCCGGCGTAGAAGAACGGGGTCAGAACCAGGACCGAAACGATGCCTGCGAACAGACTGGTGCCCTCGGTAGCGGGCTTGCCGCCGCCAGCACCGGTGACCTGGGAGAACACGGGCATGGCGTTGTCCGGCGAGCCGGTGAACAGCGAGACGCCCATGGCGAGCAGCATGCCGCAGAGCAGGGCCTTGGTCAGGAAGGCCTGCAGCTTGGCGGCCGAGCTGGCACCGCGGAAGTTGAGGAAGATGACGTAGGTTGCAAAGCCGAGCGCGATCAGCGTCGGGAACAGGTAAACGTCGGCGCCCAGGATGGTGTAGAGCTTGACGGCGCGCAGCCACTCAAGGCCGGGCAGGCTGCCGAACATCTCGGACACGAGGGTCGAGATGGCGATGGCCTCCCACGGGCACAGGATGCCGTTGCCCAGGGCCAAGAGCCAGCCGGTGATGTAGCTCATCGTACGGCCAAAGCTACGATCGACATACTCGACGATGCCGCCCGAGATGGGGATAGCAGCCGTGAGCTCACCGAAAACAGCTCCGACGGGCACGAGGAAGATTGCACCCAAGAGGAATGCGATCATAGCGGGAACGGGACCGCCGCCCACGACCATCCAGTCGCCGACCTGCAGAACCCAACCGGTACCGATGATGGCACCGAAACCGATGGTGAAGAAGTTCCAGAGCGAAAGCGTTTTCTTCATGCCGCCGTTACCTTCGACTGCAACTTCTGCGTTCTTGTCCGCCATTGTTCCCCTCCTTTCCTTATTGACGCCTCTTTGGCGTCACCCCTTGCGCGGTCTGTTTTGCCGCGCGCTTTTATTTCGTGGCTTTACAATACGGCCTTGGCACAGCAGCGCCGCTTGTGGCTCGACCGAAGGCAGAACTGCAAAACGAGCGGCGCCGTTTTTGGGACGAACGGCGGGAGACGCCATTCGTCCTGAACGCTTTCATCTTGTCTGCTTTTGGATACCTGTTGCCGTGACGCTTGGCGCGCGGCGCGGCAACGTTCATACCATTTATCAGGCTTTTGGCGCACATACCCATGTGTCGTGCATCTTTTTATGTAGGATAGACAAGTTACACATGAGGCAAGGTGATTCAAATGGCATACGGATACAATGACGGCGACCAACGGCCACAAAGCGTGCGCCTTGCCGGCCGTACCACGCCAACGCCCAGAAGCACCTCCGACAACGACAACCCGCAGCGCCCCCAAGTGCAGACCGGGGCTTCTTCGCGGCAACAGAGCCGTACCGCGCAGCAGTCAGACCGCGTGAGTACGAGCACGCGCCAACGCCAGACCGACACATCGCAGCCGCGCCGCTACGATCGCCGTACGACCGACTACTACGTTAAGCGCTCCTTTTCGCGACCTCAACGCAATCGCGGCAATTCCGCCCCTCGCCCCGCGTCGCACACCACAAGCCACGCGCTTCCAGCCCGCCGCCTACGCCTTGCGCTTTGCTCCATTGCCGCCTGCCTCGTCTTTGTGTTTTTGGGATCCTGTATCTCCCACGGATCAGCCGGTCTTGAGCCCACTGCCGAGGACAAGCTGCTTAAAGCTCCCGTCGCGCCCGGTTACTCCTTTGCGTTCTCGACCCCACGCTCGCAATGGCAGGCCGGCACCATGCCCCACATCTACCAAATTGACCCCGCATGGTCGGAGCTGCCCTATGCCGGCGGCACTATTCGCGAAAACGCTTGCGGCCCCACTTGTCTCACCATGGTCTATATCTTTAAGACTGGCCACGCCGATAAGACGCCGGTCGATATATGCGCACTGGCCGAAGCCGGCAACTACGCCCCCACTGGTGCCACCGAGTGGTCGTTTATGACAGGCGGTGCGTGGCAGCTGGGACTCAACGGAACACAGCTCTATAACGATCGCGAATCGATTACCCAAGCACTTCGCTCGGGTGCGCCCGTTATCGCCGCAGTGCGCCCCGGTACGTTTACCAACGTAGGCCACTACATCGTGCTCTACGGCATCGACGATGCCAGCCAGATTGGCGTCTACGACCCCAACTCGGCCAGCCGCAGCGCCCGTCGCTGGGGCGTCGTAGAGGTCCTCAACGAAGTCGAAGCCATGTGGGCCTACTACTAGTCATTGGGCACTCATTGGGGACAGACTTAAATGAGTGCCTGGGAAACTGTGCCCCGCTTTGGACACTCATTGTGGGCTGCACTTTACGCAGCTGATCGGTGCTACTCATTTAAGTCTGTCCCCAATGACCAGCCATCCACTCTCGTCATTTGGGCGCGGCTCGCAGCATTCCTCATGAACAGCTACCTCAACAGCAAAAGCCCCGCAGCCGGAGCGGACTGCGGGGCTCATGAAGAGAGGCTAGTTTGTGGGCGTCTTGCCTGGCGCCCACGAGAGAGGCGACAGAGTAGAGACTACTCGTGGATGCGGGTACCGGAGAGGCCGGCCATGGTCTCGGCGGCCTTGTCCAGGGCGCCGATGATGCAGGTGCGGCCCTTGCGGGAACGGGCGAACTTGATGGCGGCGCGGACCTTGGGCTCCATGGAGCCCTTGCCGAACTGGCCCTCGTCGGCCAGGCGCTCGGCCTCGTCGGCGGTGATGTCCTCGAGCTCCTCCTGGTTGGGCTTGCCAAAGTTGATGGCGACGTGCTCGACGGCGGTCAGCAGGAACAGAACGTCGGCGTCGCAGTCCTCGGCCAGCAGCTCGCCGCCCAGGTCCTTGTCGATGACGGCGGGAACGCCCTTGTAGCAGCCCTTGTTCTCGTAGTCGCGGACGACGGGGATGCCGCCGCCACCGCAGGCGATGACGATGAACTCGTTGTCGAGCAGGTTGAGGATGGAGTCGGCCTCGACGATCTTCTTGGGATCGGGGGAGGCGACGACGCGACGCCAGCCGCGGCCGGAATCCTCGACGAAGACCTTGGAGGGGTCCTCGGCCATGAACTCCTTGGCCTGCTCCTCGGTGTAGAAGGGGCCGATCGGCTTGGTCGGGTTCTTGAACGCGGGATCGTCGGGATCGCACTCGATCTGGGTGACGACGGTGGCGGCGTGCCAGCGCTTATAGCGCTTGTGCATCTCGCGGCCGATGCCCTGCTGCAGGTGGTAGCCGATGTAGCCCTGGGACATGGCGCCGCACTCGGGCAGCGGCATCTCGGGGGTGCCGATGGCATCGTGGGCAGCGGCGAAGGCGTTCTGGATCATGCCGACCTGCGGGCCGTTGCCGTGGGTGATGATGATCTCGTTGCCCTGCTCGATGAGGCCGAGGAGAGCGTGGGCGGTGTTGCTCACGGCCTCGATCTGCTCGACGGGGTTGTTGCCGAGGGCGTTGCCGCCGAGGGCGACGACAATACGATCGGGCTTTCCGTACGGTTTACTCATAGTGTTCGTTCACTTCCCAGCTGCTAGCGAAGCGTCGCGTACATCATGGCCTTAATGGTATGCATGCGGTTCTCGGCCTCCTGGAACACGCGAGACTGCGCGCTCTCAAAGACCTCGTCGGAAACCTCCATCTCGGTCACGCCGAACTTCTCGGCAATCTCGGCGCCGATGGTGGTCTGTGTATCGTGGAAGCTCGGCAGGCAGTGCATAAAGATGGCGCCGGGGTTTGCCTTGGCCATGACCTCGGGCGTTACTCGATAGGGAGAGAGAAGATCGATTCGGCTCTTCCACAGCTCCTCAGCCTGGCCCATACCGACCCAAACGTCCGTATAGATCACGTCTGCATCCTTGACGCCCTCGTCGATATCCTCAGTGAGCTGGATCGTGCAGCCATTCTGAGCGGCGATCTCCTGGCAGCGCTCAAGAAGCTCGGGATCGAAGTGCGTGGCGCCCTCGACATCGCCCTTGGGTCCGCAGGAGCAGAAGTTAATGCCGAGCTTGGCGCAGATAACCATCAGGGAGTCGCTGACGTTGCCCTGCTCCTTGCCCATATAGGTGAGCTTCATGCCGCGCGTGTCGCCAAACTCCTCACGCATGGTAAGAATGTCGGCAAGGGCCTGGGTGGGATGGTACTCGTTGGTCAGACCGTTCCAGACGGGAACGCCAGCCTTGGCGGCAAGCTCCTCGACGATCGACTGGTCGGAGCCGCGATACTCAATACCGTCATACATGCGACCGAGCACGCGGGCGGTATCCTCGATGGACTCTTTCTTGCCCATCTGCGACGAGCCGGGGTCGAGGTAGGTCACGCCCATACCCAGGTCCATACCGCCGACCTCGAAGGCACAGCGCGTGCGCGTGGAGGTCTTCTCAAACAGCAGGACAATGTTCTTGCCCTCGAGAAAGCGGTGCGGATACCCGGCGCGCTTCATATCCTTGAAGTTCTTTGAGAGGTCGAGCATGTACTCGATTTCCTCGGACGTAAAGTCAAGCAGGGTAAGAACGCTTCGACCAGAAAGATTAAGAGCCATGATTTGAGTCCTTTCGATTGTTGGAACACACAAGGAGGGATGGGCGGCGCAGACGCACCCGCGCCGCCCAGATACGCTAAAGCTGATTAGATTTCCTCACGCCAGAACGGCATGGTCATGCAGCGCGGGCCGCCGCGACCGCGAGAAAGCTCCTCGGAGGGAGCGACGAGCAGCTCGACGCCAGCCTTGTAAAGAGCATCGTTGGTGACAACGTTGCGCTCATACACGCAGACCTTGCCCGGTGCGACCGCAAGAGTGTTGGAACCATCGTTCCACTGCTCACGGGAAGCCTCGATCGGATCGCCGCCACCGCACTCAATCATGGTGATATGGTCCATACCCGTCGCAAGCTCGAGGATATGCTGCAGGGTGCCCTCGAGTTCCTCGATATGCACCTCCCCCTCCGAATCGCCCTTGGTCAGGCGGTAGGCACGAAGCGTCTGGTAGATGCCGGGATAGACCGTGAACTTATCGCGATCGACCTGCGTGCAGACGGTGTCGAGGTGCATGTAGGCATAGCCGTGCGGAATCTTGATGGCATAGATGTTCTCGATCTCGGCCTCATCGGAACCCCAGAACATATTCTTGGCGAGCTCATCGATGGCTGCAGTCTGGGTGCGCTCGGAAATACCGATGGCGAGCGTCTTGGCGTTGATGTTGAGGATATCGCCGCCCTCGATATGCCACTCGCTGTTGTGGTCGTACCAGATGGGGCTACCGGCGTAATCGGGATGGTTGCGCAGCACCGTTTCGTAGAAGATTACCTCGCGGTTGCGCTGATTCCAGTACATGCGGTTCATGGTAGCGCCCTTGCCCACGACAGCCAGAGGGTCACGGGAGAAATACGAGGCCGGCATGGGGAACAGCACCATATCGTCAGCCTTCAACTCCTCGCCGTCCATACTGGCAAGAGAACCGCCAACCTTGGGGATCTCGAGGTCGCGAACGTAGAGGCCGCCCATGGCAGCAAGGACAAACTCCTTGTTGTCCTTAATCGAATCAAGCTTCTCGACAACGGCCTGGCGAAGGGCCGCGTTGGAGATGCCGGACTCACCCATGAACTTCGTCATGAACTCTGCGCGAGTGCCCTCGACTTTGTCAAACGTCTCAGCGAGCAGCTCTTCCATATAGACGACCTCGGCGCCAGCGCCGCGAAGAAGGTCGGTAAACTGATCGTGCTCTTTCTGGGCATAGTCCAGATAGAACGCGTCGTGAATCCAAACGCGGTCGAAATCCTCCGCCTTCATGTTTACAAGATCCATACCGGGGCGATGGACGCACACCTTCTTGAGGGCGCCAATCTCGCTATGAACGTTCAGTCCTTTGTTCATCTCTATCCTTCTTTCTCACAACTTGTATGTGGGGTTTTGCATTTACGGCAGGGGGATAAGACCCGAAACCGCAGTGAATGCCATGCAGATAACGCTTACGACCAGGAAGAATTTCCAAGCGACCTTCCACCACTGGCCTAGCGGAATCTTGCAGACGCCAAGACCGGCAACGAGCATCGCGCTTGTTGGCGAAATGAGAGACATGGCCGCGCTGCCCATGGAAAGACCAGTAACTGCGGCCTCGGGGTTTAAGCCCATCAGCTCAACAAGCGGGCCGAAAATGGGAATCGTAAGAGCAGCGATGCCCGAGGAGCTCGGAACGAGGATCGACAGAAGGTTATCCACGACATAGAGAATGCTCGTAAAGATAACTGCCGGAACTCCGGAGAGAGCCGTGGCGAGCGTGTTGAGAATCGTATCGATGATGAGGCCGTCATTGGCGATTACGAGGATTCCGCGGGCGAGGCCAACAACGATGGCAGAGAACGCGAAGTCTGCAATTCCCTTAACGAACTCGCCAGCGATCTCCTTCTCATTCATCCCGGAAACAACACCCGAAAGAAGGGCCATGGCCAAGAAAATCGCAGAGATTTCGTTCATGTACCAGCCCTGGGCCACCAGACCCCAAATGATGGCGGCAAGTCCAAGCACGAAAATAACCATAACGGCTTTCTGCCTACCGGTGAACTCGCTATCGAGGAGATTCTCGTCCGCACCAAACTCTTTGCGCTTCTCGATATCATCGTGGAAAGCTGGGGATGCCTCGGGATTCTTCTTAACCTTGAGGGCATACATCACAACCCATGCGATGGCAACTGCAGTGAGCACGACAAGGGCGATAGTACGCAACCAAAGCTGGGGGTTGCCCTGGATACCGAGGATGCCCTGGGAAATCAGGACGTTGAACGGGTTTACGGTAGATGCGATGTATCCGATACGGGCACCCACAAACACCGTCATGAACGCTGTAATTGAGTCGAAGCCCATGGCCATCATGATCGGCATAAGAATCGCAAAGAACGGAAGCGTCTCCTCTGCCATACCAAAGGTGCTGCCGCCCAAAGCAAAAAGCACCATTAGGATCGGAATGATGAGGACGTCCTTGCTCTTGAACTTCTTCACCACTCGGGCGACGCCGCTCGTGATGGCTCCGGTCGCCGTGATGACCTGGAAGGAACCTCCCACGATCATAATGAATGCAACGACCTCGACCGCTTGCTGGATGCCGATCGCAGGGGCCTCAAGTACTTCGAAGATGCCTTGGCGAAGATCGACCTCGTTGCCGTCCTCGTCCGTATAGACCTTATCGACAGGCTCATAGGTGCCCGAGACCGTTACCTCGCGACCGTTAACCTCCTGGCGCTCAAACGAACCCGAAGGCACGACCCAGGTCAGAACGGCAAATACGGCCATCAAGACGAGAATGATGGTGTACACGTGCGGGACTCGAAGAGTGCGCTTCTTTTCTGTCTCTGCCATCTCTCCTCCTTAATTCAGGGGTTTTTCGTTGCCGGCAAAGCCATTGTGTCATCGCGCAAAACACCCTTCCGTCTCTTCGCCCGCCAACGAAGCGCATCGACCCGTAAACGGATTCCAGATTGATGTAATTCGTCAATTGTCTCTTTAAATAGATGTTTAACATCAATTACTAGCCTTGTTCATGCCATTCTCCTGTGACAAATATGATGTAAATTGAATCAATCTCGTAATGTGCCACTATGGAAGCAATCAATACTCATCGCCAAAGCGAGGTCTTATGTCCGCACTACATGTTCAAAACGAAATAGGAAAGCTAAAAAAGGCCCTCCTGCACTGCCCCGGCTCCGAAACGCGCAATTACCCCGACGGGCAGTTCAATCAAGTCTTTACGCTACGCCCGTCTAGCAGCTCATTCGATCTTGAAAAGGCTCTCAAGGAGCATCATGCTTACTCGGCGATGCTCGAGCGCGAAGGAGTAGAGATTCTCTATCTTGAAAACCTTCTTACCGAAGCCCTTGATGCGACAGACCAAGCGCGTCGCTCCTTTATCGATAGCTTCATTAGAGAATGCGGCGCGTGCGGCATTGAGCTCGAGTCCGCTATTCGCGATTACCTCGAGCACATCGAGGGCTCCCGCGCTCTGGCCCAAGCGGCCGTCAACGGCATCCGTTATTCCCAGGTCTTCGACACGGATAAAGAGATGTTCAGCCTCGCAAAACTGACAGGAGACGCATATTCGCCTGACGACCTTCTCGTAGGCCCCCTTAACACCATGTGGTTCACGCGCGATCCGGCGAGCGTCATCGGCGAAGGTGTCACGCTCAACCATATGTACTGGTCAGAGCGCAACCGTGAGGTTATCGCCTACAAAACGATTTTTAGCTATCACCCGGATTTCCGCGAGATCCCTCAGTTCTTCAAGCATGAATCGACTTACCACATTGAAGGCGGCGACCTGCACAACCTCAATAGCGAGAACGTTGCCGTTGGTATATCCCAACGAACCGAGCCGGCAGCGATAGATACCCTAGCAAATAACTTGCTCTGGGATGAGCGCTCAACTATTGAGTCCGTATGGGCCATTCAGGTTCCCTACGATGATCTCTGTATTCATCTCGACACATACTTCACTCGTGTTGGCTACGAGACATTCCTCGTAGCCCGGGAGCTTCTCGATCAAGCGCGAGTCTACCGCATTACACGGGGCAGATCGGAAAGGACAACCCGGGCGCGCCATGTCGAAGGTGGGCTGAAAGAAGCCTTGAGATTAGCCCTGGGTTCAAGCTCGCTGCAATTCATCCCTTGCGGCGGTTCAAATCCCGGAGCGGCAGAGGTCGAAAGAACCAACAATGCCATAAGCACCCTTTGCCTGGAGCCCGGCAAGGTCTGCGTATACGAAGAGAACGCCGAGACTAACAAAGCACTGGAGCAGGCGGGCATTGAACTTGTGCCCATCTCTATCTTTGAGCTGACAAACGGCTTTGGCGGCCCCAGCTGCCTCTGCCTTCCCCTCGTCCGCGCTTCATAACATGGGAACGGGTCAAAACATAAAGGCTCTTCGCAAGCGCGAGCAGCTCACGCAAGAGGAGTTCGCGGCACTCATCGGCGTCTCCAAAGAAACGGTATGCCGTTGGGAAAAGGACCGCTATGCCATCCGCCGGTCAACATTGCTCAAGATCGTATCGAAATTCAATCTGCCGCTCGACGATCTCACATCTGAAACCGCAGGGCTTGCCGCAAAGCTCGACTACGAGGGGCAGAAGCGGAAATCCAAGGAAACTACTACTGACTCCCTTTGCGATGTATTTAAAATCCAGATGAATGGAGGCAGAACGGGACTTAAGCAGACCGGAACAACGGCGCTCCCCTCATCCGTATTCAAAAACCATCGCGGGTGCTTTTTTGTTCAAATGGACACATCTGCCATGTCCAAATGCTATCCGATAGGATCCCTTCTCCTGGTGGACCCCAACCTGAAACCCTGGAACGGATGCTCCGTCATCGCCTTGGCCGATAATTCCAGAATGGTCATACGGCGATATAGCACCGGCACGAACACCGTGATGCTGTCATCCTACTCATATCGCACGTCGGAACCGGATATTGTGCTGGACAAACGCCGAATCAGGATTCTCGGAGTCATCGTCTGGTTTCAGGCATCCCATGACCTGAGCATCTAATCAGATTGGCTCTTATTCGCCTTCCTCATTTGCTCGCGCTCCAAACAGCAAAAGCCCCGCAGTCGGAGCGGACTGCGGGGCTCATGAAGAGAGGCTAGTTTGTGGGCGTCTTGCCTGGCGCCCACGAGAGAGGCGACAGAGTAGAGACTACTCGTGGATGCGGGTACCGGAGAGGCCGGCCATGGTCTCGGCGGCCTTGTCCAGGGCGCCGATGATGCAGGTGCGGCCCTTGCGGGAACGGGCGAACTTGATGGCGGCGCGGACCTTGGGCTCCATGGAGCCCTTGCCGAACTGGCCCTCGTCGGCCAGGCGCTCGGCCTCGTCGGCGGTGATGTCCTCGAGCTCCTCCTGGTTGGGCTTGCCAAAGTTGATGGCGACGTGCTCGACGGCGGTCAGCAGGAACAGAACGTCGGCGTCGCAGTCCTCGGCCAGCAGCTCGCCGCCCAGGTCCTTGTCGATGACGGCGGGAACGCCCTTGTAGCAGCCCTTGTTCTCGTAGTCGCGGACGACGGGGATGCCGCCGCCACCGCAGGCGATGACGATGAACTCGTTGTCGAGCAGGTTGAGGATGGAGTCGGCCTCGACGATCTTCTTGGGATCGGGGGAGGCGACGACGCGACGCCAGCCGCGGCCGGAATCCTCGACGAAGACCTTGGAGGGGTCCTCGGCCATGAACTCCTTGGCCTGCTCCTCGGTGTAGAAGGGGCCGATCGGCTTGGTCGGGTTCTTGAACGCGGGATCGTCGGGATCGCACTCGATCTGGGTGACGACGGTGGCGGCGTGCCAGCGCTTATAGCGCTTGTGCATCTCGCGGCCGATGCCCTGCTGCAGGTGGTAGCCGATGTAGCCCTGGGACATGGCGCCGCACTCGGGCAGCGGCATCTCGGGGGTGCCGATGGCATCGTGGGCAGCGGCGAAGGCGTTCTGGATCATGCCGACCTGCGGGCCGTTGCCGTGGGTGATGATGATCTCGTTGCCCTGCTCGATGAGGCCGAGGAGAGCGTGGGCGGTGTTGCTCACGGCCTCGATCTGCTCGACGGGGTTGTTGCCGAGGGCGTTGCCGCCGAGGGCGACGACAATACGATCGGGCTTGCCAAGAGGCTTAGACATTGCTGGAATCCTTTCTGTAAAAGGCCTACAACCCATTAATAACCCGCGTCCGTGCGATACGCGAGTTTATTAAGGTTTATATTCTCTTTATCGCTCATTTTATTCATTTTGAAAATACCTAAGCGGCGAACGGTCGATTTTACCCGCTCAGCGTAAAGAAGCCCAGTTCAGGCATATCTACGCCATTTACGTGCAACTTTATTTAAATAGAGCAGGGATTAGACCAGATTATGCAAACTATATCTTTGCTAAACACAAAACGGACAGCGCAATATCTTACTCGCACTATACGCGATTCTATACATTAATTTGACGAGTATGCACCCCTGCAAAAACATGGGGCTTTTCATCCAACATAAGGGATAGCCGATCGCGCTTCACCCCGCGGCAAGCGACTGCGAGTTCGCAGTATGGAACTTTACCGTCGGCTTCTGCATGAACGCTTGTTGATGTTCACTAAGAAGTGGTCCGAGTGATCACTGGGAAATAAGCACCGTG
>CAUFBM010000004.1 GCA_959023295.1 uncultured Collinsella sp. | reverse complement strand
AGGAGATGCAGTTCTTCGGCGCCCGCGCCAACCTGGCCAAGTGCCTGCTGTACGCACTCAACGGCGGTGTTGACGAGGTCTCCAAGAAGCAGGTCGGCCCCAAGTATCGCGCCGTCGAGGGCGATACGCTCGATTACGACGACGTTGTGGCCAAGTACAACGACATGATGAAGTGGCTCGCTGGCGTGTACGTCAACTCGCTGAACATCATCCACTACATGCACGATAAGTACTGCTACGAGCGCATTCAGATGGCTCTGCACGACAAGCACGTGCACCGCTGGTTCGCTACGGGCATCGCTGGCCTTTCCGTCGTGGCTGACTCCCTGTCCGCCATCAAGTACGCCAAGGTCCACCCCGTCCGTGATGAGAACGGCATCATCGTCGACTTCGAGACCGAGGGCGAGTTCCCCAAGTACGGTAACGACGACGACCGCGTCGACCAGATCGCTCACGACGTTGTGCACCAGTTCATGGAGTACATCCGCATGAACGACACCTATCGCAACTCCGTGCCCACGACATCGGTTCTGACCATTACCTCCAACGTCGTGTACGGTAAGAAGACCGGCTCCACGCCCGACGGCCGCAAGGCTGGCCAGCCGTTCGCCCCGGGTGCTAACCCCATGCACAAGCGCGATAGCCACGGCGCCATCGCTTCGCTGTCTTCGGTTTCCAAGCTCCCGTTCCGCGATGCTCAGGACGGCATCTCCAACACCTTCTCCATCATCCCGAGTGCGCTCGGCAAGGAGGACCAGGTGTTCTTTGGCGATATCGACCTTGATCAGCTGGGCGAGTAACTATTGTTAGTGCTATACTAACAATAACGATTACTGATTAGCGCGCCGGTTTCGGCCGGCGCCTATCAATCGAAGGAGACACATTATGAAGGTTTCTGAAGTTTCCGAGACTCAGGCCGATAACCTGGTCCACATGCTCGACGCTTACGCCGAGAAGGGTGGCCACCACCTGAACATCAACGTCTTCAACCGTGAGACGCTGCTCGACGCTCAGGCTCACCCCGAGAAGTATCCGCAGCTGACCATCCGCGTTTCCGGCTATGCCGTGAACTTCCACACGCTCACCAAGGAGCAGCAGGACGAGGTCATTTCGCGTACCTTCCACGACAAGTTCTAAAGGGGTTTAACTCCCGCAGGATCGCCGGGCCGCTTTGGGTTACTTTCCAAAACGTCCTCGGACATGCAAAGGGCTCCGCTGTGCGCTTCGCGCGGCGGAGCCCTTTGCGTCCTGCGGAAATGTTTTGGAAAGTAACCCAAAGCGGCCCGGCGGGGGTCCTGTGTAGTCACCCTTTAGGCGGAACTCTCCTAATTATTTGGATGAGTCGTTTACTTACTTGTGCTGTTACCGTCTTCCCGCTGTTGTTGGGGTATGCTTTGTTCGTATGTAAACGTTTGACATGTTGATGGGGGAGGGTGCTATGGCTCGCGAGGGCGCTCGTTCTAAGGATTCTGCTAAGCCTGGCATCAAGGAAGTTGCAGCGGTGGCGGGGGTTTCGCCTACTACGGTATCTCGCGTGCTTAATAATCGCGGCTATATTAGCCAAGAGACCCGCGATAAGGTCCATGCCGCGATGGAGCGCATCAACTATACGCCCAACGATATCGCCCGTGCCATGCTCAACGGTCGCCTGAATCTTATCGGTATGATCGTTCCCTTTGTGAGCAGCCCGTTCCATGCTCAGGTTGTGCAGGCGGTCGAGCGCACGTTAGCGGAAAACGGCTTTAAGATGTTGCTGTGCAACAGCGCCAATCGACCTGATCTTGAGCGTTCCTATATCGACATGCTCCGCCGCAATATGGTCGACGGCGTAATCGTCAACTCCCTCAATATCGGTGCTGAGGCATATGCCGAGATGGGCTTGAGCCTGGTTGGCATCGACTGCGATCTTGGCGAGGGCTCTGTCCAGATTGCAAGTGACAGCTATGGCATCGGCGAGCTCGCCGCGCGCCGTCTGATTGATGACGGCTGCAGGCGTATCCTGTGCCTGCGCAGCAATAGCCGCATGCGCATGCCTGCCAATAAGCGTACCGATGCCTACCTCGATGTTGTTGAGCAGGCCGGTTTGTCCGCGCTTGTCCGTGAGGTTGAGTTCGTTAAGCCCGACGACGAAAAGGGCGCGGTCGTTGCGAAGATCCTCGATGAGAACCCCGATATTGACGGCATCTTTGCGGGAGACGATACGATGGCGGCCATCTGTCTCAACGTGATGAAGCAGCGTGGCTTGAGCGCTCCAGACGATATTAAGGTCGTGGGCGCGGATGGTGCCCGCCGAACTATGACGTTTATGCCTGACTTAACAACCGTACGTCAAGATATCGATCGCATCGGAGAGCTCGCGGCGCAATCCATCATCGCTCTTATTAACGGCGATAATCCCGAATCGAATATCAAGCTCCCCGTTGAACTCATTGAGGGCAAAACCGCGTAGTTCATCCTGTGCCAAAAGAATTCCTCAAACGCCTCCGATGACCGTTCGCCGGCATATGTCAACCGTTTACCGACGACTGGAACTGCGAAAAGACGTATTGATATGAAAACGTTTGACATATGAAAACGATTGACATATCTTGCCATTGTACCGAGTTAGTATGTCGTGGAAAGGAAGTCTCGGATGCACAAGGTGTATTACCAGCCTGAGGGAATTTGGGTAGGCGACATCATGCCGTACGGCGAGGACGGCACGTTCTATCTCTATCATCAGCGTGACACGCGTAACCCCGAACCTTTCGGAGAGCCGTTTGGCTGGGCACTCGCTACGACCAAGGATTTCGTCAACTACAAGGACTTTGGCGAGAGCCTTGAGCGCGGCGGCGACGAGGAAGTCGACCAGTACATTTATGCCGGCACGGTGTTTAAGGTGGGCGACAAGTACCATGCGCTCTACACTGGTTGCAATCGCGATAAGGTCCGCGCACGTTTGATGAAGCAGGTTCTTCTTCACGCAACGAGCGACGACGCCGTCAAGTGGGAGAAGAACATCGCCGAGACGCTGCTTCCGCCCCAGGAGGGTTACGATGACCGCAACTGGCGCGATCCCTTTGTGCTTTGGGATGAGGAGAACGAAGAGTACATGCTCATCCTCGGCACGCGTGTGGGCGAGGACAAGCGTCTGATGACCGGCCGCCTGGTCAAGTTCACCTCCAAGGATCTGACCAACTGGGAGTTCCAGGGCGACTGGTGGAACCCAGGCCTGTACACCATGTTTGAGATGCCTGATCTCTTTAAGATGGGCGACTGGTGGTACCTCGTCTTTTCCGAGTACAGCGACGGCAACAAGACCCGTTACCGCATGTCCAAGTCCATCAACGGTCCTTGGATTACCCCCGCTGACGACTCCTTCGACGGCCGCGCGTACTACGCCGCTCGCACCGCATTCGATGGCGAGCGTCGCGTTCTCTTTGGTTGGGTTCCTACGCGTGACGAGGGCGGCGACCCCAGCTCTTACCTGTGGGGTGGTACCTTCATGCCCCTCGAGATCGTTCAGCGTGCCGACGGAACGCTCGGCACCAAGCTTCCCGACAGCATGCTCGGCGCCTTTGGCGAGGGCAAGGCTGTCGAAGCCTTCGAGCTCTCTTGCGAGTCGGGCAAGGTCGAGCAGGTTTTGTCTGCAGACGCCGGCTCCACCTACTTGCTCGATACCGACATTGAGCTCGGCGGTAACGCTGCCGGCTTCTCGGTCAAGTTCGCCGAGGACGCCGAGACCGGTCTTGCCTATGAGTTCCGCGCCAACCTGCGCGAGGGCAAGCTCGAGTTCACGCCGGCTCCCCAGTACCCGTGGTTCCAGGTCAACAACATGGGCCTCGAGCGTCCGTTGTTCTTTAAGGGCGAGGGCACTCATCATGTGCGCCTGGTCGTTGACGACGATATCGCGACCATCTTTGTCGATGATGTTGCGCTCAACGCTCGCTTCTGCAACAAGCAGGGCCAGGGTGTGGCGCTTACCGTCACCGACGGTGCGCTCAAGTGCGCAAACGCAACGATCGCGTCTCTGTAGCGGCAACGAACCGTTTTATGATTTAGAAAAGGAATGGAGAGGAACATGGACTACAAGGCAGTGTCCCAGCAAGTCGTCGACAACGTCGGCGGACTGGAGAACATCGAGGGCGCCACGCATTGCGTGACCCGTCTGCGTCTGGTGCTCAAGGATACGAGCAAATACAACAAGGCCGAGCTCGAGAACATCGATGGCGTCAAGGGCGTGCTGTACAATAGCGGCCAGCTCATGATCATCTTCGGTACCGGTACCGTCAACAAGGTTTACGATGAGTTTATGGCTCTGACGGGCGTTAAGGAGATCAGCGCTTCCGAGGTCAAGGGCGCCGAGGCGGACAAGAAGGGCAAGTTCTTCTCGGTCCTCAAGGTATTCTCGGACATCTTTATCCCCATCATTCCCGCCTTCGTCGGCGCTGCAATCATCATCGGCCTTAAGTCGCTGATCGTTGCCAACGGCCTCTTCGGCATGGAGGGCAGCCTCGCCGATCACAGCGAGTTCCTCAAGAACCTCGCAAGCTTCTTTGCCATTATCGCCACCACCTTTGACTACCTGCCTGTCCTGGTTATGTATAGCGCGGTCAAGCGTTTTGGCGGCAACCCGATCCTGGGCATCCTCGTCGGTATCGTCATGGTTCACCCGAGTCTTATGAACCGTAACACGTTCGTTATGGACCCGACGGGTGCTGAGTACTGGAACTTCGGTCCGCTCTCCATCCCCATGGTTGCTTTCCAGGGCGGCGTGTTCCCTGCAATCCTGACTGCCTGGTTTATGGCCAAGGTCGAAAAGATTGCCCAGAAGTACATCCCCGAGGTCGTCTCGTTTGTCTTTGTCCCGACCGTTACCCTGATTCTTGCTAACGTTGCCCTGTTCACCGTGTTCGGCCCGCTCGGCAACCTGATCGGCGACGTCCTCGCTGGCGTAATCGATGTCCTGTACAACAGGATGGGCGTCTTTGGTGCCTTTGTCTTCGCCGCGTTCCTGCAGCCGCTCGTCGTTACCGGTACGCATCAGTTCATCCAGGGTATCGAGGCAAACCTCGTTGCCACGACTGGCTTCAACTACATCCAGGCCATCTGGTCGGTCTCCATCATCGCCCAGGGCGGCGGCGCCATCGGCATGTACCTCATTCACAAGAAGCACTCCAAAGAGCGCAACATCTGCATGTCGTCCTTTATTCCGACGCTGGTCGGTATCTCCGAGCCCGCTATCTTCGCTGCAAACATGCGCTATTCGATCATTCCGTTCATCTGCGCATGCATCGGTGCAGGCTGCGGCGGTGCCTTCGTGAAGTTCTTTGAGGTGCGCGCCATCGGTCAGGGTCTGACCGGTGTGCTTGGCCTGCTCATCGTTACGCCCGAGACTCTCGTGTGGTATGTGGCTGGTAATCTCATCGCCTTTATCGTGCCGATCGTCTTGATCTTTGCCTACAACAAGGCAAAGGGCGTTCCGACCACCGATGAAGAGGGCGCTGGTGCTGGCTTCGATGTCAGCTTCTAGTTGAGCCGTTCAGCGTAATGTGCGGATAAGTCCATTTGAGGAAGGACGCTCGGCTCGTGCGAGTCGAGCGTCCTTCCCTATAGACGAGAAAGTCAATGGCGATGTTTAATCAAAAAAATAAGGTGACACGCGCGGACTATGAGCAGTGGCGTGCCGGACAGGATGAGACGGCTGGTCGCATCGCGTCCGACCCCGATAGGCTCCTGTTCCATGTGGAGCCTGAGCTTGGCTGGCTCAACGACCCCAACGGTTTGGTTCAGATTGGTGATACGTATCACATCTATCATCAATACGATCCGTTCGATGCTGCGCATGGCGGTCCAGTGCTTTGGAACCATCTGACGACAAAGGATTTTGTGACGTACGAGAATCATGGCTCCGTGCTGTTCCCCGATTCCGATTTGGATTCGAACGGAGCGTATTCTGGTTCTGCCTTTGTACGCGATGGCAAGATTCACTACTTCTATACCGGCAACGTCAAGCATTTTGACCGCGATGATTACGACTACGTGTTGACGGGTCGTGAGCAAAACCAGATTCATATGGTTGCCGAGAATCCCGACGAATTGGGCGAGAAGTGCATAGCTGTTGGACCGGTCGATTACCCCGACGATATCGGTACGCACGTGCGCGACCCCAAGATCCTTGAGCACGACGGTATCTACTACATGGTTCTGGGCGCTCGTACGAAAGACGATCGCGGCTGCGTGCTTGTCTATACCTCGCGCGATCTAGAGGACTGGAACTATGCGACGCGTATTGAGCTGGGCGAGAAGTTTGGCTTTATGTGGGAGTGCCCCGATCTGTTCGAGCTCGATGGTGAGCTTATTCTCGTTTGCTGTCCGCAGGGTGTGCCTGCCGATGGATGGCGTTACCGCAATCCGCATCAGTGCGTGTGGTTCTCCATCGAGGCCGATTGGGAGGCGCCGAGCTTTAAAATCGTCGGGCAGGGCATGCCCCCGATGGTCGATGCCGGTTTTGATTTCTATGCTCCGCAGTCCTTTGAGGATGCTGCAGGCCGGCGTTTGATGATCGGATGGTCGGGTTGCCCCGACGCGACGGCAGAAAACCCGACGGTGGCGCGCGGGTGGCAGTGCGCGTTGACGGTGCCGCGAGAGCTGAGCATGCGCGATGGTAAGCTCTGCCAGCAGCCGGCGCACGAGATTGAGAGGATGCGCGGCGACTGCGTTCGCGCGACAGGCGGTGAAACCGTTGAGGAGCCGGGCCGCCTGTTTGATGTTGTGGTTTCCTGTGAGGGCGCCAAGATGGTCGAGCTCGAAATCCGCAAGGGTGTCTTTGTGCGCTATGCAGACGGGATGCTTACCCTCGACATGGGTGACGAAGGCTATGGGCGCGACCAGAGGTCGATCGAGCTCAGCGAGCTTCGCGACCTGCGCGTGCTTTCGGACACTACGATGGTCGAGATTTTTGCAAATGGCGGCGAGGCGGCACTTACGAGCCGTACCTATTCGCCGGCGGTTCCGGCGATGGGGTTGCATGCCGAGAGTGCGGCGTCGATGGATTTCTACCGCCTCGCGCATTAACCATGCGTGAGGCACGATTGGACTTGCTGGGCGGAATGTGTTGCAGTTGCCGCAGCGAACTACCGTTTATCGCGCATAGCTACCGTTTGCGGGATAAGTAACACTCATTTATAAACCGTGTAAAATCTCAGCCAAGCACGGAGTTTTCCAGGGAGACGCTGTCCTTTGTTATGTGCAAGGGACGGCGTCTCTTTGGCGCTTGGACGCCGTTGTGCAACAGTGCGGCGGCGCGTGCCATGTATTGAAAAACCAATGTCGAGATGGGTCGTGATAAGAATGGGCAAGTACGTAATCGTGGTTGAATCTGGTTCGGATGTGACGCCAGAGCTCTGCGAACGCTACGGCATCGTGCGCGTGCCCATGCATGTCACGATTGGTGACGAGACCGTCGAGGACGGCTCGATCGATCCGCTCGAGATTTATTCGCGCTGCAACGAGTTTGGCGTGATGCCCAAGACCAGTGGCTGCGCACCGGCAGATTTCTCCCGTGTGTACGACCGCATTCACGCCGAGCAGCCCGACGCGACTATTCTGCATCTCGCGTATTCCGAGGCCACGACCTGCTCGCATCAGTCCTCAAAGATTGCGGCCCAGGGGCGCGACTACGTGTTCTCCATGGACACGCGCTTTGTCTCGGTGGGCCAGTCGCTCGTTGTCGTCGAGACCGCCAAATACATCGAGGCTCACCCCGATGCCACCGTCGACGAGATCTTTGCATTTACGAACTCCGTCATGGACCGCGTGCTGTTGGGCTTTGTTCCTACGGACCTTGCCTTCCTTAAGGCGGGCGGTCGCTTGTCCAACGTCGCGTTCCTAGGCGCCCATCTGCTCAAGATTAAGCCCTGCATTGAGGTGACGGGCGGCAAGTTCGTGGCGACTAAGAAGTTCCGCGGCTCTATGCTCAAGTGCGCCCGCGCCTTTATTGACCACATGGTTGCCAAGGGCGAGATCGACTACTCGCACATTGGCCTGGCGTATTCGGTGGGCCTTTCCCAGGAGCTGCGCGACGACATGGAGGTCTATGCGCATGACCTGGGCTTTAAGGATATTACCTGGACTCAGGTTGGCGGTGTCATCTCGAGCCATTGCGGCCCGACCGCCTTCGGTGCGGTGCTCACGCTTAAGGCGTAAGGCCTGGCGTCTATCGATTTCTATTGCCTCGGCGACGGGCGGGTTGTGACAACCTTCCCGCCGCTTTTGCGTGAAGTAAAATAGGACGACCTAATTGACCCCTAAACCGTTTTGCCATCATGCGTATGGGCTAGAATGGCTCTGACATTTATGTAACTAAAACCAATGAGAGGCAAGGTAGCGGGAATGGCTGAGATGACGCTCGAGGGTGTGGACGCTCGTCCCGAGGACTCTGCGTTTGCCCTGGGCCGCGTGCATTCGATTGAGACGATGGGTACGGTCGACGGTCCCGGCATCCGCTTTGTGGTGTTTGTTCAGGGCTGCCCCATGCGCTGCGCGTATTGCCACAATCCCGATACCTGGTCTGTTAACGGTGGCACGATGGTGACCGTCGAGCACCTCATGGATGAGTTCCAGAGTAACCATGAGTTCTATCGCAGCGGCGGAATTACGGTTTCGGGTGGCGAGCCGCTCCTCCAGCCCGAGTTTTTGGCCGGTCTGTTCCGTGCAATGCACAACAATTCAGATGGTCGCGTGCATACCTGCCTTGACAGCTGCGGATATGCGTTTGACCCCAACCACCCCGAGAAGTTCGATGCCGTTCTCAGCGAGACCGACATGGTGCTGCTCGACATCAAACATGCCGATCCGGCTGAGCATAAAAAGCTGACTGGCTGCGATCCCGCACGCATTCTGGCGTTTGGCGATGAGCTGGCGCGTCGCAAGATTAAGGTCGTTATCCGTCACGTGGTAGTGCCGGGCATTACCGACACGGTGGAGGAGTGCGAGGCACTCGGTCGCCTGATCGCTCCATGGCACAACGTGGTGGGTTTGGAGATGCTGCCGTATCACACGATGGGTGTCGTCAAGTACGAGCAACTGGGCATTCCCTATAAGCTCGAGGGCGTGCCCCAGATGGATACCGCGCGCATGCCCGAGCTGCGCAACGCCGTCATGACGGGCATGAAAAAGCGCCGCGCGGAACTCAAAAACGCCATCGGCTAGCGAGCCATATTCGCTCCCCAAAGGCACTCATTGGGGACAGACTTAAATGAGTGCCCCTGGGCGCCAAGTTGATTGCCAAAGAGCCCCGTCAAGTTGCGGTGGAATAGTTCTTGTTTTTCGGCTTATGCCGCCCAAATAGGAACTATTCCACCGCAACTGCGTTTTGGGCGGAGATGTGCAACAGAATCGTGCCATTTGGATAAATACGCTTGTGGTTTCTTTAAAGACACCTTAAACGCCGCTGAATATCTTTGGAAAGAAATGCCTGCTCGGTATTATGCTGCTCGTATATAAACGGTAGCAGTCAGGAGACCACGTGCGAAACAATGCATCGCGGGACGAGTATGTGCCGCAGCATAGCAGCAGATATGAGACGAAGGGCACGTCTTCGCGTGGCCTTGCTGACGCTCGCATCCGCGTGACGAAGATTGCCGCCGTTGGGATGCTGACGTTGGCGGTTATTATCCTCGGAATTACCGCCAAAACCTACGCGTCGGAGCGAATGGCACACTCAGATGCGTCAACGGTACAGACGCAAAACAAAAAGGTCTCTGAATCTAAAGCCACCGCAAGCCAAACCCTGTCGACAGCGAGCCTCAAGACGAGGCTTTCGAAGGCGGACTTTAACGATATTCCCTCAGGCGATACCGTGCAGACCTTCTCACTGGTTGATGACCAGATCCCCGCCCTGGAGGATGAGAGCCTCGCCGCGCTCCAAGATGCCCTTGATCAGGCCCAGGAATTGGGCGATACGGGCGTGGTGTTCTACGACCTGTCAAGCGGCAAGGGCGTGACGTATAACCCCGATGTCGAGGTTTACGGCGCGAGTAGCTACAAGGCGCTCTATGCGTTGTACATCTGCGAATCTCTGGTCGAGACGGGTCAGGTTTCACTCGATGATTCCCTTGGCACCTATGGTGGCTACAACATGGGTTGGCAGACGGTGCGCGACCTGATCGATGCCGCGGTCGTTAATTCGGACAACGATTCGTTTATTGCGTTACGCGCGGCGTTTGACAGTGTCGGTTACGAAGATTGGATTGCCAGTCTTGGCATCGATTACGATACCGCACTCGATCCGATGAGTGATTTTCCCACCTATTGCCCGCGCACCTCGGCCAAGTTGTGGCGCGAGATGAGCGAGTATTTGAGCTGTGACACCGAGACATCGCAATGGCTGTCGGGCCTTCTGACCTCTACGACCCGATCGTTTATTCGCGATGGCATTGCGGACGACCAAGCCTTGGTGCGCAACAAGGCAGGCTGGATAAGCGAGGATGGTTGCTATTCGACATGCGATGCTGGTCTCATCGATGTCGACGGTGACACCTACATTATGAGCATCATGACATCGATGCCATGGAGCGATCGCTCGAGTGAGCTGGTGGCTGCGATTGCTAAGACATTCTTTGATACCCGAGCTGCGCTGGCCTAACGTGTTCGTTTGACGAGGTCAAACAAAATGCTGGTACCATACCGTGGTTGAGAATTTCGTATAGGTTTGGGGAATGGCATGGCTACCATCGCGATTATCGGTGCACTCGAAAAAGAGATCATGCAGATTAAGGAAGAGTTGAGTAACGTTTGCGAGGCACAGGAGGCAGGCCTGACCGTTGTGAGCGGTGAGTTCGACGGCCTGACGCTTGTCGCCACAACGGCGGGCATGGGCACGGTGAATGCCGCTGCCGCAACACAGCACCTCATTAGCAAGTATGCTCCGCAGGCAGTTGTGCTTTCGGGTATCGCGGGCGGTTTGAACCCCAAGCTCCATATCGACGACGTGGTCATCGGCAAACGCCTGCGTTATCTGGATACCGATACCGCGCTTATCGCCGAGTCTGCACCGGGGCTCGAGGAGTTTGGCTCGACGCCTGCGCTGGTCGATATTGCTGCCGATGTGCTTGCTGAGCGTGGGTTTGTCGATGCTTCGACAAATGCAGCCGCTTCGAACGAGGACACCAAGCAGTTCCTGGTCGGCACGATTGCCACGGGTAACCGCTTTGTGACGGGTGCCGCCATGCGCAACGACGCCATCGAGGCGACGCATGCAGATTGTGTCGGCATGGAGGGCGCGGCAATTGCCCATGTCGCAACCAAAAATGGTGTCGATTGCCTGGTGCTGCGCGCTATCAGCGATAATTGTGACGAGGCATACGATGCGATTTGCGATCGCGAGTTCGACCTGTTCGAGTATGCCCGTACCGCGAGTGGCATTACGCTCGATATCGTTCGCCGTATCGCTGCTATCTACTAGCGCGCTCTTTTGTAAGAACCTACGACCAAGGAGTGTCCATGGCCGATTCCATTAACTACCAGCTTGCCAAGTTCGTTGCCAGCTATGGCAAGGTTTCGCAGATTCCCGAGTCCACCTGCCCCGAGGTGAGCTTCGTCGGTCGCTCCAACGTGGGCAAGTCGTCGATCATGAACAAGCTTTTTGGCCGCAAGAACCTCGTCAAGGTTTCGAGCACACCGGGCAAGACGAGCAACATCAACTTCTTTGAGGCCGACGACGTGCACTTTGTGGACCTGCCGGGTTACGGTTTCGCCCGTCGTTCCAAGGCCGAGCGCGACCGCTGGGCCGAGCTCATCGGCGACTTCTTTGACTCCGAGCGCAGCTTTAACCTGGTCGTTTCGCTGGTTGACATTCGTCACGACCCGAGCAAACTCGATCATGACATGATCGACTACCTGCAGGGCAACGAGTTCAACTTTATCGTCTGCCTCACCAAGGCAGACAAGCT
Source organism: uncultured Collinsella sp. (assembly GCA_959023295.1). Classification (GTDB taxonomy): domain Bacteria; phylum Actinomycetota; class Coriobacteriia; order Coriobacteriales; family Coriobacteriaceae; genus Collinsella. Next base: position 118,078 of record CAUFBM010000004.1, on the reverse strand, counting down.
CAGCCGCACCCAGCAGGCCCGCCAGGCAGCAGCCATCAAAAAGCAACTCAACGTCCCGGCCGAGAACGTAATCATTACGAGCTCCCAGACCGGCACCGGCATCGACGAACTCAAAAAGCGCATCGCCGAGGCCTGCCTCTAATAAGCGCCCCTATCAATAAGAGGCAGACTATCAGCCCGGCGCCCCTTCAAAGCGTGGGTCCCTGTAGACATCCTCAGCAAGGTAAGCGCAGGGACGGTCGGGATGTTCCCTCAAAATCATTCCGCAGCGCGAAGGCCCCTTGTCCGTCGCTCCGTAGGAGCAGGACAAGGGGCCTTCATGCGCGAGGACGATTTTGAGGGAACATCCCGACCGTCCCGGACAGGTATATGGGGAGGATGTCTACAGGTACTCGATTTGAGCGCCCTCGGTGTCGCACGTTAGAATATGCGTGTCACACTTGGGGAACTGCTCGCGCAGCTTGACCTGCAGGAACTTTGCCACGATGGTGTCGTCGGTCACAGCCATAAGGGTCGAGCCCGATCCGCTGATCCAGATGGTCTTGGCGCCGCCGTTAAGGCAGGTGTCGCGCACGGCGTTGTAGTCGGGAATCAGGCGGCGACGATAGGGTTCCTGGATGCGGTCGTCATTGGCGGCGGCAATCAGGTCGAGGTTGCCGGACTCAAGACCGCGCGTCATACCGGCGATACGGCCCATTTGCCATACGGCGGTGGAGAGTGGAACCTCCTGCGGCACGACCTTGCGCGCCTCGCTCGTATGTACCTCGTAGGGCGGAATCACGGTAATAAAACGCAGGCGATCGCTCACCTCGTAGCGCAGGCACTGGGGGAGAGAATCGGTCGGCGTAAAGGAGCAGACGGCACCGCCCAGGATAGCGGGGGCGACGTTATCGGGATGGCCCTCGACCTCGGTGGCAATGCGGACGAGCTCGGCACGGTCGACGGTGTGACCTGTTAGCGCGGCGGCCGCCATGATGCCGGCGACGACGCAGGTGGAGCTGGAACCCAGGCCGCGAGCGACGGGCACGTCGGTCTGAATGTTGATGGCAACGGGAAAAGCCGGCTCGCCCCATGCGGCCAGCGCATCCACAAAGCTCACGTAGACCAGGTTGTTCTCGTTTTGGAACTCTTCGGGGCAGCCCGTGATGGTGAGCTTGTCGGCGCGCTCGAAGGTGAAGTGCGAGTAGAGGCTGACGGCCATGCCGAGGGTATCGTAGCCGATGCCTAGGTTGGCGCTGGTTGCTGGGACGGTGATTTTGATCATGTGGGTCCTCCTGGGCGGGTCTGGCCGTTTAGTTCGCTGCTCGGGCAGTCCTGGCTCGCTCGGAAAGCACATTAAGTGCTTTCCGGCTCGTGCGGAACTCGCGACGAACTAAACGGCCAGACCCGCTCGCATGCTCGTCATCATCCCGAAAGCTAAATAAAAAGAAGGTGCGCCGGCTTTCGCCGGCGCCTTATAAAGGGTTTTAGTTGGTAGCCATCTTTTTTGCTGCGGACTCGACGTAGCTTGCCATCTCATCGACGTCGCAGACGTCTTTGAAGCGGACGGGCTTGGACTCGAGCTCGGCGAGCTGGGTCGGGGCGACCGTGTTGGTGGCCTGCTCGAGTACACGCATGGCCTCAAAATCATCCTCGGGAACGTCGAGGCCCAGGGCGTCGCAGCAGGCGCGCGGGAACTTGTAGGGGCTTGCGGTCGAAAGCAGCACGCGGGCCTTGGCGCCCTCGGCGGGGGCGACCCGCTCAAAGACGTGATAACCGCAAGCGGTGTGCGGGTCGATCACGTAGCCGTTCGCATCCCAGCAACTCTTGATGGCAGCGCGGACCTCATCCTCGCTGGCCCAACCGCAGCCAAACACGCTCTGGATCTTGGCCAGCAACTCGGCAGGCACCTCGTAGCGACCCGTCTGTGCCAGCTGCTCCATAAGGCCGGCAACGAGTTCGCAGTCGCCATCGGACAGGAAGTAGAGCATGCGCTCTAGGTTGGAGCTAATAAGGATGTCCATCGACGGCGAGATGGTCGTAAAGAACGGACGGTTGCGGTCGTAGACGCCGGTGGTCAGGAAGTCGGCCAGCACGTTGTTCTTGTCGCTCGCGACGATGAGCTTGGCGACGGGCAGACCCATGCGCTTGGCATAGTAGCCGGCCAGGATATCGCCAAAGTTGCCGGTCGGTACGCAGAACTCCACGGCGTCGCCGGCCTCGATGGCGCCGGCGCGCAACAGCTGCGCATAGGCGGCAAAGTAGTAGACGACCTGCGGCACCAGGCGGCCGACGTTGATGGAGTTGGCGCTCGAAAGCACCGTGCCAGCGGCCTCCAGACGCTCGGCAAGCTCCTTATCGGCAAAGATGTGCTTGACGGCACTCTGGGCATCGTCGAAGTTGCCGCGGATGCCGCAGACGGCGACGTTGTCGCCCTCCTGTGTGGACATCTGCAGATTCTGCACGCGGCTGACTTTGCCCTCGGGATAAAAGACGGTGATGCCCGTGCCCGGGGCGTCGGCAAAGCCGGCGAGTGCCGCCTTGCCCGTGTCGCCCGACGTGGCGGTGACGATCATGATACGCTCGGCGCCGCCGTCTTTGGCGGAGGTGCGGGCCATCAGGCGGGGGAGCATCTGCAGGGCGACGTCCTTAAAGGCGCTCGTGGGGCCGCCAAAGAGCTCCATCACATAGGTTTGAGGAGCGTCGGGGTCCGGCGCTACGTCGAGTTTGACGAGCGGCGTGACCTCTTCACTCGCGAACGTGCCTCGGTATGCCTCGTCGACACACGCCGAAATTTCTTCGGCCGTGTAATCATTCAGTAACATTCCCAACACATCTTGAGCGATTTCAAAGTACGATTTATCTGCAAGCGAGCTGATATCGACCTGCTGGGTGCCGAGCTCGTCCGAGACAAACAAACCCCCGTCGGGAGCGATGCCGGCGCGGATTGCCACCTTACTTGAGCACGATAAAGTGCGTCCTCGTGTACTATGATAAGTTCCCATATAACACTGCTCCTCGGATGCCTTGGTCCCAATCGGTGAAACCATGGTATCAGAGCGTGCAAAATAGGTTCGCAGAGGCTTTTTAGAAAGGTAACCTCCAGCCCATGATTAAGATTGCCAAGTTTGGCGGCTCGTCGGTCGCCGACGCCGAACACTTCAAGAAGATCAAGGCCATCGTCGATGCCGACCCGGCTCGCCGTTTTGTGGTGGTTTCCGCCTGCGGTCGCCGCTTTAAGGGCGACACCAAGGTGACCGACCTGCTCTACTTGGTTAACGCGCACGTTAAATATCACGTGTCGTGTGAGGAGCTGCTCGAGGACATTGGCCAGCGCTATTTTGATATCGCTGACGAGCTGGAGCTCACCTATCCCATCCGCGAGGAGTTCGCAGCCTTTGCCGAGCGCGCCCGCTCGGGCGGCTACTCCACCGAGGAGCTTGTGAGCCGCGGCGAGTATTTCACCGCTCGCCTGATGGCCGAGTACCTGGGCCTGCCGTTCCTGGATGCCGCGACGGTTGTGGCGTTTCATCACGACGGTACGCTCAGCATGAACCGCACCTCCGAGCTGGTGCAGGAGTACGGTCAGCAGGGCGGCTTTGTTATGCCCGGTTTCTACGGCGCGACGCGTGAGGGCCAGATCAAGCTGCTCGACCGTGGCGGCGGCGATATCTCGGGCTCGATCCTGGCCAAGTGCCTGGGCGCCGACCTGTACGAGAACTGGACCGACGTCTCGGGTTTCTATTCTGCCGATCCTCGCATTGTGCCCGAGGCTCAGCCCATTGCGCGCGTTACCTACGAGGAGCTGCGCGAGCTTTCGTACATGGGCGCAAGCGTCCTGCACGAGGAGGCCGTGTTCCCTGTGCGTGAGGCGGGTATTCCGCTGGTCATCAAGAACACAAATGCGCCGCAGGACCCCGGCACCATCATTAGCGAGACGGCTGACGAGGGCGAAGCAGAGCCCATCATTACCGGCGTGACCGGCAAGCGCGGTTTTGTCGCCATCAACGTGGCCCGCGACCGCACCAAGCCGCGCGTCGGCTTTATGCGCCGCGCGCTTTCGGTCTTCGAGCGCTATGACGTTTCCGTTGAGCACATGCCCACCGGTGTCGACCGCTTTGGCGCCGTGGTGCAGGAGAAGGATGTACACGATTCGCTGTACTCGCTTGTGGGCGACATCCAGCAGGAGGTCGAGCCGCTCGAGATCGAGGTTGTCGAGGGCTTGGCGCTCATCGCGACCGTCGGCCGTAACCTGCGAGGCCGCGCGGGTATCTCGGGCCACCTGTTTGGCATGCTTGGCCAGGCCGGCGTGAGCGTGCGCATGATTTCGCAGAGCTGCGACGAGATCAACATCATTATCGGTGTCGAGGAGAAAGACTTCGACCTGGCGATTCGGACCATTTACCGTGCCTTCTCCGACGAGAACGGCATTGTGAAGGTCTCTGACCTGGAGGCTCCCGCGCCGGCCGATCCCACCTTGGCCGCGCTCAAAAAGTAGCGACTGCTCGGTAGATTTTTGGGTCATGTCTCAAAAATCTACGGCGGGGCGTTTCGTTTCGGTTTCGTTTCGACGGGGCGGGTTTCGTGCCCGCCCCGTTCTTGTATACACTGGCAACAATAATCGGCCTGCTCGGCGTGCGGGCAAAAGCCACAACCTTTAAAGGGGGAAGCATGAAACAGTACACGGTTGCTATTTTGGGCGCGACGGGAGCCGTGGGCACCCAGATGCTCGAGTGCCTCAACGAGCAGGAGTTCCCGGTTGGCAAACTCAAGCTGCTGGCGAGCGCTCGTTCTGCGGGCAAGACCGTCGAGTTCCGCGGCGAGCAGATTGTGATCGAAGAGGCTTGCCCCGAGGCCTTTGAGGGCTGCGACATCGTACTTGGAGCCGCCGGCGACGACATCGCGAAGGAGCTACTGCCCGAGGCCGTCAAGCGCGGCGCCGTCGTGGTCGACAACAGCCATGCCTTCCGCATGGATCCCGAGGTGCCGCTGGTTGTTCCCGAGATCAATGCCGACGACATCAAGTGGCATCACGGCCTTATCGCCAATCCCAACTGCGCGACCATTATCGGCCTGGTTCCCACGTGGCCGCTGCATCGGCTCGCCGGCGTGAAGCGCATGATCGTCTCGACGTATCAGGCGGCTTCGGGTGCCGGCGCTCCCGGCATGGCCGAGCTCGAGGCTCAGCTGGCCGCCCTGGGCCGTGGCGAGGAGATTCCCGAGCCGCGCGCATTTGCCGCCCAGCTCGCGAGCAACCTGATTCCGCAAATTGGCGGCGTCAAGGAAGAGGGCTTTACCTCCGAGGAGATGAAGCTGCAAAACGAGGGCCGTAAGATCATGCACCTGCCCGAGCTGCGCGTGAACTGCACCTGCGTGCGCGTGCCCGTGCTGCGCTCGCACTCCGAGAGCATTACGCTCGAGTTCGAGCGTGACATTACGGTTGACGAGGCCCGTGCTGCGTTGGCTGCCGCTCCGGGCGTGAAGCTGGTTGACGACATGAGCGCCGAGGATGCGCACGATCGCTTCCCCATGCCGATGGATACGTCCGACCAGGACCTGATCTGGGTCGGTCGCGTGCGCCGCGACATCTCGAACCCCGAGGCTGCGCGCGGCATCACCTTCTGGTGCTGCGGCGACCAAATCCGTAAGGGCGCGGCAACCAACGCCGTCCAGATCGCTAAGCTGCTCTGCGAGTAGTGTGACCTGTCCGGCGGGGGCCGGGCTTAGCTTTCAGAACGTCCTCGACCATGTGTGGCGCCTTGTCCTGCTCCTTCGGAGCCGCGGACAAGGCGCCACACTGGTCTGCGGAGTGTTTTGAAAGCTAAGCCCGGCCCCCGCCTGCGGTGACGCTGCTGCGAGCGGCCTGCGATGGGGCCGTTGTTGGTTGGGGCCGCTGGGCTGATGTGGGAGCACGTGGCCGTTACGGGCCCTGGTCCCGGCGGCGGCCCCGGCGCTTTGCGCCTGCCGCCTTGGGGGACTGTGGGGCGCGGCCGGCAGCTGCGGCGCTTCGCGCCTGCTGCCCGAGGTGACTTTGGGGTCGATTGGGGTTGTCTGCACAATTCGCGGTATTATGGTGCGGAGTTTTGAAAGGAGCCGCTGGTGGTCACGACGACGTTTGCTTCGCCTTTGGGCGAAATCCTGCTTGCCGCTGATGGCCGCGGTCTGACGGGACTTTGGTTTGAGGGGCAGGAGCATTTTGGCTCCACGCTTCTACGGGAAGACTCCGAACATGTTGAAGGCGCCGACGCGGTTTCCGGTATTGGCGGTATGTCGTCGGCGAATCCGGCCCATGGTGTGGCCTCTTCGGTGCTTGAGCGTTCGTGGGCTTGGCTGAATGCTTATTTTGCAGGGCAGGAACCTCGGTTTACGCCGCCGTTGCATATGATCGGCACGGCGTTTCAGCGCGAGGTTTGGTTTGAGCTGCTTTCTATCCCGCGTGGCGAAGTCGCTACGTATGGTGAGATCTCCCAGCGTATTGCGGCTCGACATTGTGTGCCGGGAAATGAAGCGCCCGTTGTGTCCCCCCGTGCGGTGGGGGCTGCGGTCGCGCGTAATCCAGTTTCGATTATCGTGCCGTGCCATCGCGTGGTGGCGGCCGACGGATCGCTCAACGGATATGCCGGCGGGCTTGACCGCAAGGAGTGGCTGCTTCGGCTTGAGGGCGCGTACGAGGAGTGACGCTCGAGTACTTTGCCTGTAATAGCCGACTTCGACCAAAGCTTGCTCGAGTTCGCTTTGATCAGAGCACTTAAGACCCTTGTTTTCTGTCAATAGTGCTATCTGTTCGTTGATGGATATCCACGACTTCTGGTATTTCATTTAAGCCTCTTGATATTAAAAGAGCTGGAGTTGCGCATCGTTGAGAGGCTTTCCAGCTTTAGAGACATAAAATTATAAGATACGATGACCTGCGTCAAGGAAGCTGCCAGATGACCTTGGAGCGGCTGATTGCCTGGCCTAAAACCTGATGCGCGGAACGGCGCCCAACGCTATTCAGCGCGCTTGATAGGATGACGAACCACAGTCTTAAGTTTCTCCGGTGCACATTTGCGTGGATCGGAGAGATAGATTTCGTGATGTAAACGGGAGTCTGAGAAGTCGGGGACATAGCCCTGCTCGGTCATTAATTCATGCATAGCGTTTACGGTCGCCGGTTCGTTGTCGTAGGGCCCGGTGTGCATGCATTGAACGCAGAGACCTTCGTCAACTTTAAGCAGCTCGACGGCAGAAAAGTCCAGTTTCTTTTTGGTCGTGGCTTCCGCGACTGCCCAGTCAAAGTCATCTTGGGTGACGAAATCGGGCAGGCGGATGCACGAGATAAAGTTGAAATCGTCCTTGCGTACATAGTCGATGTCGCCGCTCGGGGAGTCTTGCCACCAGAAACCCTCGAGCGGCGGTACCACAAAGTCGAAATAGCCCTCGATACTCCTTGAGCCTTTCTTCGACATCTTGACGGTATAGGCGATGCCGTAAAGCAGCGGCAGGGCGTTTTGATACTCGCCACCTTCGGTATTTGGGTCGCCCTTTCCGCGAACGGCAACGTAGCTCATAGGCGGGACAGTTACGATACTCGGCTTGCTTGCAGGTTTGTAGAGCTCCTTGCATTCCTTCTTAAAGTCGAACGCCATGTTGGCCGCCTTTCTGCGAATTGGCCTGCTTAGATAGCGGAATCATATCATAGAAACGAACAGCTGTTCGAATGATTTGGCTGACAGATAGAGATGCGTGCGTTGTGTTTGGCGGTCGGCCTGACCCCGTCGATGATTTCCCTGCCTCCTCGTAGCCTCATCTATAGCTGCCGTTTCCCCATATAAAACCTGCCAAAATAAACCTGTCCCTTTTTGGTCGGTGGGAAATGGGTAATACTAAAGAGTTATCCGACCAGATGGGAATTAATCGATGGCCTATATCGAATTCAAAGACGTCATCAAAGCATACGGCGAGGGCGACGCCCGCATTCATGCGCTCGACGGCGCGAGCTTTACGGTCGAGCGCGGCGAGCTCGCCATCATTCTGGGTGCTTCGGGTGCCGGCAAGACCACGGCGCTCAACATTCTGGGCGGCATGGATACGGCGACCTCCGGCACCGTGACGGTGGACGGGCGCGACGTGAGCTCTGCCAACGAGGCGCAGCTCGTGGAATACCGCCGCGCCGACGTCGGCTTTGTCTTCCAGTTCTACAATTTGGTCCCCAACTTGACGGCGCTCGAAAACGTCGAGCTCGCGGCGCAAATCTGCCCCGATTCGCTCGATGCCGAGCAGACGCTTCGCCAGGTTGGCCTGGGTGAGCGTCTCGCCAACTTCCCCGCGCAGCTTTCGGGCGGCGAGCAGCAGCGCGTGTCCATCGCCCGCGCGCTGGCCAAGAACCCCAAGCTGCTTCTGTGCGACGAGCCCACGGGTGCACTCGACTACAAAACCGGCAAGCAGATCTTGCAGTTGCTGCAGGATACCTGCCGCAAGCAAGGCATCACGGTCATTATCATCACCCACAACTCCGCGCTGGCGCCCATGGCCGATCGTCTGATCCGCTTTAAGAGTGGCCGCGTGGAGAGCGAGACGGTCCAGCAAAATCCCGTGCCTATCGAGACGATCGAGTGGTAGCGCCCATGGACCAAGATCGCCAAAACAGCCAAAACCATGATACGGAGCACGCGGGCCGCGACCGGGAGTTCGCGACCTACCGTACTGCCCAAAGCTCAAACGATATAGTGCCGACGGTTTTTCGCCGCGGCATCTACCGCACAATCCGCGGCAGTCTTAAGCGCTTCTTGTCAATCGTGGTCATCACCGCGCTTGGCGTGAGCGTGATGTGCGGTCTTAAGGCGGGCTGCGAGGACCTGTGCGATTCGGTTGACGCCTACTTTGACCAACAGAATGTCTATGACATTAACGTGCAGTCGACCTATGGCCTTACGCGCGACGATCTTGCGGCTATCCAAGAGGTCGACGGCGTCGAGACGGCCGAGGGCATCTACACCGAGACCGCCTACACCGCCGTGGGCACAACGCGCGAGCGCGTGGTCGTGCAAAGTCTCTCCAAGGAGAACATCGATCAGCCAGTGCTCGTGAACGGCGATTTGCCCGAGAGCGCCGATGAGGTCGCGGTGACTTCGAAGTTCCTGAAGGCTTCGGGCAAGAAAATCGGCGATACGGTGAGCTTTGCCGCCAACGATGCGAGCTCGTCGAACCAAAGCGCCAAGGACCAGTTTGCCGATGGGGACTACACCATCACGGCCGAGGTTCTCGATCCTACCGACGTGAGCTCCGACTCGACAGTCAACGCCTTTCGCGCTGCTTCGGCTGCGGACTATAAGTTCTATGTGAGCGAGGATGCCGCGACATCTTCTTCCTACTCCGCAGTCCACGCGATCGTCGAGGGAGCCAAGAGTCTTAACTCCTATTCAGATGCCTACACGACAAAGATCAACGAGGTCAAAGGCAACATCGAGAAGATCCGCGAGGAGCGTGAGAAGGCGCGCGTCCAGGAGTTGACGGTTGACACGCCGTCAAGCTTGGATACGGCCGAGCGTCAGGCCGCCATGCTCTTTGGGATCGAGCAGGATAACATCAACCGTATGGCCGAGGGCAGCGAGGAGCGCGTCCAGGCTCAGGCCGAGTTGGACCAGCGCCGCGCCGCCGCCGACCAGCATTTTGCCGATGCCCGCGCCGAGCTTTCCGATCTGGGCGAATGCACCTGGTACATTCAGGACCGCGGTAACATCGCAAGCTACTCGAGCGTCGAGAGCGACAGTTCTTCGATCGAGGCCATCGCCACGGTTTTCCCATTTATCTTCTTTGTCGTCGCTGTGCTCATCAGTCTTACCACCGCCACGCGCATGGTCGAGGAGGAGCGCACGCTTATTGGCCTGTACAAGGCGCTTGGCTATTCACGCGAGCGCATCCTGTCCAAATACGTGGACTATGCGCTGTGGGCATGTCTGATCGGCGGCGTGCTCGGCAACATCATCGGATTTGTGGGCCTGCCGCTGTTCCTGTTTACGGTGTTCGATGACATGTACTCGCTGCCCCAGATGCTGCTCTCGTACGACATCGTGTCGTCGCTCGTGTCGGTGGCGCTGTTTGCCGTGGGCGTGGTGGGTGCCACGATTATCGCCTGCCGCCACGAGATGGCCGAGACCCCAGCCTCGCTCATGCGTCCCAAGGCCCCGCGCGCCGGCTCGCGCATTCTGCTCGAGCGTATCGGATTTATCTGGCGCCGCATGGGCTTCTTAAACAAGGTGGCAGCACGTAACCTGTTCCGCTACAAAAAGCGCGCTTTTATGACCATCTTCGGTATCGCCGGCTGCACGGCGCTCGTGATCTGCGGTATGGGCATTCGCGACACGTCGGTGGCGCTTTCGCCCAAACAGTACGGGCATATCACGCGCTACGACCTGCTGGCGGTCGCCAATCCCGACGATTTTTCGCAGACGTGCGCGGCATTGGATGAGCGCAGCGCGGCCAATGATTTCAACGTGACCGTGACCTCGACCCTGCCGATTATGACCGACAACGTCACCTTTACGTTTGGCGGCAAGAGCGAGACCGTGCAGCTGATCGTGGTGCCCGATGACCGCACGAGTGACTTGGGCGATTACGTGCGTCTGGAGGATGAGTCCAAAGAACCGCTGCCTTTGCGTGACGGAGACGTGTATCTGAGCAAAAGTTCACAGCTGGTGCTGGGGATTCAGCCGGGCGATACGGCTCACGTCCAGAATTCGTCGCTCAATGTTGCCAAGGTCAAAGTCAGCGACATTTCGCTTAACTATCTGGGCAACACGCTTTACATGACGCAGGGCACCTATGAGCGCGCGTTTGGTCGAAGCGCACGCCTTAACGGCGTTTTTGTGCTGCTTAAGGGTTCGTCGGCCGACCAGATTGCGTTTAGCAAGAATCTTAAGAGCGACGGTTGGCTTACGATTTCGAGTACGGCCGAGCATTGGGAAAACTATGAGGCGAACTTTACGATCATCAATTCGGTTGTGGTGCTCGTGACCTTCATGGCGGCGTGCCTGTCGTTTGTGGTGGTGTTTACGCTGTCCAACACGAATATCTCCGAGCGCGAGCGCGAGCTGGCGACCATTAAGGTGTTGGGCTTCCGTCGCGGTGAGGTGCACCATTACGTCAACAAGGAGACGTTGATCCTCACGGCGATTGGCGCTGCGCTGGGCGTGCCGCTGGGCGGCTTGCTGGCCGAGAGTTTTACGTACATTTTGCAGATGCCGTCGCTGTACTTTGATGTCGAGGTCGAGCCGCTAAGCTACGTGCTCGCCGTGGTGCTTTCCTTTGGCTTTACGTTTATCGTCAACCTCGCTACCAATCGAACGCTCAACAAGATCGACATGGTCGGCGCCCTCAAAAGCGCCGAGTAGCCTGCCAAAAAGGGACAGGTTTATTTTGGCAGGTTTTATCTGGGCAAACGCCGGACAACCATTAGGTGGCCCGGCGTTTGTTGCTTTGCTATCTTCTGCTCGCAGGCGTGGATGAGAGGCTCTCTTTAGCCTTCGAGATTGGGATTGAATGGGTCGTATGCCACAAAACGGGCCTATCTACTACGTTTAATTGGATACTCTCAACCATGCCGGGGAAACGAAAAATAAAACCGCAGGTAGAAGGCCTGTCGATTTTCGAAAAAGGCAGGTATGGTCGGCTCTCTCGAGTTAAACGTAGTAAATAGGCCCTTTTCTTGGCGCGTGGTCAGCTCAATGCTAATCTCCGTGCCGGAACTGGCCCAGTTGTTTGTAAGTTGCGGTGATATAGGGACTGTTTGGCGCTTTGGAGCCTCAAAACAGTCCCTATATCACCGCAACTTGGAAGGGGCGGGCGGTGTCGGATGAGTGGCGCTGGCTGGTTGGGGCGGTTTAGGCCTGTTTGCGGCACTTCCATTGTTTGCGACACCAGCGCATGAGCGCCTTTACGATGGGAATCGTGATGAGGATGATCCATGCAGGATGGGGCTGTCCCAAACAGAGCCACATGTAGAGGAACCAAGCGATGGCGGCTGCTGAATAGACGCATTCAGTGAGCTTTGACAAATGGCGTCGATCGATAAAGTCACCAATCGCGTAGTAGACGGGAACCAAAAAGACGAGGAAAAGCCCCATGCCCCATGTGCCGTAGACAATGCCGAGCACCAGATAGGCGAGAGTGACAAGTGCGGGGAAGGGGAATTTGTTCCATGCACGTCCGACCTTGGTGTGGAAATGCTTGCCATGATGGTCGAGCTTGTCGTGTGCTTCCTTCCAGCTGGAAAACGTCTCGCCGTCGATGGTGACGGTGCCGTCGTCATTGGTACGCACGCTATGTCCATCGTCCTCAAGCGTATCGATATGCACGCCGCCCGGCCCCACATGCACCTCTTCGCCCTTGCGCTCGTTGGTCACATGGATGCCGCTCCAACCAACATGGACTTCCTCGCCTTTATTGGGATCAATGACGTGGATACCGCGCGCGAGGGAAATATCGACAAGTGGTTTGTCACCGCAATCGGCGTGCTCGGCAGAATCCTCAGCCTCGTCAGCCACATCCGCCGTCTCGGTGTCGGCGCTACCGTCCTCCGGGCCGTCGGCATCGTTGGTCGCCTCCCCATATAGCAGCTTGTCCAACGACACGCCATACAGCGCGGCGAGCGCAATGAGGTTATCGGTATCGGGTGAGGACTCGCTGCGCTCCCATTTACTAACAGCCTGGCGGCTTACGCCCAGCTGGGCAGCAAGCGCCTCCTGAGAAAGCCCGGCAGCTTTACGGCGATCGACGAGGCGCTGTGCCATCGCAAGATCCATGGTGGTTCCTTTCGTTTGATGGTCGAATCGAATGAGCCGAGTATGCCGAGAACAACCGGTAGCGACCACCATTTCTAGTTAGAATCTGCTCAAACCCTACCGCAACTACCGGTAGCAACCCCTAACGACCAGCCATTTCAGGACAAATGTCAGTGCAGGTAGCAGCCAAGAGCTCCCACTCAGTAAGTTGCGGTGGAATAGTTCCTAGTTTCAGCCATTTGCGGGCTATGCAGGAACTATTTCACCGCAACTTAATTTCAGACCAGGCACCCGCAGCAAGAAGACGAATAACCTCGGCGAGTATGTAAACGCAGGACCCTCCGACCCCGCCCGACGATTTCGATTGGCGACCTTTGACGGAGTCAAGGGAGGAGCCAAATCGAAATACGTCGGGCGGGGTCGGAGGGCCCGATGGGATAGATTTCGGCCGAGGCTATTCGTCGCCGAAGCTGATGCCCAACGCCTTGGCCTCGCGTACCAGGTCGCTCTGGGGATCGACATACTTGAGCTTGCCGGCGACATCCTCGAGCGGCATGTGGCACATCTTGCCGTCACGCAGGGCAATCATGTAGCCAAACTCGCCGCGTAGGCAGCCGAGAGCCGCCTCGACGCCGCACTGGGTCGCAAAGATGCGGTCCTGGGCGTCGGGCTGGCCGCCGCGCTGCGTGTGGCCGGGGATGGCGACGCGGGTCTCGCGACCGGTCTTGGCCTCGATCTCCTTGGCGATGTCGTAGACGATCGACGGGCTCGTGCGCTCGGCGAGCTTTTTCTTGTACTCCTTCTTGGACAGCGCCGCGTCCTCCTTGGAGATAGCGCCCTCGGCGACGGCTACAATCGTAAAGCGGCTGCCGGTTTCCATGCGATGCTCGATGGTCTTGATGACGTTATCCATGTCGTAGGGGATCTCGGGAATCAAGATGACATCCGCGCCGCCCGCGACGCCGGCGTACAGCGGGATCCAGCCAACCTTGTGGCCCATGATCTCGATGACAAACACGCGGCCGTGGCTCGAGGCGGTAGTGTGGATGTCGTCGATGCACTTGGTGGCGACGTCGATGGCGCTCGTAAAGCCAAACGTCAGCTCGGTGCCCCATGTGTCGTTATCGATGGTCTTGGGCAGGGCGATAACGTTGAGGCCCTCTTCGCGCAGGCGGTTGGCGGTCTTGGTGGAGCCGTTACCGCCCAGCATAAACAGGCAGTCGAGCTGCAGCTTGTGATAGGTGTGGACCATCGCCGGCACCTTCTCGACACCATCGGCCTCGGGGGTATCCAGACGCTTGAACGGCGTGCGGCTCGTGCCCAGGATGGTGCCGCCGCGGGTGAGGATTCCGCTAAAATCGGCGGGCGTCATGACGCGGAACCTGCTGTAGATAAGGCCCTGGTAGCCGTCCTCAAAACCATAGATCTCGATAGGTTCTTCGCTATTGGTCATAAGCGTTTTGACGATGCCGCGCATGGTGGCGTTGAGCGCCTGACAGTCGCCGCCACTGGTAAGAAGACCGATCCTGAGCATGATGAATCCTTCCGGGCAAGTTATAACATGCGCATAAGTTTACCCCCGCACACTGTTGATACGGGGGTAAAACGTGTTAGCCCAAGCGTATGGAAATGTAAGCAACGTCAGGGAACGTAAGGTCGACGGGCCTGGCTCCTTACAGTGCGAAGGCATCGACGTTGCCCCAGTGGCGGCGCAGCGTAATAGCGGCGGCGGGTTCGGTATTGTCAAAGACGACCGACCATTGCGTATTGCTGGTGATGTCTTCCGGATTGGGCTCTTGGGCTGCGGCGCGAAGGGCCTTCCAAGCGACTGCCTCGTCCTGGGCGCCGGCATGGGCGTCGAGGACATCGGCGATTGCGACGGCGCGCTCTTTACCATGGCCCAGCTCGTCATTCTTTTGGTTGGGCAGCACTTCGTCGCCATAGCAGGCGTAGAAGTTCGTAACCTGGCGTACGGGAGTCGCTTTGAAAGCACGGTCCGGATCGCGCGGATCCCACTCTACTACGCGCGCGTCACCGGCGGCGTCGTTGATAAAGAAGTGGTAATCGCGTCCTGCCATGGCGTGCATGTCGTAGGCGGAAAGCAGGTCGACAGCTTCTTGCGTGGTGGCGGCACGGTCGAGCACCAGACGGATGGCGAGCGAGGTATTGATGACGGGGCGTTGCGTGTCCTGGTCACAGGGCTTGGAATCCAGAGTGAGTACGGCAATGGACACGCCGCATTCGTTAACACCGTCGAGCTGGGCAAACGGGCCCATGAGTGCGGCGGCGCGTCCGCCGACGGAGTCAAGCGGAGTGTTATCGCCCAGGTTGTTAAGGGCGGCAAACCCGATGGAGGCATAGCCGTCGCGTGGGTGATTGCGCACCAGCAGCGCCGAGGTGTCGTCCTTAAAGTCGTAATTGCGACCGGTGCGCACGCGGCCTTCGGCATCCACGGCGACAAAAGCGCTACAGGCAAACTGGGGCGCCTGGACATGTGCCGACACGCCGGGCAACACCTGCGCCACCACGGCATCGATGTAGGCCTGGTCGTCGCGCACGCCAGCGGCGATGATGCGATCAAGATCGTAGTCGTAGGCGATGTCGATTGCGTACAGATCATAGCCATCCGCGTAGCCGGTCAGGCGTTTGAGCGACGCGGCGGACTTGATTTGCTTGCGGTAAACGATACCGGCGGCAGCGGCAAGGCCGACGGCGACTCCCGCGACACCGCAGGCGATGGCAATGTTACGTGGCTTCATGACGGCTCCTCTCGTCCTGTTAGCGTAATTGTCGCAAAAGGAGTGCGGGCATGATGGCTCAACTTGGTGAGCGGCGCGGGATTAAACATGGAATGAAGAGTGCGGGGCTGGCGTGGCGGGGTATGCTGGAGGGGACCATCAACCCAGCGAAAGGGGAGAGCATGACGGATCAGGAAATGCCCGAGCGCGCGCACGTGACGGCCGACGATATCGAGGCCGCCAACGACCTTATCGACTTTATCGAGGCATGCCCCAGCATGTTCCATACGGCGGCGACCATTATGGCCGAGCTCGACGAGGCGGGCTTTACCTACCTGCCCGAGAATGCGGCGTGGGACATCGAGCCGGGCGGGCGTTATTACACGCAGCGCAACACCTCGAGCGTTGTTGCCTTTAAGGTGGGCGAGGACCTGGCCGCGACGTGGGGCGAGGACGGCGTTGCCGGTGACTATCATTTTCAGCTCACGGCATCGCACAGCGATTCACCGACGTTTAAGGTCAAGGCCGTGCCCGAGCTTGACGGTGCGGGCGAGACGCTGCGCTTGAACACCGAGGCCTACGGCGGCATGATCGACTACACCTGGTTCGATCGCCCGCTGGCGCTCGCGGGCCGCGTGCTGGTGCGCGAGGGCGACCGTATCGAGAGCCGCCTGCTTGCCACCGAGCGCGAGGTCGCTATCGTTCCGAGTCTTGCTATCCATATGAACCGCGGCGTTAACGAGGGCTTTGCTCCCAATCGCGCCGTCGATCTGTGCCCGCTCATCAGCGCCGGTGATCTTAAGCAGGGCGACTTCGATGCCCTGATCGCCGAAGAGCTGGACGTTGAGCCCGAGCAGATTCTGGGCCGCGATCTGTTCCTGGTCAATCGTCAGGATGCGCGCATTTGGGGCTGGGCTGACGAGTTTATCTCGACGCCCAAGCTCGATGACCTGGCCTGCGCCTACACCTCGCTGCAGGCATTTTTGGGTGCCGAGAATGCGCACGACGTTTCGGTCTTTTGCTGCTTTGATAACGAGGAGGTTGGCTCCGAGACCAAGCAAGGCGCCATGTCGACGTTCTTGGCCGATGCACTGCGCCGCATTAACGGCTCGCTGGGCTTTGACGACGAGTCGTACCATCGTGCACTTGCTGCCTCGATGCTTGTAAGTTGCGACAATGCACATGCCGTGCACCCCAACCACGCCGAGAAGTGCGACGCCCGCAACCAGGTGGTGCTCAACGGCGGTATCGTCATCAAGGAGGCAGCCAACCAGCACTATTGCACCGATGCCTTTAGCCGCGCGGTGTTCCAGGCCATCTGCGATGACGCCGACGTGCCCACGCAGGCCTTCGCCAACAAGAGCGATATGGCCGGCGGCTCCACGCTCGGCAATCTGTCCAATATGCAGGCGAGCATGCATGCTGTGGACGTGGGCCTGCCGCAGCTTGCCATGCACTCGAGCTACGAGACCGGCGGTGTGCGCGACGTGATGTACGCCATCCGCGCCCTCACCGCCTTCTACGAGCGAAACCTAACCATCAACGGAGCCGAAAGCGTTGAGCTCTAAATGCGAGCCGAAGAAATGAAGGCCGAGCGTGGGGCTCAGCTTATTGATCGGGGTTTACAGCTGTTCGTCGCCGCTTGCCATGAGTCAGGGGTCGACGTTTCCAAGGCGCGACCAACGAGTGCTGAAGAACTCAAGCGTAACGCCTATTCGGACCGCTATGACGAGGAGACGGACTGGCTCTAATAAGCGAAGTGTCGAAAACGCTAGATGTATGTTTGATATCACTTTGGCGAGAGTGTCGCAGACAGAACTATCGGTATGGCGCAAGCCAACCTGACTCCATTGCGCCAAACCTACCAAAAAGGGACAGGTTCATTTTGGCAGGTTTTATCCGGGCAAATGTCGCAATGCCAACAGCTGGACAGAATTGTTAAGACACCGCAGGTTGAGCAAGCGTCAGCGAGCGATGTCAGGGCGAACAAGTTGGCATGAAAAAGGCAAGGTATAGACCTTCTGGTCATGCCTTGCCTTTTGAATGACAAATTGTCGCTCTGGGCGGCGCGCAGCGTCGAGGGGTTCCGGCGTTTGGTAAAACGCCGGAACAATTAGTGTTCGATCCAGCAGCGCAGGGTCTCGCCGGCCTGCAGGTGACGCAGGTTCTCCGCTGCGATGTCGACAACGTTGTTGAGCGTGGCGGCCAGGTGGAACCAGCCCGAGATGTGCGGCGTGATGAGCATGTTGGGCGCATCCCACAGCGGGCTTGTTGCGGGCAGTGGCTCAGGGTCGGTGACATCGACCGCGGCACCGGCAAGGTGTCCGGACTCAAGAGCGGCAACCAGATCGTCGGCAACCACAAGATCGCCGCGGCCGCCGTTGGCAAAGAAGGCGCCCGGTTTCATCGCGGCGAAGAACTCGGCGTTCGCCAGGCCGCGGGTCTCGGGTGTGCTGGGCATAAAGGATGCGACGATGTCAGCCTCGGCCAGACGCTCGGGCAGGGCGTCCATGCTGTCCATGTCCTCAAACACAATGGGGTAGACGAGCGGATGGCGCTTGATGCCGCGGACGTGCGCACCCATGTTGCGGCAGAGCGTGGCGAAGTGGCCACCGATATCGCCCGCGCCCAGCACCAGCACATTGGCGTTTTTGAGCGAGGTGACCGGCCCCAAATCCTCCCAGCGATGCTCGCGCTGCAGGTCCTGGTAGCCGGGCAGGCGCTTCATCATAGACAGCACCATGGCAAACATGTGCTCGCTCACGGCCTGGCCGTAGGCGCCCACCGAGCAAGACAGTTTGGCGTCGACCGGCACGGTGCCGGCGGCAAGGTAGTCGTCATAGCCGGCGGTTTGCAATTGCAACAGCTGGAGATGCTCGCATGCCGTGAGCATGTCAGGGTCGATGTTGCCCAGGATCACGTCGGCATCGGCGACCTGCTCGTGCGTGGCGGCGTCGGCGCTCGTGTAGATAAAGTC
The DNA here is from genome assembly GCA_959023295.1 of uncultured Collinsella sp. GTDB lineage: Bacteria > Actinomycetota > Coriobacteriia > Coriobacteriales > Coriobacteriaceae > Collinsella. Next base: position 99,623 of record CAUFBM010000004.1, on the reverse strand, counting down.
CTCGCCCGGAGCGCTCGACTCAAGAATTGCGCGATGACGGTCGTTGACGGGCAACAAAACCAGAATGTTCACAAGCAGTCCTCTCCGCTCGACCTGCCAAAAAGGGACAGGTTTATTTTGGCAGGTTGTATCAGGCAAAACGTTCAAATAAAACGCCGGGCTACGCGATGGTTAACATATCCATCGCAAAGCCCGGCGCATCCACAGCTACCAGCTGAGCAGCTCGTAGCCGTCCTCGGTCACCACGAGCTGTACCTCGCACTGGGACGAATCGCTGCCGTCCTTGGTGCGCACGCACCAACCGTCACCCTTGCTAATCTTGATGTCGGGCGCTCCGGCATTGACCATGGGCTCGATGGTAAAGACCATGCCCGGGGCCATGATGGTGTCCACATCGGGCGCCTCGGTGGTAAAGCCCACAAACGGGTCCTCGTGGAACTCCTTACCGATGCCGTGTCCGCCGTACTCGCGCACCACGCTAAAACCGGCGTCCTCGACCGTTTTTTGCACGGCCTCGGCCATAACGGACAGCGGCAGCCATGGCTTGACGGCCGCCAGACCCGCCTCCACGCTGGCGCGGGTGACGTCGACCAGGCGCTGGCGCTCGGCCGAGACCTCGCCGATGCAGAACATGCGGCTCGAGTCGCTAAAGTAGCCGTCTAAGATCGTGGAGCAGTCCACGTTGATGATGTCGCCCTCGTGCAGCACGTCCGTATCGCAGGGGATGCCGTGACAGACCACGTCGTTGATCGAGGTACACACGCTTTTGGGGTAGCCCTCATAGTTGAGGTCGGCCGGCGTGCCGCCGTGCTCGACGGTGTAGTCATAGATCATCTGGTCGATCTGGTTGGTGGTCATGCCCGCGGCGATGTGCTCGCCTACGTAATCGAGCACGCCCACGTTGATGGCGGCCGAGCGCTTGATGCCCTCGATATCGGCGGGCGTCTTGTAGAGCGTGCGGGGCAGAACCTCCCAGCCCTCTTCCCACAAGCGCTCAAGGCGCTCATCGAAGGCGCTATGGCATTTCTTATATTTTTTGCCGCTGCCGCACCAGCAGGCGTCGTTGCGGCCGGGCACGGGTCCATTGTCAAACATGGCTAACTTCCTTTCATTCGCAGCTAGTATAGCCCACTCACAGGGCAGCTGCGCGTTAGTAGCTCACCTGGCAGGGAATGCCGAGGGCACGCGCGCGCGCGGCAATGGCGTCGAGGGCCTCGGGTGCTGCTTTGGCAAGGCCGGCGATTGGTGTCTCGCGCGCCACCGTGTAGATGGTCGCTTCTTGTGGGCGAATGCGCTCAAGCGCCGCGAGCCAGGGGGCAACGTACTCCTCGCCGGTGTTGTCGATGGGCTTGCCCAGATACTCACCGGTCAAAAAGATCGTCTGGATAATAACGTGACCGTCAAAGCTTGCGAACGTCTCAATCTGGTGCTCAACGTCGTAGGGGCCAACGGGCTGGTCGAGCAGCTGGATAAACGCCGAGTCGGCGGTATCGAGCTTAAGAATGTTGTCATCGACCATCATGAGCGCGTCGTGCACCTCGGGGCGGTCGGCGCGCGTGCCGTTGGAGAGCACGGCGATCTTGGAGTTTGGGGCAAGCTCGTCGCGCAGCGCGACGGCGCCGGCGATGGCCTGCGGAAACTCCGGTGCGGCGGTGGGCTCGCCGTTGCCTGCGAAGGTGATCACATCGGGGAGCTCGCCCTCGGCTGCCATCTCGCGCAGCTTTGCCTCGAGCGCGTCGAGTACCACGGCAGCTGTGTTGTGCGGCTCATGGCAGGGGCGCTCGGCGTTGAGGCCGTTTTCGCAGTAAATGCAGTCGAACGTGCAGATTTTGCCGCTGGCCGGCATCATGTTGACGCCGAGCGAGAGGCCAAGGCGACGGCTGCGAACGGGCCCAAAGATGGGGCTGGCATTCAAAAACGTAGACATAGGCATATGCTCCTCAAGACAATTGTGCCTAAGCATAGCATCGGCTCCAAAGCAAGGTGCGGGCTCTCGCTTTACAAGTTTCGTTTTTTCACGTCGCTCATTATGCCGTGTCATGAAAAGCCTCGGGTCGGGTACAGTTAATCTGTTAACAAGGCGTAAGGCAATACGGGTCCATCCAACCGCACTGACGTGCAACTGGATGGGCGTTGATGATGGGGGCACAACATGGATTTTACGGTCGAGAATGCAGGCACCACGATTGCCTGTCGCGAATATGCCGGCCCGGATGTGTCACCTGATGCTACTGCCTTGGTGTGCGTGCACGGCGCTTGTGTCGACGGCACATTTTTTGACGGTATCGCTTGTGAGCTCAGTCGCAACTACCGCGTAATTGCCTACGACCGCCGCGGCTGCGGTGACAGCAGCGATGCGGCAGACGACAGCTATGATCTTGCCGCTCAGGCCGCCGACCTGCAAGCCGTGATCGAACACGTTGGCGCTCCGGCAAATGTGCTTGCGCATAGCGCCGGTACGTTGGTGGCGCTGGAGCTTCTTCGCACCGAACCCCATCTCGTCGCCCGTGCGATTCTGCATGAGCCGGCTGTGTCGGCCGAAGGCGTCGGTATGGGCGCAGCTTCGGTTTTGCTCGATATGATTGCGGCTGGAAAGGTTTCAAGGGCGCTCCGGCTTTTCTTGGGAGCTCTCGGCGACTTGGACCCCGAGGCTCCTGGGACGACCGAGGCAGAAGCCAAGCATGCCCTACGCAATGGTCGTTGCTTTATGGCCAATGAATACGGAACAAATATGACATATGCTCCCGACTGGGAGCGCGCCCGCGCGTCAAAGGCAGTGTCGGCCGTGTTTTTGGGCGAGCTTTCGGTCGATACACCCCGCGAGGCTGGCACGCGAGCGGCTGCCGAATATCTCGATTGCCCCCTTGTGACGATCCCGGGTGCGCATAACGGTCTGCGCGATCGCCCCGTTACGGCGGCAAACGCCGTTCGCGACGTCTTGGAGCTTTAGCACGCTCGATGACCTGCGGGGAGAGGGACTGTTAGCGTTTCGTCATTGTTAACGAATGCGCCCATAACCGCGCGCCCGCAGCTCCATTACCGCCGTTTGCCAGGTCATAAAAATGTAACGATAATCGCGCGTTTGCCTTCAGCTGTTAGATGTTACCCTTGTACCAATTGATATGCACCGTTGCCGTGCGTAACGATAGGAAGGGCCCCATATGCTCAATAATCACGAGGTCAATCTAACCGACGAGGAGGCTGCCGCCGAGGTCGCCCGTGTCGCGAAGACCTACCCCGTGGTGCGTTTGCTGTCGGCCGATCAGATTAAGAACGAGCCTAACTGCCTACTCGCCGGCAATCGGTGTCCTTGCCTGCGTCATTCAAGTCTTGAGGCTTTGGCAGACTCCGATGAGGTGTCGGAGCAGCTGCTCAATGATGGCACTGAGTACCGCGCCCGTCTACGCCCTCTGAAGGTCGAGGGCGAGCCTCACGTCTTGCTGATGGTGCGTCCGATTGATGAGCAAGAGGCCGCGGAAGAGGACCTTGTCTACACCGACGTGCTGACGAGCGTGCGCAATCGCCGATATTACGAGGAAAAGCTTCGCAGCGCCCGCATGAATGCCGGCGTTGCGATGATCGACGTTGATGATTTTAGGGCCTTCAACGATACGTGTGGCCGTCATGCCGGCGACCTTGCGCTCGGTGCTGTGGCGACAGCCATACGCAGCGGAATCCGTTCGACTGACGAGCTTGTGCGCTATGGCTGCGACAAGTTTGTGGTTGTCATGCCCAATATTCCCTCCGATGACTTCACCCGTCGCCTGCATCAGGTGTCCGATGCCGTTCATTCCACGATTATTCCGGGCCATGAGTACGTGAGCTTGACGGCATGTGTTGGTGGCGTTCGCATTCATGGCGAGACGGTCGATGAGGGCGTTGGCCGCGCTGCTCAGTTACTGAGCCGCGCTAAGGCAAAAGCCGGTACGGTCGTGACCGATGCCGATTCCATCGAGGCCTTCCAAAGCGAAAAGCCTTTGGTGCTTATCGCCGATGACTCCGAGATGAACCGAGCCATTCTCAGCGAGATGCTCAAGGACGAGCATTGCATCCTCGAGGCCGATAACGGTCGTGCGGCGCTCGACATGGTCGACCGCTATGGCGATGAGTTGTCGCTCGTGCTGCTGGACATTGTGATGCCGGGCATAAGCGGCTTTGAGGTGCTGGCCGATCTGTCGCGCCGATCGGGTATCGATAATCTGCCTGTCATCATGATTTCGAGCGAAGATTCCGATGATGCGGTTCTGCGCGCGTACGAGCTGGGCGCCTCAGACCATATCAACCGCCCGTTTGACTCCCGTGTCGTGCGCCGCCGCGTAAGCAACACCATCCGCCTGTACGCCAAACAGCGCCGCCTGACGAACCTGCTGTCCCAACAGTACAACGAGCGCGTCAAGAACAGTCGCATGCTCATCGACATCATGGCCGGCGTCATGGAGCTTCGCAACGGCGAGAGCGGTAGGCACGTTACGAACATCGAAAAGCTGACCGAGCTGCTGCTTGGCTATCTGGTCCAGCGTAGCGGCACGATCTCCCTCGACAATGAGGAACGCTCCACGATCGCCCTGGCTTCGGCGCTGCACGATATCGGCAAGATGTCGATTGACGATGCGATCCTCAACAAGCCCGGGCGCCTCACGCCCGAGGAATTCGAGATTATGAAGACGCATACCACGATTGGCGCCGACATGTTGCTTGAGCTGGGCCGCCATCACGTCGGCAATGCGCTTATGGAATATGCGTACCAGATTGCGCGTTGGCATCACGAGCGCTGGGACGGCAAGGGTTATCCCGATGGCCTTAAGGGCGACGAAATTCCCATCGCCGCGCAGGTGGTTTCGGTGGCTGACGTGTACGATGCACTGACGAGCGTGCGCGTGTACAAGGACGCTATCCCGCACGAGGAGGCGATCCAGATGATCCTGGACGGTAAGTGCGGCACCTTTAACCCGCTGCTGCTCGATTGCCTGCTCGAGGTGCAAGACCGTATTGCCGAGACGTTGGCACGCCCCGCCGACGTTGTCGCGTTTCCCACGATTTAGTTTGACCAAAGGAGTTTTAATCCATGATTTCCATGCGTGAGGCGTATGAGAAGATCGGCGCTAATTATGATGACGCGTGCGCTCGGCTGATGGGCGAGGAAATGCTTGCCCGCTTTGCCCTCAAGTTTTTGGATGACGAGAGCATGGACAAGCTGGAGGCCGCCATGGCGGCAGGAGACGCCGAAGGTGCGTTTATGGCAGCGCACACGCTCAAGGGCGTGAGCCAGAACCTGGGATTCGATAATCTGTACGAGCCGGCGGTCGTGGTGACCGAAGCGCTGCGCGGCGCCGATGCCGTTGACGGCGCTCGCGAGGGAATGCATGCGTTGCAGCAGCAATATGCGGCTACGATGTCGGCCCTGCGCGAGGCGGCCGAGTAAGAGGCTGTGAGCCTTGATGACTATGAGCGTGGATAATCTCCCGTTTTAGGCCCGGTGGCGGCCTCAAAGTGGGAGATTATCCACGCTCGTTCGATACGTGTCCAAAAATCCACGCTCATCTCTTCTGATTAGTGAATGGCCTATGCGCACTGGCGGGGCTTTCCGCATGCAATCCATATCGTTGTTCGATAAACTGTTCGAATAACGATAGAGTCGATGAGGGTGAGTGTATGTCCAACAGCGTTCAGCGTATGGCCAAGGCGGGCGAAAAAATCAGGAAGCTTGGTTTTTGCATGGCAACCGTTTTTGCAGGGATGCTCGTCGCTTTTGCCGCGTTGGTTGTTTACGTGATCTGGTATGCGGTTGCAAACGTTGTTTCTGTCGATTCTTTCGGTGTCGTGACGCTTCTCGATGGCGGGAGCATCGTTATCCCAAGCGGGCTGTGCCTGGCACTCGTCGTGGGTATTTCGCTTGTCGTTTTGTGCGGGATCAGCCGTAACATCTCGCGAGGCGTCTCGCCCTTTACCAAGACGCATGTGCGGCTTATCCGTGTTCTCGCGCTTGCCTTTGCTGTTAACGCCGCGGTTTCGCTTGTTGGTGCCTATGGATCAGTCAATCTCACCATTGGCGGACTGGAGCTTTACATCGTGCCTCATTCCTTCGTTATTGAGATTTGCCAAGGCGCTACCTTTGATGCGGGGTCGTTTATCGGCGCAGTTGTCTGTTTGTTTATCTCGGCGATCTGGAGTTATGCTTCGCTGCTCCAAGAGCAGTCTGACGAGCTTGTGTAGGAGGAAACATGAGCTATCTCATCATCGAGCTTGAGACGCAGCTGCTTAAGACCGGAAAGACCAGTGCTGATCTGATTCGGGCGACGGGGCATACTCCGGCTAATATTTCAAAGCTTAGAAACGGAAAGATAAAAGCTATTCGCCTTAAGACGCTTCTCGAAATCTGTGATGAGCTTGATTGTCAACCGGGAGATATTATTCAGCGCGTGAGCGAGAAAGAGCTTGAGGAGCTTATTGTCGAACGCGCAAAAAATGTCGTGAGGCAGATGCGGGATGGCGGAGGCAACGAGGCGTCACTTCCGACATCAGTCTTCGCTGTCGATTTGAGCGACGAGTAGCATAAAGTGAACAGCTAAAACGAAATATCAGTGCGATGGGGCCCGTGTCTAACACGGGCCCTTTCTTTATTAATTATCTTGACAAATATCAGTTATCGACAAACAATAACTGCAAGAATGAACGATAAAAGAAAGGAGGAACGATATGAACGCATCAGCGATAAAGCTATCGAAGGTGTCGAAGCGCTATGGAAAACGGCGTGTGTTGCATGACGTTTCCTTCGAGGTAGATCAGTCTGAGCTTTGCGCCCTTGTTGGCGCAAACGGGGCGGGCAAAAGCACGCTTATTAAAATAGTGCTGGGCCTCTGTGAGCCATCGTCGGGAAGCGTGGAACTCTTCGGAGGCAAATCAAAAAAAGAGCTGAGCCTGATGCGGACGCGTGTCGGCTATGTACCAGATTCCAGTGGAGCATACCAATCTCTCAGTGCGGTTGAGAATCTTCAAATCCGATGTGCGGAATGGGGGCTTGATGAGAAGCGTGAGATTCCTCGCGTTTTGAGCCTAGTCGGGCTGGATGCCGATGAGAAAAAGAGCGTGAGCAGTTTTTCTCTGGGAATGAAACGGCGGCTGGATATAGCTACAGCTTTGTTGGGTGACACTGATCTGCTTATTTTTGATGAGCCAGCAAACGGGTTGGACCCGCTGGGCATCGAGAGTATATGGGCCCTTATCGGTCGATTGAATCGAGAGCAGGGTAAGACCATGCTCATCTCTAGTCATGATTTGGATGAGCTGGCATCGGTTGCAACAAGCTGCCTGTTTCTTCATGACGGCGAACTGCTGAAAAAGGAATCGATGGACGTCATAAGGGATGAGGCGCCATCCCTAAAAGAGTATTACAGGCGCTTGATGAAGGCGGTCTCGCTATGAAGCGGGCGATCCATCCCATAAAGGCAGATATGATGCGTTTGCACAGGATATTTCCGGCGAAGTTTGGTCTTGCGCTTATGCTGGCGTTCGGCCTTCTCTTCGGCATCTTTCTAAAAAACGGAACAACGTTGCTCGCCTTTAGCTATGGCGTTTGTGGGGAGGATATTGGTTTCCTCTGGAATGCAATCGATCCTTCTGCGCCTGATGAGTCCCTTGCGCGCAGCGCTTTTGCCGGTACATCCCTGTTCGTTCCACTCATCGTTTGTTTGGTGCTTTTACAGGAGCATGGCTATAAAGAGGGATACCGAATTTCTTCAGCAAGAGGTCTCACCCGTTTTAATGGGGCTCTGGCACATGTACTTTCGTCTGCTTTAATAATCGGCGCAACATATAGTGCGCTTTGCCTTCTTCTGTTTGCAATAGCGATAACACGTGGAGGGCAAAACTATGCGCATAGCATGCTGGCAGCATTTTTGCCTGCGACGATAATCAACGCCGTATTGGTGATATCAGTTGCGTTGGAGACGGTGACCATCTATCGGATTACAGGCAGCGCTGTATTGAGCGGGGCTGTGGTAATAATCGGATTTGTCATGAGCTTGACGCTCTACGGAACTTACCTTCAGACGCCCATACCGTCCTTGCGATGGGTCTTCTTTCTTCCGGGGCCGTACCTTGGAGTCGGATGTGCCCTTGGGTATAGCGATATGGGGCAGTTGACGCTTCTGGGGTATGGCGTGGCAGCGAGCTGTCTATCGGTATTGATTTACGCTCTCTTGAGCTTTCGCGCTGGGGGTGTTCTCAATGGCTCGTCAGATTAAAAGACTTCTCCAGTCAGAATTGAAGCATGTGAGCAAATGGGCGTACGCCTTAATCCTGGTAATTTATGCGTGCATGGTGGTATTGCAGCTTAATTCTTTCCCGATGTGGTTCTGTAGCCTCCGTGAGAACAGCTTCTTGGGCTTTTTCCCAGACCCGACGCTTCGGCTATCGGCAGAGGATGCCCTTCTATTTGGTAATGCAGAGGTTTTTCGCGGCCTGCTGTTCAACGTGGCTCCGTTGGCTCATGCATTGTTCTTTCCGTTCATCGCGGCTTGCATTGTGCCGCGCTTTGTCAGTTCGGACTTTATTGAGGAACCGTGGGGGCTGTCGGAGGCTCGGGGAGGGAAGCGTGTGTGCGCTATCGTTGCGCGAGTGGTGCTGTCTTCTTTTGCCCTTTTGGGCGCGTTTATCCTGACGAGTGTCGTTTTGTACTGTCTTAACTGCGCGATCGTTTTGGATGCTCAGCAGTATTTCAACTTGCATGTATTTTGCTATCGACTTCTTCTGGCGAGTGTCGTCTGCCTTGCATACGTGGTCTCTTGCGTGATCGTTGTTTCCTATTTTGGGTCCGGCTTCGGTCCGATTGGCATGCTGTTGCTTGTCAACGTCGTAGCGATCTACATACAGCTCGGGACCAATTCCATGCTTCCGCTTCCAGCCTCGATGCTCATGTGGATTTGTGGCGTGACCCCGTTGGGGAATAGTCAATGCATTTCGATTCTAATTGACTGCCTAATAAACGTAGCAAGCGTTTTTGCCATTTGCTTTACCGTCGACCGATTGCGGTCGAGATTTCTTTGATTGTTTGTGAGGGAAAATCATACCGAGCATACCAAATACAGGGGGCGGGCACCGTGGCTGGTGTCCGCCCCCCCCTGGCATGGAAGGTTTAGGTCTGTGTGATTCGCGAGCTAGCGGGCAAGCTTAACCTTTGCCGCTGCCTCGACAAACGACTTCCACAGGTTAAAGTCGGTCTCGAGCGTCTTCCACGTGTACTCAGGGTGCCATTGCACGCCCAGGCAGAAAGGCTGGCCTTCGACTTCGATGCACTCGGGAACGCCGTCGGTTGCCTTGGCGACCAAGCGCGTGCTCTTACCTAGACGGTCGACGCAGCAGTGATGTGCCGAGTTGGTCTGGATCAGTCTGTGCCCGCCAAGTGCGCGCTCCAGCAGCGAGCCCGGCATGACCTCGACAGGATGCACGGGATCGTTGAGCACGTGGGTATGGCGCCACTGCGTGCGGCCCTCGCGCGCACCCAGGCTCGGCACGTCCATGCACAGGGTGCCGCCAGTGGCGACATTGAGCAACTGCGTGCCGCGGCAGGTGGTAAAGAGCGGCTTTTTGGCACGGAGCACCTCGCCGACCAGCTTAAACTCAAAGCTATCGCGAATCTCGCAGCAGAGGGTGGGGTCGTAGGGTCGATCATCGCCCCAGTGCTTGGGGTTGACGTCCGGGCCGCCGGGAATGGCGATGCCGTCGGCGATATCGACGTAATGACGGATAACCTCAATGTCCTCGGTGATGGACATCTGCAGCGGCAGACCGCCGGCGGCAAGGATGGCATCGACAAAGACACTTGCGATTTCCTCGTTGGGGGAGAGCGTTTCGCTTAAAAACGGTTTCGCCTCTTCCCAGCGCGGCGCCACCAGGATGAGCGGACGGTCGGCGGGGGCAACGTCGACGTGCGGGGTATAGGACGAGGAAGTATGGGTTCCGATCATAGGTGCTGCTTTCGAATCTGAAGGTGACAGGGCGCATGAGAGACGTAGGACAACACTTTCAATGTATTTGTCCCACGGGGAGGCTGGTTAGTGGCCCTTGATGGAGTTGAGGAAGTCCTGGGCGCGCTTGGTCTGGGGATGGTCGAAGAAATCGTCGGGCGTGCCGGTTTCCACGATCTGGCCGTCGGCCATAAAGACGACGCGATCGGCCACGCGGCGGGCAAAGTTCATCTCGTGTGTAATGACGATCATCGTCATGCCCTGCTGGGCCAAGCGCACCATGACCTCGAGCACCTCGTTGATCATCTCAGGGTCAAGGGCGCTCGTGGGCTCGTCAAAAAGCATGGCCTTGGGTTGCATGGCAAGCGAGCGGGCGATGGCTACGCGCTGCTGCTGGCCGCCCGAGAGCTGTGCGGGCACCTTATCGGCCTGCTCGGCAACGCCCACGCGGCCCAGCAGGTCCATGGCGCGCTCGCGGGCCTCGTCCTTGGAGACACCCAGCACATCGACCGGTCCCAGCATGACGTTCTGCAGCACCGTCATATGTGCAAACAGGTTGAACTGCTGAAACACCATGCCCAGCTCGGCGCGCATGCGGGCAAGATCCTTGCCTTCTTGCGGCAGGGGCTCGCCCTCGATGAGGATCTCGCCCGAATCGATGGTTTCCAGGCGGTTGATGGTGCGGCACATGGTCGACTTGCCCGAGCCCGAGGGACCGATCACAACGACGACCTCGCCGCGGTCGACCGAGAGATTGATGTCGTTGAGGACGTGCAGATCGCCATAGTGCTTATCGACGTGTCTGAGCTCGATCAGCGGCTGATTGCCGGTGGAAGAGGTGCTCTGTGCCATGGTGCTCGGCTCCTTATGACTCGAAATGGTAAAGCGTTAGCGGATGATGGTCGCGCCGGTCTTGTGCGAAACGTAGACGGCGGCCTTGTTGATCGCGACGTTGATGAGGATGTAGATGACCGCGATAACCAGGTAGACCGACACGAGGGCGTCGTAGTTGGTAATGAGCACGCGGGCGTTTTGCATGAGGTCGGGGTAGCTCACCACGTAGGCAACGGTGGTGTCCTTGACTACGACCACAAGCTGCGAAATCAAGGACGGAATGATAAACCGAATAGCCTGCGGCAACACGATTTTAAAGGTGATTTTAGCTTTGGAGAGACCGAGTGCCTGGGCTGCCTCGACCTGACCGCGCGGCACGGCGTTGACGCCGGCGCGGAAGATCTCGGCAAGTACACCGGCTGCAGCAAGCGCGACGGGAAGCGTGAGCATCCAAAACGACGGCAGTGCGATCTTGTACTGGGGCAGCACCAAAAAGAAGAAGTAGATGAACAGCAGGCTCGGCACGCCGCGGAAGAAATCGGTGAGCACGCGGCAGACCAGCTGCAGCGGATTGATGCCGCTGGTGCGGCCGAGCATAAGGGCTAAGCCCAGTACCAGCGCAATGACGCCGGCGGTGAGTGCGACTTTAACGGTGCCCTCAAAGCCGGCAAGCAAGAACTTCCAGGTGGTGAGGTGCGTAAAGAAATACCAATAGTGGACCGAAAGCTGGCCGGTCACATAAAAGCGCTGCAGTACCAGAGCGATGAGCGCGGCCACGGCAACGAGCGAAATGGCGGTGCCGATGCGAATCTTGGCGCGCATCTTGGGGCCGGGAGCCTCGTAGAGCGCATCGCGCATGGTGAGTGCAGGGGAGGAATGCTTGCTCATCGGAGGATCCTCACCTTCTTATCGATGTAGTTGCCAATGTGGCTCACCACAAAGGCCGTGCCCAGGTAGCCGAGCGCCGAGATAAAGAACGCGGCGACGCCGCCGAGCGAGCGCGTGTTGATGTAGCTCACCACGCCGGTGAGTTCCTGCGGCTTAAGCGGCACCTGACTGCCGAGCGCGGTGGTGAGCATGACGGCGATAAAGAGGTTGGTCATGGGTAGCACGCTCGAGCGCAGCGCCTGCGGAATCACGATCTTGGCGAGGATACGGCTGAAGCTCATGCCGAGCGAGCGGGCGGCTTCCACCTGACCGACGCCGACGGTGTTGATGCCGCTCATAAAGTTCTCGGAGCCAAAGGCCGAGCCCAAAAGGACCGTGGCGACGATAACGCAGGTGCGGTAGGGCAGAACGACCTTGAGCGGCGGCAGCGCATAGACGACGATGATGAGCAGTGCGATGCCGGGGATGTTACGGAAGACCTGGACATACAGGTCGCCAAAGACGCGCAGCGGCTTGAGCGGCGACACGCGCATCACGGTGACGGCGACGGCCAGCACCATGGCGATGACAAACGACTCAAGCGTCATGCCCCAGGTTGCTAGCAGCGCGTCGATATAGTTCTGGCCATAGAGCGACCAGAGCTCGGAGAGACTCATGCGGACCTCCCGCCGATAAGGAAAGGGGCTCCCGCGTGTACGGAAGCCCCGACAACTCAGTGAGGAAACAGTTTACCGCAATAAAGCGCATCATGCGTTTCCGTATGGTTTCGTTGCGGTCGTTACCAGGCTCGCTGCCTAGGCGCCGATCTCGGGCAGCTCGGGAACATTGGTGTCGCCCGTACGGTCGCCGATGCAGATCTGCCACAGCTCAGTCCAGGTGCCGTCGTCCTCGATCTTCTTAAGGAAGTCGTTGACAAAGGCGACGCCGTCGGAATCGAGCGGCAGGCCGATGCCGTAGGGCTCCTTGCTGCCGAAGGGCTTGCCGGCGATCTTGTACTTGCCGGGCTCGCGGACCAGGGCGCTCTGCTGCATGTTGTTATCGATGACGTAGGCATCAACGCGACCCTGCTGGAGTGCCTGGCGGGCCTCCTCGTCGGTCTTGAACTCCTGCTGGCTGGCCTTGGGAACGAACTCCTCCAGGATGGCGGGGCCGTTGGAGCCGGACTGGACGGCGACGTTCTTGTCGGCCAGGTCGTCGACGCTCTTGATGTCGTCGTTATCGGCGAGCACCAGGATGGCCTGCTGCGTGTAGTAGTAGGGGCCGGCGAAGGAGACGAGCTTCTTGCGCTCGTCAGTGATGGTGTAGGTGGCAAAGACGGCGTCGACCTGGCCGTTCTGCAGGACAGACTCGCGCGTGTCCGAGGTCACCTGGGTGATCTCGACCTTGTTCTCGCCCAGAATGTAGTTGGACAGGAGCTGTGCGATACCGGCATCGAAGCCGCGGGTCTGACCGTCTTTCTCGTTGAGGAGGGAGAAGAGCGTGGAGGTCTGAACGCCACCGATCTTAAAGACGCCGGCGTCCTTGACGGCCGTGGCCCAGGTGCTGGCGGCGATGGCATCGTCGTCGGCTTTGGGGCCGTTGTCGACGAGCTTGTCGAATGCCTTGGCATCGAGCGTAGCGGAAACCTCGGTATCCTCGGAGCCCTTGGAGGAGCCGGCGGCGGAACCCTTGTCGGCCTCGGCGCTGGTGTCGGAGCAGCCGGCAAGACCAAGGCCGGCGACGGTTGCGAAGGTGGCGGCGACAAAGCCGCGGCGGTCGAGAACGACCTGCTGGGAGAGGTTCTTGCTCATGGTAGAACACCTTTCTCAATAAAATCCCTAGCGGTTGAGTAGAGTTATACCCTATCGCGCTCAAATGGGTCAACACGAAATAACTCAGAAACATACTTACCTTATGGGTAATTCTACCTACCAAAAAGGGACAGGTTTATTTTGGCAGGTTTTATCTGGGTAAACGTCAGTTATTGCAGTTAAGAAAGCGTTTTGCGACGGCATGATCGCTCGCGGCGGTCGCTATAATGGCGGCAGCGTGACGCGTATATAAGTAAGGAGATCGCGTATGAACGGTTATTCGTTTTTCGCGCCGACCAAGGTGCTGTTTGGCACGGGCAAGTTGGGCGAGCTGGGCGCGCAGAAGCTGCCTGGCACCAAAGCGCTCATCGTTACCACCGGCGGCAACTCGGTCAAGCGCTTTGGATATCTGGGACGTTTGGAGGCCGAGCTCGAACGCGCCGGCGTGGCGCATGAGCTGTTCGATCGCATTGAGCCCAATCCGCTGCGCGAGACCGTCAACGCAGGTGGCTGGATGGCGCGTACTCATAGCTGTGATTTTGTGCTGGCGCTTGGCGGCGGCTCGGTCATGGACGGCAGCAAGGGGATCTGCGCGGTGGCGGCCAACCCGCACGCCGATGCCGAGGGCAACGAATGCCCCGGTGACATCTGGGACTTTGTGAATGGTGGCACTGCGCTCGGCCTGCCCATCCCCAACGATCCGCTGCCGCTTGTTTGCGTGACCACCACGGCGGGTACCGGCTCCGAGGTCGATGCGGGCGGTGTCCTGTCCTGCGAAGACAATGACGAGAAGCTTCGCCTGGGCGATCCGCGCCTGTTTCCGGTGCTTTCGATCGTTGATCCCGAGCTCATGGTGAGCGTCCCGGCGCGTCTGACCGCCTATCAGGGATTCGACGCCCTGTTCCATTGCGTTGAGTGCTACATCTCAAATACCAACACGCCCATGGGTGACATGGTTTGTCGCGAAGGCATCCGCCGTGCCGCCGCGGCGCTGCCTACGTGCGTCAATAATGGCGATGACTTGGAGGCGCGCTCGGGCCTTGCGTTTGCCAACACGCTCGGCGGTTATGCCATGGATGCCTCGGACACCACGGGCTCGCATGGTCTTGAACATGGCATGAGTGCGCATCATCACGACCTGCCGCACGGCGCCGGCCTCATTATGATCGCCCGTGCCTATCACACGTGGATGATCGATCACGGTGCCGCACCCGAGCGCTATATCGACATGGCGCGTCTGATGGGTAATGCCGCCGCGGATGATCCGCACGATTTTGTGGTTGAGCTCACGCGCCTGATGGAGGCTTGCCATGTGGCAGACCTCGCCATGAGCGAGTGGGGGATTACGGTCGAAGAGCTGCCGGCCATCGCGCACAACGCTCTGACGACCAACGGCGTCCTGTTTAGCCACGACCCCGTAAAGCTGACCGACCCCGACGTCGTCGAAATCCTCAAGAACAGCTACCGCTAATTGCCTTGCTGCTTTGTCTCGATCTGTAACATCTGCAGCCGTTTTTGCCGAGTAACTGTTACCGAGTAACTGTTACAGATCGAGATTATCTCCTTAGGGGGATTCGAATGTCTCAATCTGTAACATCTGGACGGACAAAAGGTCTCTATCTGTTACAGATTGAGACAAAGGTCAGGGACTAAGACGTCTTGTCTAGATCTGTAACAGTTAGACGGGAATTCGGGCCATGGATGTTACAGATTGAGATAATCGCGTCGCGAAAATAAAAACCTCCGCAGGGGTGCTTCCCTTGCGGAGGTTTTTTACTCGTTGAGCAGCCTTACGGCTTCGGCGGCCATGTTCTCGACCGCCATGCCGTTCTGCGCGAGCAGCTCGTTGGGGTCGTAGCGGTCGGGGAAGCCCTTGGCAATGCCGAAGGTGCGCGTGCGCAACGGCGTGCATGCCAGATAACATGCCACGCGCTCGCCCCAGCCGCCGTCCAAGATGCCGTCCTCGAGGGTGACGACAACGCGATGCTCGGCGGTAAGGCTGTCGAGGAACTCACGGTCAAGCTCGGTTGCAAAGCGCGGGTTGACGAGCGTGGCCTCGATACCGTACTCGGCAGCCAAGCGGTTTGCTACGCGCTCGCCCAGCTCAAAGAAATCGCCAAGCGCGAGCACGGCCACGTCGCGACCCTGGCGCACCACGTTGTAACGAACGGCGCCGTAATCGGCGTCCTCGGCAGGCGCCAAGTCGGGGCGGCTTACCAAGCCAATGCCCGGCACGCGAATCGCCACGGGATGCTCGCGGTGGTCGAGCGACCAGCTCAGCATGGACAGATATTCCTCCATGCAGGCCGGCGCCAAGTAGTGCATGTTGGGAAGACCGCCCAGCATGGAAATATCAAAGAACGAAAGGTGCGTCTCGGACGTGGTGCCAAAGATCGACGCGCCAAACACCAGGATGGTTGCGGGGGCGTCGTTGAGGCACAGGTCGTGCCACAGTTCGTCGTAGGCGCGCTGCAAAAACGTGCCGTACACGCCAAAGACCGGCTTGGCACCGGCGCTGGCGAGCGCGGTGGCAAAGGTGACGGCGTGTTCCTCGGCAATGCCCACGTCGACAAACTGCTTGCCTGCCGCGGTGCGAAGCTCGGGTGTAAAGCCCATGATGTAGGGCGTGGCGGCCGTGATGCCCACGACCTGCGGATCGTGCTCGATGGCGGCGCTCAGGGCCTCGCCCGTAATGTCGGCATAGGTGCGCGGCGCAGGCTCGCTCGGATGGCCCGGGCAGAGCTTGCGCCCAGTCGCCATGTCAAACGGACCCACATGATGCCAGCGCTCGGGGTCGCTCTGGGCTGGCTCAAAGCCCTTGCCCTTTGCGGTGGAGACGTGCAGCACGATGGGATGATCGATATCGCGCAGCTCCTGCAGCGTGTCGACCAGGGCCAACACATCGTTGCCGGCGTCTAAGTAGCGATAGTCGAGCCCCATCGCGCGGAAAACGTTGCGCTCACAGGTGCCGTTGCTGGCGCGCAGCTCGGCCAGATTGCGATACAGACCACCGTGGTTCTCGGCAATGGACTGGTCGTTGTCATTGACGATGATGATCAGGTTGCTGTCGAGATTGGCGGCATTGTTAAAGCCCTCAAACGCCAGGCCGCCCGAAAGCGAGCCGTCGCCAATGATGGTGATGACGTTGTACGCATCACCCGCCAGGTCACGAGCGTGCGCCAGGCCGCAGCCCAGGCTCACCGACGTGGAGGTATGGCCCATGGCGAACAGGTCGTGCTCGGACTCGTCGGGATTGGCAAAGCCAGAAGCCTCGCCATAACGCTCCGGATCGATATAAGTGTACGCGCGCCCCGTCAGCGCCTTGTGGGCGTAGGTCTGGTGCGAAACGTCAAAGACAATCTTGTCGATGGGGGAGTTAAACACGCGATGAAGCGCAACCGTGAGCTCAACGACGCCCAGGTTGGGGGCAACGTGCCCGCCGATGGCGGCAGAGCTTTCGAGGATTGCCTGGCGGATCTCGCCGCAGAGCAGCGGAAGCTCGGCGCGGTCGAGAGCCTTGACGTCCTCGGGCGTTGTCGTTTGCGTAAGCAGCATCGTTGTGGGTTACTCCATGCGAATCGAGCGCCGGCACTCCCTCGGCCGGCACAATTGCACAAGACAGTCTCGCACATTTTGGCGTTTGATATGTGACGGCGGCGCGGTAATTCGCCAACTGGCGGGGCAAAACGTTTTGTCCGATGCCATACTGGTAAATTCGATGATGATTTTATTCAATGTGTGCAGGCCGTGGCTTGCCGCCGTGAGCCGCTGGAAGGGGGCAGCATGTCCGATACCGTTCGTGCCGAGAAAATCGCGCGCGAGGTCGACGATGCCGCCCGTCAGCTTGCCCAGACGGGCCGCTTGGGCCTGACACATGAGTTTATCCAACATGGCGATGTGACGGTCTATACACATGTGACCTCGGTAGCGCGGGCAAGTCTGTCCTTTGCCGAGCGCTTGGGCCGTGCTGGCATTTCGATCGACCGCGCCTCGCTGCTGCGCGGGGCCCTGCTGCACGATTACTTTCTCTATGACTGGCACGATCCCGACCCAAGCCATCGACTGCATGGCTTTCGTCACCCGTTTTTTGCCCTGGCGCGTGCGGAGGAAGATTTTGAGCTGACGCCGCGCGAGCGGAATATTATCGTACGGCATATGTTTCCGCTGGTACCGGTGCCGCCGACGTGTCGTGAGGCATGGATTGTGTGCCTGGCGGATAAATGGTGCGCACTGCGCGAGACGGTCGCCGGCCGTCTGCGGCGCAAGGACGAGGCGGACGATGACGTGAGCAGCGAATCGAACGAAAAGAGGAGAGGGTAGACGGTGGGAACCGCGATCGACATGGCTTTTGGCGGCGCGACGCTTGCCGCCTGTCCACTCTCGGCACTGGTGCTCTCGTTTGCCTTTTACGGGTTTTGCGGCTGGGCGTGGGAGTCGACGGTTTGCGCCATGCTCAATCACGGACGATTTGCCAACAGTGGCTTTTTGCTGGGGCCGTGTTGCCCTATCTATGGTGTGGGCGGCATAGCCTGCTGGCTTTTGCTGCGCGGGATTCCAGATGCCTCGAGCCAGTTTGTCGCCGCGGCGCTTGTATGCAGCGTAATCGAGTACAGTGTGGGCCTTCTATTGGAAAAAACAACAGGCGCGCGCTTTTGGGATTACTCACACCTGCCGTTTAACCTGCACGGACGCATCTGCCTGTACTGGGCCTGTGCGTTTGGCTTGGGCGCGCTGTGCATTTGCCGCTTGGTGGAGCCGGCATTGCTGGGGCTGCTCGGCCATCTGCCGGTGCTGATTGTGCGGCTGTCCGCGGTTATCGTCGCGGTCGCGATGATGGTCGACGCGGTGTGCTCGTTGGCGAGCTGGCGGCGTCTGTCTGATCAGCTGGAGCGCGTCCGGGCCGACCTTGCCGACCGCATTAATGAGTCGCTTGCCGATGCCTCGGACTCAATGCTTGAGCGCATTCCCGATTCGACGATTGACTCGGTGGCACAGACGCACATCCGCAGCCGTGCCGTTAACGCGTGGCTGGCGGAGCTGGGCGATGCGACGCTCGATGCCCTGCGCGAGAAGGCTTCGATGCCGACGTTTATCGCGGATGGTGCTCGCGGCCTGGCGCTCGCTGCCCGCCGCGTGGCCGATGCCGCGCCGAGCATGCCGCGTCCGTCGTTCAGTCGTCGCCTTGCCGGCAAGCGCATGAGCCGTCCGGTGCCGAGCGTGTCGCTCAGCCGCCGCGACCTGCGCTTTTTCAATGCCTTCCCGCGTCTGCGCATCAATCGCTACGAAGGTGTCATTCGAGCAACTAATCTCCGCGACCGCGCCCGCGAGCTGTTTCGGCGCTAGCCGGGATGGGCGTGCTCACGGCTCCCTTGCTCGCGTATTTCCCGTCCGTTTCGCGTCCGTTGCCGTGCCGTTTCCAAGATTGCGGCACCGTTTCCATTCGACAACGCAGCGTTTAACAACGCCGTATCTGGTCTACACCAGTTGCCCCTCGGCCGCATTATGGGCGCCGACAACGTTCATGCGATCAAGGGGGAGCGAATGTACGATACGGGATCGACAACGTTTATGCTCATCTGCACCATGCTCGTGTTTTTAATGACACCGGGTCTGGCGTTTTTCTATGGCGGCCTGTCCAGGCGCAAAAATGTCATCAACACCATGCTCATGTGCTTTGGCGCCATTGGCCTGGTTGGCGTGCTGTGGATTGTTGCCGGCTGGTCGCTGGCCTACGGCGGCGACGGTTCCAGCCCGTTTATTGGAGGCCTTGACCAGCTACTGTGCCTTCCGGTGCTCAACCAGGTGCTGCAGGCGGCCGAGGGCAATGCCACTGACGGCGCCGTCTACCCTCAGATCATCAACATCGCCTTTCAGATGGCATTTGCCATGATCACTGCTGCTATCGTCACGGGCAGCCTGGCCGGCCGCGTTAAGTTTGGTGCCATGACGGCCTTCCTGGGCATTTGGCTGCTTGTGGTCTATGCGCCGCTTGCCCACATGGTTTGGGGCGGCGAGGGCTCCTTTATCGGTGACATTATCGGCGCACTCGACTTTGCCGGCGGCGACGTGGTGCACATTTCGTCCGGTCTTACGGGCCTGATTCTCTGCTTAATGCTCGGCCGTCGTCGTGGTTTTGGCATGGTGAGCTATCGTCCGCATAACGTGCCGTTTGTAGCGCTGGGCGCCGGCCTGCTTTGGTTTGGCTGGTTTGGCTTTAACGGCGGCAGCGAGTTTAAGGCCGACGCCGTGGCGGCACTCGCCATCCTCAACACCGTGACGGCCAGCGCGGCGGGCATGGTCTCGTGGCTTGCCGTCGAGCGCGTGCACACTGGTCGCCCCACGCTGGTGGGCGCCAACACCGGTCTGGTTGCGGGACTTGTGGTGGTCACGCCCGGCGCGGGCTTTGTCGAGCCGTGGGCAGCGCTGGTTATGGGCCTGATCGTATCGCCCGTCTGCTACCTGGCCATCAGCCATCTTAAGACCAAGTTCGGCTACGACGATGCGCTCGACGCGTTCGGTTGCCACGGCATCGGCGGCATCTTGGGCGGCGTGCTCACGGGTCTGTTTTGTGTGCCGGAGCTCTCGTGGACCGGTAAGGGCGGCCTGTTCTACACGGGCGACGTGTCGCTGCTCATCTCGCAGATCCTGGGCATTGTGGTGACGGTCGCTATTGTGCTGGTGCTCGACTTGGTGATTGTCGCGGTGGTCAAGGCACTGTTCCGCGGCAGCCTGCGCGTGGACGAGGCCGACGAGGCGCTGGGCCTGGATGCGAGTCAACACGGCGAGAGCGCATACCCCTCCTTCTCGGGACTCGATTAGCAGCTTCCCCAAGTACCGCACCTTGCCGTTCAATCGTCGCTCACGTACTTAAGTACGCTTCGCTCCTCTTTCAGGCCGATCTGCGGCACTTGGGAAACCTGCTAAGACCTGTTAGTTGCACTTATCTGATCTACAAGGTTGGTCTGTGGCACCTGGAAACCCCGTGCCATGTGAGGGACAATTCATTTCTTTTTTTGAAGAGAGGAATTCACTATGAAGAAGATTACGGCGATCGTTCGTGCCGAGAAGCTTGAGGTTCTTAAAGACGCTCTGTTTGCTGCCGATGTTCGTGGCATGACTATCAACCAGGTGCAGGGCTGCGGCGCACAGCATGGCTGGAAGGAATACGTGCGCGGCAACGAGTTGCTTGTCAACACGATTCCTAAGGTGCAGTTCACGCTCATTTGCGCCGATGAGCATGTCGACGGCATTGTCGACATTATCTGCAGCGCCGCTCGCACCGGTGCCGTCGGCGACGGCAAGATCTGGGTCGAGCCGGTCGAGGAAGTTATTCGCATACGTACTGGCGAACACGGTCCCGCCGCGGTGTAGAATCGACCGTCTACCATCCGCAACGTTAAAATGCTGCAATGAGGCACAAGACTTGCGTTGTGGATGGACGGATTATGGGTCGTAATAAATATCCCGAGGAGACTGTCGCGAAGATTCTCGACGCGGCGCTGGAGCTATTCTGCGTACAGGGTTATGAGGGGACGAGCATTCAAGACATCGTCGACCGCCTCGATGGCATGACCAAGGGTGCTGTCTATCATCACTTTAAGAGCAAAGAGGAGATTTTCAACGCCGCATTTGATCGGGCAACGGCTCCGATTGCTGAGCACCGTCGCGCGACACTCGGTGCTGGCAATATGACGGGAGCTCAAAAGCTCAAACGACTTTATGCGCCCGAGTCCGTCGTTCCGCAAATCGAGCTATGGACTCGCATGCATCCTGCGGCAGATCCGGTAAAAAGCTCGCGGCTGCTGGCGATGCAGTACCAAGGTTCGTTTGACGAGTCGGCCGATGGCAATCTCTTGCCAGTAATCGAGGAGGGCATCGCCGACGGCTCCATTGCGTGCGAATGCCCGCGCGAAGCAGCGGAGGCCGTATCGTTGTTAGCGAATCTTTGGCTGCTGCCATTGTTCCGTCCGCTCGAGCCCAAGGAGCGAATGCTTGCTCGCGCACAATGTTTGGCGCAGATGGCGGCCGCGGTGGGGCTTGATTTGGGTAATGAAGTGCTCCAGACAACGGCCCAGATTTGGGACGTATGGAACCGTGCCGGGTGGTAATATAGATACCAACGGTATGTAATTGATTTGTGAGGGTAGCCACGGCTGCCCTTTTCAAGTCATTAAATACATACTAACAGTATGTATTTGGGGGCAGGCTTATGGCTGGGATGCGAAGAATTAGCGTTTCATTGGCGCCAAAAACAGTGCGATCTATCAGGCTATTTGGTCTTCTTGTTGCACAGCTGTGTGCGTATTCGATGCTGTCGGCACTGTGCTTTGCGTGCCCGCTTTACTTGTTCGATTGCAGCGGCTCCTCAACGTTATATGGCGCCGTCGCGGCGATAGCGTTCATACCGGGCGTGCTCGCGACTCCGGTTGGCGGGATTTTGGCGGATCGGGGAAGACGTCGCGGGGTTCTTGTGGTACTCGGCATTGTTCTGATGGCTGCATCACTGCTGTTTATCCCCATGAAGCGTTCGCTGCCTCTTGCGGTTGTCGTGGCAGCAATGCTTTGCGTCCAATATGGCATCCAATCGCTGCTGAAACCGATGCTTCAAATTGAGGCGGTGTGCATGACGGGCCAAGAAAAGGTTGAGCGTGCCACTGCGTTGGTCTCGCAGATAATCATGATGAGCAATATCTTGGGGCCTGTAGTCGGGACGGCAGTCTATGGGTGCTTTGGTATCGATACTCTATGCGAAACCGCGGCGTTGACGTTTACGATTTCAGCCCTGCTGTTCGGGGGCGCACTCAAGCAAAATGCCTCATCTGAAACGATGGGAGACGGCGCGACTCGTACGACACGCCGAAACGATTTTCGGGAGTTGATTCGGTACCTGTCTCAAAACTCATCATTGCTCGTTGTGTTTTTGATTGCGGCTATTTTGAACCTTGCGTTAGTTGGGTTAACGATTGGTGCTCCCGTTATTGTTGCAAAGCATCTCGGAATGCAGTCATCCTTTGTTGGGATTATTGAGGTGGCTATGGGCTTAGGTGGTCTTGTCGGCAGTGGTTTGGTCGGTATTTGGCCGCATCGTTTTTCCTTCAAGGGCATATGTCAATATGTTGCGATGATCTGTTTAGGAGTCGTACCGATTATTGTCACGCTACTGTTCGGCACAGATGTATGGGTGTTCACCGTGTTTGCGGTTGGTTCGGCATGGGTCATGGTGTGGGCAGCCATTGCGTCGGTTGAAATCATCGCGTTTGTTCAACGGGCAGCGCCGACTGAGCTCTGCGGAAAAGTGCTTTCGGTCGTTTACATGGTCCTTTCCTGCGCAACACCTATCGGCCAATTGACGTACGGGGTTGCATATGATCGATGGACACCGGCGATTGTATTCGCAGGCATGCTGGCGGTGTTGACGTTGACGACGGTGCTGTTTTATCGGCTGAAAAGTCGCTTGTGGCGATTGTCTTAACGCACTGGGGCACCGTGAATTTGTGGAGGCGGTGGTACGCCGCGCCGGGACGGCATTGTTTGGGCACGCCTCTCCTTCGTCTACAATATCGTGCAGACGAAGGAGAGGCGTGCCCATGATCAAGATGTTTGCGAGTGACTTAGACGGAACGCTGCTGAACGCCCTGCACGAGGCAGACGGGACCATCCGCCGCGCCATTCGCGAGCTGACCGAGGCTGGCCTGCATGTGGTTCCCGCGACCGGGCGCTCGACGTTGCCAATCGGCGAGCATGGCTTTACGGGGCTGGCGCTTGACGCCTGCTGCTCCAATGGGTCCATCGTGCGCGACTGCCATGGCGAGGTGCTCAAGACCTGGACCATCGATCCGCAGGTTACCGAGGAGCTGCTCAAGGCATTCCCGGACATTTGCTTTGATTGCTCCACACCCGATGGCATGTTCTCGAGCGGTTCGTTCGAGATGCATCAGGCGGGCTTTAAAAAGGACAGCCCTATCAAGCGCATCGTGATGCGCGGCATGCGCGCGCGTGGCGGCTATCACGAGGAACAGTATTTCGACCAGTCGATCGGTGACATCCTTCGCCACGATGTGTGCAAGATCAACTGCCGCGTGACCTCGCCCGAGCTGGAGCGCGACCTTAAGGCATATTTGGCCGAGCGATCGGACCGCGTGGTCAACGCGCCGTTCGATCCGGTGATGTTCGAGATCACGGACGTGGCGTGCAACAAGGGCGAGAGTGTGTCCTGGCTGGCGGGCTACTACGGCATTGCCGAGGACGAGGTCGCGGTCTACGGCGACGGCGGCAACGACATTGCCATGCTCAAACGTTTCCGCCACAGCTACGCGACCAAAAACGGCAGCGATGCCGCCAAGGCCGCCGCGAGTGCAACTATCGGCAGTTGCATGGTTCATGCCGTCCCCAAACACATGCTCGCCACCATGCGCAAGCAAAACTCCCGCACCGTCATCGAATAATGTGACAAAGGGATAGCCCCTTTGTCACAGGTGACGCTGGTCTCTTGAAATACGAACAAACATTCGCATACCTAACTGCGCTTTGATAGAATTGATACTGTTGACGGCAGTTCCATGTGCCGGGCAACGCCCTCCATCTGATGGGAGGTGATGCCCATGACCGATCTGATTGATTTTGTGAGACTTCTGACCGCTTTGGTCTCGTTCTTCACAGCGCTCGTCGGGCTTTCCGAGGCACTCAAGCAACGTTCGAAGCAACGTAAAAGGGGTCGCCGCCGCTAAGGCGTTGACCCCTTAATCCAAGCAACGGCGCTGCCCAGCTTTCCAGAACTTGGGCTGCCGTCGACACTATTCTACCCACGAATGACATTTTGGACAATCGGTAATGCCGCTCTAAAAGCCTGGCACAACCGGCACAACCTAGGCGGTCGCTGGATGTGACAAAGAGGCTGCCCCTTCGTCACATCCTAAATATTGCCTTTACGTGTTGATACACACGGTGTGCAATAATACTCGCACTGTGCAATAGCGCACAGACTGAGTAACAAGGAGGACGCTTGTCCCAGCTCGAAAAATGCGACCGCCGGTCCCTTCGCTCGCAGCGTGCCCTTCGCCAGGCACTTGCCAGCGAGCTTGCCGAAAGCGGCGACCTTTCGCGCATTAATGTCGCGTCGCTCACCGAGCGCGCTGGCCTTACGCGCCGCACGTTCTATTCGCACTACCGCGATATCCCCGACTTTATCAATCAAATCGAGGACGGCTTGCTGGCCGAGATCCGTGAGCGCATTGAGCTCATCACCGCAGCTCAGCTGCCCGATCTCTATCACAACATCGATGAGCTCGAGCCGGCACCCGGTTCGGTTGAGTTGCTGCGCTACCTTGCGGCCAACCGCGATTTAATCGGATCGCTGCTGGGCCCGGGCGGCGACCCCGCCTTTATTAAAAAGATCATCGATACCGCACGCGAGGCCGTGGTGCCGCGTGCACAGACGGGCATTTTGGGCCTGGCGCTGGGCACGTTCTTTGACTACTACGTTACCTACGTCGTGAGCGCCGAGGTCGGCATGATTCAGCGCTGGTTTGAGCGCGGGCTCACCGAATCGCCCGAGGCCATGGCGCGCATTATGACGGTGCTCGCTTTTGTGCGCCCTGGTGATCTGTATGGCCAACCCATCGATATCAACGTGCCGGAATACGGCATGAAGCTATTGAACCTGCAGCTCGAGGACGCGGTCGACACCACCGCAACCGTCGAGTCCAACAACTAAGAGGAGAGACAATGAGCAAACTCGTCGAGGGCATTAAAGACCGTGTGGTCGCTGCCGCACGCGAGGCTGCGCCCGCCGTGGTGGACGCCGCGCAGAAGGCCGCGACTGCCGCTGCCGAGAAGGTCGCCGAGGCGGTTGCCGAGGCCAAGAACGCGGCAGGGGAGACGTCCATCGCTAGCGAGCCCGCCACCGCCGCTGAGCCCGTAGCCGTCACCGCCGCCCACGCCCCCGAAGGCGCGATCTTCAACCCCGAGAACGCTCGTGGCAACCTGCACTTGGGCATCGACGTGGGTTCCACCACCGTTAAGCTCGCCGTGCTCAACGACGACAACCAGATCGTCTATGCCAAGTACCAGCGCCACCACACCGACGTCCGCGCCTGCGCTCGCGACCTGTTCGAGGGTGCTGCGACCGTGCTGCCGACGGCCCAGATGACCTGCGCCATTACCGGCTCGGGCGGCCTGCTGCTGTCCCAATGGCTCGACCTGGAGTTTGTCCAGGAGGTCATCGCCAGCAAGCGTGCCGTCGAGACCCTTATCCCGGCCACCGATGTCGCCATCGAGCTGGGCGGCGAGGACGCCAAGATCATCTACTTCGACAACGGCATCGAGCAGCGCATGAACGGCACCTGCGCCGGCGGCACTGGCGCGTTCATCGACCAGATGGCCACTCTGCTGCACACCGACGCCAGCGGCCTCAACGAGCTCGCGGCCAACGCCACCACCATCTATCCAATCGCCAGCCGCTGCGGCGTCTTTGCCAAGACCGACGTCCAGCCGCTGCTCAACGAAGGCGCCCGCCCCGAGGACGTGGCGGCCTCCATCTTCCAGGCTGTCGTGACCCAGACTATCTCGGGCCTGGCGTGCGGCCGTCCCATCCGCGGCAACGTCGCCTTCCTGGGCGGCCCGCTGCAGTACCTCTCCGAGCTGCGCCACCGCTTCTACCTTACGCTCAACCTGGACGAGGAGCACCGCATTGTGCCCCAAAACGCTCACCTGTTTGTGGCGAGCGGCGCCGCCATGGCGCATGAGTCCAACAAGCTCAGCACGTTCCCGCAGCTCATCGAGGCTATCGATGCCCTGGGTGACACACAGGGTGCCGAGGTCGAGCGCCTGGATCCGCTCTTTGCCACCGACGAGGACTTCGCCGAGTTCAAAACCCGCCACGACCAGGAAGTCGTCCCCAAGGGCAAGCTCGACGGCTACACCGGCCGCGTGTTCATTGGCATCGACGCCGGTTCCACCACCATGAAGGCCGCGCTCGTGGGCGAGGACGGCCAGCTGTTGCACACCTGGTACGGCAACAACAACGGCGACATCCTGGGCACGGCCAAGGTCATCATGGCCGATTTCTACAACCATATCCCTGCAGGCTGCACCATCGGCCACGTGACCACCACGGGCTACGGCGAGGCGCTGCTCATCGAGGCCCTCAAGGCCGACTCCGGCGAGATCGAGACCGTCGCGCACCTGCGTGGCGCCAAGGCATTCCTGCCCGGCGTGGAGTTCATTCTGGACATCGGCGGCCAGGACATGAAGTGCCTGCGCGTCAAGGACGGCGTTATCGAGCACATCATGCTCAACGAGGCCTGCTCGTCGGGTTGCGGTAGCTTTATCGAGAGCTTCGCCGTCTCTATGAACATGGACGTGCGCGCGTTCGCCGACGCCGCCATCCATGCCAAGGCCCCGGTCGACCTGGGCAGTCGCTGCACGGTCTTTATGAACTCGCGCGTCAAGCAGGCGCAAAAGGAAGGCGCCACGGTGGGCGACATTGCGGCCGGCCTGTCCTATTCCGTCATCAAGAACGCCTTGTTCAAGGTCATTAAGCTGCGCGACCCCAAGGAGATCGGCAGCCAGGTGATCGTTCAGGGCGGCACCTTTATGTCCGATGCCACGCTGCGCGCGTTTGAGCAGCTCACCGGCGTTCATGCCGTGCGTCCCGACATCGCCGGCTGCATGGGCGCCTATGGTGCGGCCCTGCTCGCCCGCGATCGCGCCGGTGCCGATGGCACCTCGACCATCCTTTCGGCTGAGGACATCGCGCACCTTACCGTGACGCAAAAGCATGTCCGCTGCGGTCGCTGCTCCAACAACTGCCAACTCACCGTCAACGACTTTGGCGGCGGCAGGCGCTTCATTACCGGCAACCGCTGCGAGAAGGGCGCCGGCCACAAAAAGCAAAAGACCGAGGCCCCCAACCTCTTCAAAAAGAAAAACGAGCTGCTCTTTGACCGCGAGGTGCTGAGCCCCGACGAGGCCCCGCGTGGTACCGTCGGCATCCCGCGCGCGCTCAACATGTACGAGAACTACCCCTTCTGGCATGCGTTCTTTACGCGCTTGGGCTTTAGCGTGCAGCTGTCCGACCAGTCGAGCAAGAAGACCTACCAGGCGGGCATCGAGTCCATGCCGTCCGAGAGCGTGTGCTATCCGGCCAAGATGAGCCACGGCCATGTGATGAACCTTATCGACCGCGATGTCGACTTTATCTGGATGCCGTGCGTGCGCTGGGAGCGCAAGGAGGATCCGACCGCTGGCAACTGCTATAACTGCCCCATCGTCATGAGCTACCCCACGGCGCTGGCGCTCAATATTGACGAGATTCGCGAGCAGAACATCGAGTTCCTGTACCCGTTTGTGCCCTATCACGATAAGACCGAGCTCAAGCGCCGCCTGTACCAGGTGCTCGCCGTCGACCGCGTGGCCGATGCGCAAGCCGGTCGCGGTCGCGTGCGCGGTCCCAAGATCACGCGCTCCGAGGTCGATGCCGCCGTCAACGCTGCCTTTGAGGCCGACGCGCGTTTCCACGAGGATATCCAGACCATGGGCGAGGAGGCCCTTAAGTGGGTCGAGGACCACGGCGGCCACGGCATCGTACTCGCCGGCCGTCCTTACCATAACGACCCCGAGATCAATCACGCCCTGCCCGAGCTTATCTCGAGCTTTGGCTTTGCGGTCTTTACCGAGGATTCGCTTGCGCACCTGGTGAAGCCCGAGCGTCCGATTCGCGTCGTCGACCAGTGGATGTACCACAGCCGCCTGTACGCCGTCGCCCGTTTTGTGACGATGCGCAACGACCTGGACCTGATCCAGCTCAACTCCTTCGGCTGCGGCCTGGACGCCCTGACCACCGACCAGGTGCAGGAGATTCTGGAAGCCAGCGGCAAGATCTACACCGTGCTCAAGATCGACGAGGTATCCAACCTGGGTGCCGCGCGCATTCGCATCCGCTCGCTCATGGCCGCGCTTAAGGACCAGGAGGCCGAACGCCTGGCCGAGGCCACGGCCGCGGGCGAGACTTACGAGCAAGGCGACGCCGCGCCGGTGGCGCCCTCTACGGATGCCCCCGCGTTTGCGAGCCGCAAGTACACGTTCGAGGCGCAGCGCGAGAGTGCTTCGACCGCGTGGCCCAAGGTGCCCTTTACCGAGCAGATGCGCGAGGAGGGCTATACCATCCTGTGCCCGCAGATGGCGCCGATCCACTTTGACCTGGTCAAAGAGGTATTCCGCGGTGCCGGCTACAACCTGGAGCTGCTGCCCTCGACTGACCACGATGCCGTCGAGGCCGGCCTGCGCTACGTGAACAACGACATCTGCTATCCGTCGATCCTGGTGACGGGCCAGATCATGGAGGCCATCGAGAGCGGTCGGTACGACCTGTCCAAGACGGCTGTGGTCATCAGCCAGACCGGCGGCGGCTGCCGTGCCACTAACTACATCGCGCTCATCCGCAAGGCGCTGCGCGAGAGCGGCCACCCCGAGATTCCGGTAATCTCGCTTTCGGCCGTGGCGCTGGGCGAGGACAACCCCGGCTTTAAGGTTACGCCGGCGCTGCTTAAGCAGGCGGTCTACGCGGTGCTCTTTGGCGACGTGATGATGCAGATGCTCTACCGTTGCCGCCCGTACGAGGCCACGCCCGGTGCTGCCAACGCACTCTACGAGGAATACATGGCGCGTGCCCGCAAGCTGGCGCCTAAGTTCAACAGGCACAACTACACCAAGCTGTGCCGCGAAGCCATCCGCGCGTTCGACACCATGCCGCTCGTGGGCGAGGGCACCAAGCCGCGCGTGGGCGTGGTCGGCGAGATCCTGGTCAAGTTCCACCCCACAGCTAACAACCACGTGGTCGATGTCATTGAGCGCGAGGGCTGCGAGGCCGTGGTGCCGGGTCTGCTCGACTTCTTCCTGTACTCCATGAGCAACGCCGAGCTGCAGAAGGACGAGCTGGGTAGCTCTGCCACTACGCGCGCTGGTATGCAGGCGCTTATTAAGCTCGTGGACTGGATGCGTACGCCGGTGGAGGAGATGCTCGAAAAGTCCCGCCGCTTTGAGGCGCCCGAGCGCATCGGCACCATGGCCGACAAGGCCCGCACGGTGCTTTCGGTGTGCAACAACATGGGCGAGGGCTGGCTGCTCACGGCCGAGATGCTCGACCTGATCGATCACGGTGCGCCTAACATCATCTGTACGCAGCCCTTCGCGTGCCTGCCCAACCACGTGGTGGGCAAGGCCGTGATCAAGGAGCTGCGCCGTCAGCACCCCGAGAGCAATATCGTCGCGGTGGACTACGACCCCGGTGCATCCGAGGTCAACCAGCTCAACCGCATTAAGCTCATGATCAGCGTGGCCAAGGAGAACATGCGCGCCGGCAAGGGCTTTAAGCTCGAGAAGGTGGCGCCGCTCGCGATGGACGAGGTCACCGGCCAGATGCGTGCCCATGATGGCTGCGTGAGCTGCGGGCCGGCCAGCGAGGAAGCCGTTGCATCGGTCGCTGAGCGCTTGGGACGCAGCATTAAGAAGTAACTGGCTTGCTTAGGGCTAGATATGAGGCAAGCGGGTGGTGGCCGTACCGGTTACCACCCGTTTTTGTTGGACATATGTTGCGTAAACGCCCTAGCTATCATCCCTTGCGAACTTAGATTTCGGAAGTATGCGGCAAAATCTGAATAGGCCGAGCACACCGGGTATGCCCGAGCTCTATACCTGCGGTTTTATTGGCGAAAAACCGGGGTGTGCTCGAGAGTTCTGGAATTTGCCGCATACTTCCGAAAACGACGTTTCTGCGGCACCAAAAATCGCCCTCGGAGCCTTGAAATAATGAACAGGTGTAGCCGTTCGCGGCAAAATACCGTCCGTTTATAGAACCCACCCCCATCGCGCGTCATCCTTACGGTTGAATAAATACACATCTATGGAATTACGTAAGAGAGGACCGTTCCATGAGCTACAAGACCGTTTGCGTTGCCGGCGGCGGCGTGTTGGGAAGCCAGATTGCCTTTCAGGCTGCCTACTGCGGCTTTGATGTGACGATCTGGCTGCGCAGCGAGGGCAGCATCTGCCGCACCCAGCCCAAGATCGATCATGTGCGCGAGGAGTACATCGCGGCAATCGAGGGCATGGCGGATGGCACAGGCGAGTGGTGCGCCGGTATCGCCGATAGCGGCCAGCCCTTCGACAAGGAGGCGGCACTCGCCGCCGTCGAGTGTGCCTACTCCACGCTCAAGCTGGAGCTCGATCTTGCCAAGGCCGTAGCCGACGCCGACCTGGTCATCGAGTCTATGGCCGAGGACACCCAGGCAAAGATCGACTTCTACAAAAAGCTTGCCCCGGTTCTCCCGCAAAAGACCGTCGTCGTGACGAACTCCTCTACGCTGCTGCCGAGCACCTTTGCCAAGTACACTGGTCGCCCCGAGAAGTACCTGTCGCTGCACTTTGCCAACTCCATCTGGAAGAACAACATGACCGAGGTCATGGCGCAGGATCAAACCGACAAGCGCTACTTCGACGAGCTCGTCGACTTCGCCAACGACATTCGCATGCTTGCCCTGCCCGTCAACAAGGAAAAGAACGGCTACCTGCTCAATTCCATGCTGGTGCCATGGCTGCTTTCGGGCCTCGACCTGTATGTCTCGGGCGTGAGCGATCCCAAGAGCATCGACCTCGCATGGACGCGTGGCACCGGCGCCCCCAAGGGTCCGTTCCGCGTATTCGATACGGTTGGTATCCAGACGGCTTACAACATCGTTATGCAGTACCAGAAGGTGCCGGGTCTGGTGAGCCCGCTGCTCAAAAAGATGATGATGCCCTACAACTTTAAGGCCATGGCATCCGTCCTCAAGCAGATGCTCGACGAAGGCAAGCTGGGCGAAAGCTCGGGCGAGGGCTTCTTCAAGTACTAAAAAATGATCCCTCGGGGACGGAGGAAAACGGATCATCGCATTCCTGCGTCCCCTGTGCATCTTGCGACTAACAGCTCCGGCTGCCGTGAGCCTAAGCCAGCCTTAAGGGGCGTTTGTTAAGCTGCGAGTCAAAATTGGACAGGCCTGGGCAAACGCCATGGTATATGAGGAAAACGACGGTGGTATTCAAAGACGGTAACGATATGGAATTGAGTGATAAGGACATTAGGCTATTCTCGCGTCGAGCGGCTCTTGCGGGTGCGGCGGGCGCGCTGGCACTTGCCGGGACGGGGCTTACGGGCTGTTCAGTCGGCGGGGCCGGCACGGGTGCCGCATCCACTGCGAGCAACGAGCTCACCGACGAGCAAAAGAAGTTCCACAAGCAGATTCTCGCGACCTACGACGTCGAGAAGCAGGCGGCCATCAAAGACCAGCTCGATGCTGATTACGCCGCAGGCAGCTTCGACGAAACCGCCCCGTTCGTCAAGGCAGATCCCTTTGGCACCGATACCCTGAGCTGCTACATGCGCTTTGCAACGGCGGATCCCGTAACCGTCTCCTACAAGGTCGCCGAACGCAAAAAGGCCGGCGACGCCCCCAAAGTCGCCGCGTTTTCCCGTACGCCCCGCGGCGGCGACGCGCCGGCCATAGAGCACGAGTTCAAGCTCATTGGACTCATTCCCAACCATAAAAACAAGGTGACCCTCACCTGCACAGCGCAAGATGGCACCAGCCGCACTTCGACGTTCACGATCGAGACGCCGGCTCTCAAGGGCGAGGAAGAAGAGCGGCTCGCCGTCACGGCGGGGGAGTCCAACACGCCGCTTGCCGATGGCCTCTTTACTATTCTGGGCAACGACTCATCCAAGCTCGACTTCATGTACCTCTACGACAACGCGGGCCAGATTCGCGGTGAGGTGCCGATCATCGGCTACCGCAGCCATCACCTGCTGTTTCCGGGCGACGGCAGCATGATTATGAGCATTTCGACGACCAAGATGGCCCAGATTAACGCCATCGGCCAGGTGGTAAATGTCTGGAGCACGGGCGACTATGAGTTACACCACGACTACGCCTTCGATGACGACGGCAATCTGCTGGTGCTGGCGAGCCATGCCGGCTCCGAGACCGATTTGGACGTCGACCGCGCGGCCGCCAAAAAAGACAAGGACGATCGCGTTAATGTCGAGGACCTCATCATTAAGATTGACGTAACCACCGGTGACGTTTCCCTTGTTGTGGACCTGGGCGACATATTCCCCAATCTCAAGGCGAGCGCCAAGGTTGCCTCGGACGGCGACCTGGATTGGATTCACATCAACACGATCCAGTGGCTCGGCGGCGGCACCGTTCTGCTCAGCTCGCGCGAGACCTCAACGGTCATCAAGCTCACGGATATTTACGGCACGCCTACGGTCGATTGGCTTATGGGCTCGCCAGAGTTTTGGGCCGGCTCGGGCTTTGAGGACAAGTTGCTGCAGGCCCAAGGCGATTTTTCGCTCAACGCAGGTCAGCACAGTGTGACCTATCTGCCAAACGACGAGACGACCACGACCGGTCGCTACCAGGTACTGCTGTACGACAACAACTTTGGTGCGGCCGAGAGCTATCCCAAGTTCGACTGGGGTCAGCTGGGCGCCGCGGTGGTGACCGACTACAGTAAGGGAACGCATTCGTTTGGGCGCATCTTTACGGTGGACGAGACCGCGCGCACCTACGAGCTCGAAGACCAGATCGCGGTGCCGTTCTCGGGCTACGTCAGCAGCGCGCAGCGCGTCGGCGATTCGAGTAGTATGCTCGTGGCATCGGGTCAGGCCAAGACCTTCACCGAGTATGATCGCTATGGACTGCCCATCGCCACGTACGAAATGAAAGCCGAGAAGTACATCTACCGCGTGTATAGGTACGAGCTGTAGCGCTGCGCTTGGCTGTGCCTGCGCCCCGCGGCTGCGCTCTCGTGCCGGGCCCACCTCGCGTCCCGCATCACTTCACGTCAAACTCCACGCGATCGAGTTCGGGCACGTTGAGATCGATGAGCTTGCGGGCAACGCGGCGGTCGTGCGCCCCGAGTGCCTCGCTTGTCGTCACGTGAGCGACAACCTCGCGCTCGACAAGGCCCTCCTTGTCGCCCTCGGTAGCCGAGGTTTCGACGGCGACGGTGTAATCCTTGAAGCCTGGTAGCACCGCGGCAAGCTCGCGCGTGGTCTCGGTGACGCCGTAGCCGTCCTGCACGCCGGCCTGCGCCGAGCCAATAGACCCCGCGGTCATAACGATGCAGGGGATGGCAAAGATTACCGTGCCCACAATGATGCGGCGGCGCACCTTGCGCGATAGCTCGTCGACCTCAGCGTTTTCTTTAGCAGTCACAATACCGTCGCCGTTCAGGTCGCGCTTGAGCGGTACACGTAAAAGAAGCAATACGGCTTCGGCCGCCAGTGCGATAAAGACGACGTTGATGCCAAACTCGTAGAGGGCCGAGAGGAACAGCGACCCGCTCGCGATGGCAATGCCGTAGCCCGCCGCGCACAGGGGCGGCATGAGCGCGGTCGCCACCGCTACGCCGGCAATGAGCGTCGAAGGCTCCTGATCGCGCGAGTTGCCCAGCCCGCCCGCAAAGCCGCCCGCGAGCGCGACGGCAAGGTCCCATACGGTGGGTGTCGAGTTATCGATGATGGCGGCCGTGGTGGTGCCAAGGGGCGAGAGCTTAAAATACAGCGTGGAAGTGATCAGGCAAAGGACCATCTGCAGCGCGAGGCCGGCAATTGCCTCGAGGGTAATCTCGCGGTCGAGCGTGGCGATGCCGTATGCCATGGCAAGGACCGAGCCCATGAGCGGGCAGATGAGCATGGCGCCCACAATGGCGATGTCCGAATCGATATCGAGGCCGACACTCGCGATCAGCATGGCGATAATGAGGATGCACAGGTGCGAGCCGGTTAGGCGCGCCCCGTTTACAAAGCGCTTACGAATTACGTGATAGGGGGCGCGACCCTCGCGAATGTTGAATGCCTGCTTCAAAAAGCGACTTGCCTGCTCAGCCGCCTTGCTATGGGCAGGGCGGATGCCATGGCGCCGGTGATGGCGCTCGCGCAGTCGCTTAATCTGTTGTTTGTCGAGTTCCATGTCCACCTCGTTCTAGCGCGAGCCACGCATCTTGCCCGCCGCCCTTACTCTACACCGTGGCGGGCAGGTCGGTTATCCTGCCGTGGAGTTTAGGCGAGCAGACAAACGAGGACGCATCATCTACGGATACGGCCGAGGGTTTTGGCAGATACAAAAAAGCGCGGGATCGGATTGGCTCCGACCCCGCGCTCTGCGCTGGTGCGTTGTTGTTCGGCCTACCCCAGCAGGCTCAGACCAACAGAGACAAACGCCAGGATAACGCCGACGATGGACTCGCCGCCGAGCAGGCCGCTGGCGACGACCAGGCCCTGCTCCTGGAAGGCGGCATCCTTGGAGGCCTTCTCCTCGTCCGAAAGACCGGCAGCGGCGTCGCGGCGTGCGGCCCACTTGTCGTAGGCGAGCTTGACGCAGGAGCCCAAGAAGGCCGTGAGCGACATGTAGAACGGCAGGTACACGCCTAGGCCGATCATCATGGCCGGAATGCCGAGCCAGTACATGACGATGCCGGCGATAAAGCCGCCTGCGAACCACGGCACGCTCGGGATGCCCGAGACCATGGTGGCGACGACGCTTGCCTGCGCGGCCACAAAGCTCTTGTCGGGGCCGAAAGCATCCGGACCATAGGCGGTGACGAGCGCGACCATGACGGCAGCGGCGACCAGGGCGCCCACGATGCCGCCGATGGCCTGGCCGATCCACTGCGCACGCGGGTTGGTGCCCAGCACGGCGCCGGCCTTAAAGTCGTTCATGACGTCGCCCGCAAGGCCGCATGCCACGGCCACGATGCCGGCGATAAAGAACAGCTTGACCTGGGCGATCTGTGCGAAGGCAGCCACGATGAGCATGACGATGAGGCCGAAGATTTCCATGGGGTCGATGCCCGTCTGGCCGCAGCTCTGCGCGCTCATGATGGTGGTGACAAAGGTGAACAGCGTGACGATGACGGCCGGGACGGGGCCAAGGTCGAGCGCGATGGCGACGATCACGGCTATGGCGGCAGTACCCAGGCCGATGATGCCGGCGTCGAGCTTAAGCGAGCCCGAGATGAGCGACTGCTCGTCGGTGTCGCTGGAGCTGTCGGCGGCGAGGCCGCGGGCGATGCCGGCGACCTGCGGCAGGATGTCCTTGAGAACGACGGCGACGCCAAAGCCCATCATGAGGCCCATGCCGAGCGATTTGACGATGCCCTGCGCAGTCACAACGTCGAATAGACCCGCAGCGGTGCCGCCCACGATGATGCCAAAGTTACCTAGCAGTGCGCCGGCAAACCAGAAGGCAACCGGGGCGAAGCCCACCAAAAAGCCGATGGAGAGCAGCATGGGCGAGTTGTAGATGGCAAAGGTCACACCGGGAATGTTGAGCGTGCACAGCATGCTGGGCACCACGCCCAGAGCGTCGCGAAGCACGCTGTAGATGCCAGCGATGGCCATAGAGCCAAAGAGCTGCTTGCCGGTCTTGCCGCCGGCCTCGGTAGCACGCAGGGTCTGAGCTGCGGCATTGCCGGTGGGAAACTCCAGCGCGGCGTCCACGATAAAGTGGCGGTGGATGAGCGCCGTTGCCAGCAGGCCCAAGATGGTGCCGGCGAGTGCCACGATAAACATGTCGAGCCAGCTGATCTGGTCGGCATAGCCCAGCATCCAGGCGCCCGGGATGGTAAACGCCAGACCGCCGGCGACCATGGCGCCAGCGGACATGATGGTGTGGGTGACGTTGGCCTCGTTGAGGCTGGCGTTGCCCATGAGCTTCAGGAAGAACAGCGAAATGACGGCAGCGAAAATGATCGGCCAGGGGAGTGCGCCCATCTTGAGGGCCATGTAGGCCGAGCTCGCCGTGATGATCACGCAACCAAGGACGCCGATGACGACGCCGCGCAGCGTGAGTTGCCCGCGCATCGAGGTGCGGTTCGAGGGATTGCTCATATAGAACTCCTTTGCGTATATCCGCTTCCCCCGGGAGCGCCGCTACGGATACGGCGCGGGAAGTCGGGTTACCAAGGGCCGCCGCGTGAGCTCGCGAACGACCGCGCACCAGTATAGCGGCACGGCAGTTAATTTGGGACTGGGCTTTTTTAGCCATCCCAAGCGAAGCCGAAGGATGATTATTCTGGGACGGGGATATAAAAATCATCAGGTACGCAATGATTTTTATATCCCCGTCCCAGAATAATCATCGGGATATACTGCTGGGCAGACGAAAGGAGCGCCGACGATGCTTAATGGGTGCGCATATATATTGACGGTCGACGTGGGCAACACGTTCATTCGCTTTGGTCTGTTTGCAGAGGATTCGGCCGCGGCGCAGGAATGTCCGCTTGCGACATGCGAGATCACGACGCCGTCGAGCATTACGGCCGACGAAGCGCGCATGCGACTTGTGCAGGTCATGGGCGCGCTCGCCGCCGATGCAGGTGTGCCCGGGGTGCTTGCACCCGCCGCGGCCGTGCTGAGCTGTGTAGTCCCGGCGCTCGAGCGCCCGTGGAAGGCGGCACTTTCCCGCACCTGCACGGGGCGCGTGCTCACCGTGGGGCCGGGACTTAAGACCGGCATACCCGTGCACTACGACGATCCGGCCGAGATCGGCCCCGACCGCATCGCCGATGCCGTGGCGGCCCGCGCCGTCTACGGCTCGCCGTGCATCGTGATTGACCTGGGCACGACGACCAATATCGAGGTCATCGACGTGCACGGTACCTTTGTGGGCGGCGTTATCGCGCCAGGCCTGGCCCTCGGCGCCCGTTCGCTTTCGGCGGCAGCAGCGCGCCTACCCCAGGTTGAGCCCTCGGCGCCAACGCGCGTCATCGGACGCAACACGCGTGAGGCCATGCGCTCGGGTGTGGTTTTGGGCGAGGTAGCCCGCATCGACGGAATGCTCGACATGGTGCTTGCCGAGATGCGCGCGACCAAGGCCGCGGGGGAGGGCGATGTGCCCATCGTCATTACCGGCGACGATGCCGAGGCACTTGCGGCGCTGGTCGGCCATAGCCTGACGGTAGACGACGCGCTGACGTTGCGGGGTCTCGCCGAGCTGTACCGCATCAACCAAAAGCCTCGTCGCGCGTAGGGCGAGGGGCTGGTGGGATAAGCTCCCCTACCTTTCACCTGCTACAATGGGTCAAACTATTGCGATTTCGGAGGTGTCTGCCATGTCGGACGATCTTCATCAAACCGCGTCGGGCAAGCGCCGCGACGTTATTAGCTGGGATGAGTTCTTTATGAGCGTGGCCATCGCCGCGCAGCGCCGCAGTAAGGACCCCAACACGCAGGTGGGCGCGTGCATCGCCAACACCAACCACCGCATCCTTTCGGTGGGCTACAACGGTACGCCCTCGGCGCTCAACGACGACTTTTTCCCGTGGGGCACGAGCGACGACCCGTTGCAGGATAAGCACAACTACGTGGTGCATGCCGAGGCCAACGCCGTGCTCAACTACCGCGGCTCGCTCAAAGACCTTGAGGGTTCCACAGTCTACGTCACGCTGTTCCCGTGCCACGACTGCGCCAAGATCCTGGCGCAGGTGGGCGTGGGCGAGGTCGTCTACCTGGACAACAAGTATGCCGATACCGACGACGGCCGTATCAGCCGCCGCATTCTCGACTCCTGCGGCATCAGCTACCGCCAGGTTATCGTCGATGTCCAGATTGGTACCGGGGAGCAGACTCGGCAGTAGCGCGTGCCAACGCCAGCTGGCGGCAAAACAGCCAAAAGAGACCCGTCCCAAATTGACTGCTCGTGAAAGTCGTGTCCGCGCGCATGGACGGCTCGTGAGCGGGTACACGGCTGTAGTAACATAGCTCTGTCTGCGGGCGCGCCCGCGTTATTGTGAGAAAGGAGCCCCTGTGGCTGTTAACGAAGAGCTGCTTAAGAAGGTTCTTGAGGAGATCCGCCCCAACCTGCAGGCCGACGGCGGCGATATGGAGTATGTGGGTGTCGACGACGAGGGTGTTGTCAAGCTGGAACTGCAGGGCGCCTGCGCCGGCTGCCCCATGAGCTCGCTGACCCTGTCTATGGGCATCGAGCGCATCCTGAAGGAGCACGTGCCTGGCGTTACCCGCGTTGAGCAGGTCAATGCTTCCGGCGAGGCCGAGGACCTGTACGACGAGTACGCGCCGTTCTAAGATGCGAAAGCTGCGGGCGATGTGCTCCGCATAGACGTCACGCCCAAATATGCGGCTGCGAGCGAAAGGCCCGCGGCCGCATTTGTATGTAGGGAGCAGGGGGACCGATATGCTCAACGACCTCTACCATATGCTTGATCCCGTCGCCATTTCGGCGGGGCCCATCACCATCTACTGGTACGGCTTGGCCTATGTGGTCGGAGCTCTGCTCACGGCGGTCGTCATGTATCGCACGCAGCGTCGCTGGGGTTTCGACATTACGGTCGACGACCTGACGAGCGTCGTGGTCGGTGTGGTCTTTGGCCTTATCATCGGCGCCCGCCTGTTCTACGTCATCTTTTACGGCGACGGCTACTACTGGGCACATCCGCTCGAGATCTTTGCCACCAACGAAGGCGGCATGAGTTTCCACGGCGGCCTCGTGGGCGGCATCATCGGCGGCGTGCTCGTGTGCCGCGTGTACAAGCTCGATGCCTGGACCATCGCCGACCTTGCCGTTATCGGTGCTCCGCTGGCCCTGTGCCTGGGGCGCTGTGCCAACTTTGTCAACGGAGAGCTGTGGGGCAAGCCGACCGATTTGCCCTGGGGCGTGATCTTTGGCGGTACCGCGGGCGATATGCCGCGCCATCCCTCCCAGCTCTACGAGGCGTTTCTCGAGGGCATTGTGCTCTTTTGCATCTTGCAGGTGCTCAGCCGCAAAAAACCGCTGCTGCCTCAGGGAACGTTTATGGGCGTGTTTGTGATGGGCTACGGCATCGTCCGCTTCCTCATTGAGTTTGTGCGCGTGCCCGATGCCCAGCTGGGCTATCTGCTGGGCGGCGTCATCACCATGGGTCAACTGCTGAGCCTGCCGCTCGTGATTGTGGGCCTGGCGCTCGTCATCTTTGCCCTCCGCCGCAACCGTCCCCAGCGCGTCTACCTCGATGCCTAGCCGCCACATACCACCACAAAGGGGTAGGCACCTTGGGGGTGGTTTTGCCGGGCAACGATGACAGAACCGTAACGTTTCCCCAGATAAAACCTGTCAAAATAAACCTGTTCTTTTTTGGCAGGTTTCTAGAAAGGCTATTCGGACTGTGAAGGATTCCGACCTCTCCACAACGGCTGCGCGCGATGCCGCTCGCATCGTCTGGTTTAAACGCTATCCCGCCAAGCAGACGCTCGTCGCATTTGTGCTCGCCCTGTTGGCGACCACGGCGTTTTCCATCGATCCCGCCCCGGTGTCGAGTAACGCGGTCCTGGCGATCGATCCCAAGGCGACGGGTACGCTCTATGTGTGCTACGAGGTACTTCTCTCGTTTGCCGGCCATACCGACGCAGTGATGCTGCTCGCACTTGCCTGTTTGCTCACGCTGCCGTTTCGCTATGTGTTCTTTGGTCGCGGTGACGCTTGGCGTCCGTCGGTCGTGCTGCCATCGCTGTTCTTTGCCGTCTGCATGGTGTTCGGCCGTAGCTACGACCTTACCGATTCGGCCGAGATTGTGCTGGGCGACAAGGCACGCGTTATCTGCGCCTGGATTGGCGGCGCGGGTTGGATGCTCTTGGCGATTGTGGCCTTCTATCTGGCTTTTGAGTTTTTGGATTGGTTGAGCTCTCGCCGCATTCCGTTTTCGGAGGCGCATTTTGGCCGCGTGTGGCGTGTTGCCCACGCCGTGCTCTCGGTCCATCCTTTTGTCGGGCCGTTTCTTGTGCTCATGATTGTCTGGGCGCCCACGCTTATCGCCTCGCTGCCCGGCCTCTTTATGGGAGATACGGGCGCGCAGATCCGCCAATGGTTCAACTACCCCAACGGCACGAGCGATTACCTACGCCTGCTTAACCCCAACGTGCTGCTCAACGGCCATCATCCGGTGGTGCACACGGCCATCATCGGCTCGTGTGTGCAACTGGGGCTTTCGCTATTCAACAGCGCCAATGCGGGCCTTGCCATCTACACCTGTGCCCAATTTGTCATCACGGCCGCCTGCATGGCCTATTCCATATCGTCGCTGCGCAAGCTGGGCGTGAGCCTGCCGGTCCGCGGCGTCATCTTGCTGTTCTTTGCGTTTATGCCGATGTTCTCCAACTACGCGGCGCTGCTGACCAAAGACGTACTTTTCGCCGATGCGTTTTTGGTACTGCTCGTTCCGACCGTCAAGCTCGTGGCATGTGGCCTACCCCGTCGCGATGCCAATGCCGAGCGCGCGGGTGAACAGGCGCCTGTGCTCTTTGCGCGCCACGACTGGCTGTTGCTCGTGCTGGGTGCCATGGGTTCCACGTTTTTGCGCAATGGCGGCCTGGTCTTTCCGTTAGCGGCCTGCGTGATTGCGGCGGCGTTTTGCGCCTGGGACGCGCATGTGGCCCGTCGCGTGGCCAAACAGTCTGGCGTCACGCCCTCGTACGCCACGCCGCGCTTCCGTTGGGTCGGCGTGCTCGCAGTGCTTGCGCTCTGCCTTGTCTCCAACATGTATTTCACCAAGGTATTTATGCCGGCGCACGGTATCACGCCGGGCTCCAAGCGCGAGATCCTCTCGATTCCGTTTCAACAGACGGCACGCTTCGTCCAAAAGCACGACGGCCTTAATTCGGGCGTTAACCCCAAGGTCAAAGACGATGGCACGATTGAGGAAGCTCCCTGCGACGGCTTGGTGACCGATGAGGAGCGCGCTGCGATCGATCGCGTGCTTAAGTACGAGAACCTGGGCCGTCGCTATAACCCCGACAAATCGGATGCCGTCAAAAACTGCTTTAATGAGTACGCCTCGCAGGAGGACATCAAGGCCTATTTTGAGGTGTGGGCCCAGATGTTCAAAAAGGACCCCGAGTGCTATATCTCGGCGCTCGTCAATAACTACTACGGGTACTTCTATCCAAGCGCTCGCGATGCGTGGGTCTACAGCACGGCGCGCAGTGCCGAGATCATGGCGAAGCCCGATAACCTCAAGTACTTTGACTTCCATCCGGTCGATAGCAAGGTCGTGCGCTGGTGCGACCACCTGATTAACCTGTACCGCGTGGCGGTGCAGCGCATCCCGTTTATCTCGCTCGCCATGAGCTCGGCCACCTACGTGTGGATCATGATCGTCGTGGTGGTCTACCTGTTGCGCCGCCATTCGTGGCGCGCGCTGGCCATTTGGGTGCCGCTTTTGGGCGTGCTCGCCGTGTGCCTGATCGGTCCCTGCAACGGCTCGACCTACATGCGCTACCTGTACCCGGTCATCGCCTGCATGCCTTTTGCCATCGGTGCCACGATCACCCGCAGCGACCTCCTCTGGGCCTAGCCCAAGATTGGCATATCGGGGACAGGTTGCTTTGCCCCAACGGCTTGTATCATCACGACGCCTTCATTTTGGGGTTTATCTTGCAGGCCGGTAGGTATATCATAACGACGTTTGTTTATATTGCCCGAGCATTCACGCTGGGCTTTAGGTCGAAACCGATAGGAGACACGTATGTCCGGACACTCTAAGTGGGCCACAACCAAGCATCGTAAGGGCGCGCAGGACGCCAAGCGTTCCGCCCTCTTCTCCAAGCTCAGCCGCAACATCACCGTTGCTGCCCGTCTCGGCGGTGACCCGCTGCCCGAGAACAACGCCAGCCTCGCCGCTGCCGTTGCCAAGGCCAAGGCTCAGTCCATGCCTAAGGACAAGATCAAGTCCGCTATCGATAAGGCCTTTGGTTCGGGTGCCGACGCCGCCGTCTACGAGAACATCGTGTACGAGGGCTACGGTCCCGCCGGTGTCGCCGTCTACGTCGACTGCCTGACCGACAACCGCAACCGCACCGCCGCTGATGTCCGTTCCGCCTTTTCCCACGCTGGTGGCAACCTGGGCACCTCCGGCTCCGTCGCCTTCCAGTTTGAGCGCAAGGGCCAGATCGTCGTCGCCAAGGAGATCCTGGACGAGAACGCCAAGAAGGAGACCATGATCGCCAACGGTGCTGCCGGTGACGAGGATGAGTTCATGATGGCCATCGCCGAGGCCGGTGGCGAGGACTACGAGGACGCCGGCGAGGAGTGGATCGTCTGGACTACTGCCAACGAGGTCATGGCTGTCTCCAAGGCGCTCGAGGAGCAGGGCGTCCAGGTCAAGGGCTCCGAGACCACCATGGTCCCGACCACCCCGACCGAGGTCTCCGGTGCCGACGCCAAGAAGGTTCAGCGCCTCATCGACCGTCTTGAGGAGCTCGACGACGTCCAGGACGTCTACAGCACCATGGACATGACCGACGAGGTCATCGCTGCCCTCGAGGAGGAGTAGCGCCCGCACGGATTGAGCCGTGCATATCTGGGCATAATGAAGCGAGCATGCAAGCCTCGTGGAATAGATGAGCCGGATCCGCGTGCAATGAGGCACCGGACCCGGCTCTTTTATAATGATGCGAATCGTTTTGCATTCCTTGGATCGAGATTTGAAGGGAGCGCCGCATGCGCGTGCTCAAACGAGCCCTGGCGATCGTGTATCTTGTCGCCGCCGTTGTGGCGCTGGGTACGTTGGTCTGCCAGTTTTGGGGGCCATATACCTATCGCTTTATGCTGCTGATGCGCGATTCGCTGCCTCGCATCGTTGTTACGGCGTGCGGCGGTGTCGTGGCGCTCGGCGTGCTCGTGTGTTTCTTTCGCCTGATGTTTGCTCGTCGCGAGCCGTCCTGCGTGCATCCGGCGGGGGAGCGTAATATCGAGGTCACGCTCGCCGCCCTCTCCTCGTGTGCTCGCACCGCGGCAGAGCGCGACGACCGCGTGATGGTCGAGCATGTCGAGGCGCGCGTGCAGGGCTCCGACGAATCGCGCGTCCGTTTTAAGGTCGACGCCATCGCGCTCGACGACCGGGATGTGGCCTCCCTTGCAGCCGCGATGCAGCAACGTATCGAGGAGGCCTGCGACACCATGCTCGGCACGCCGGGCACGACCGCACGCGTTCGTTTTTTGCCGTCCAAGACTACCGTCCAGACCGTGGAGGTTTCCGGTGAGTGATACCAATCAAGACAAGACCGTCCGCACTCCGCGCCTGACTATCGATCAGAGCGCCGCGCCGGCTAGCGAGGTCGTCGATCCCAAGGTGGAGGGTACCGAGTCGCATGACGCGGTCGCCAATGATTTTGATGAGGCCATGGGTCTCATCAAGGGTACGGGGGCAGCCATCTGGAGCTATGCCGTCCGTCATCCCAACACCACGCTTGGAGCCGTCGCTGGTTTTGTGCTCGCCGTGCTGGTGCTCACGCTCGGCCTGTGGGATACGCTCGTCATCGCTTTCTTTGTACTGATCGGCGCCGTGATTGGCCAGATCCGTGACGGCGAGAACGGGATCGTCAACTTCTTCGGTCGTCTGTTTAGCGGCCGCTAGTATGTATTCGACCGCCGCGTGTGCGGTGGGCATAAGGAGGAACCATGGCTTTTAACACGAAGGTCGATGTGGCCGATACCGAGCTCGAGGCAGACGAGACCGTCACCGCCGAGGCCGAGGACGTAACGCTCGAGGACGAGGCGCTCGTCGAGGCCGAACCCGCCGACGATGCGGACGAGGACGATGAGGAAACAGACGAGTCCGAGGACTCGCTGACCTATTCCAACGGTGTGATTGAGAAGATCGTCGCTATGGCCACCCGCGAGGTGCCGCACGTCTTGGGCATGAAGGGCAACCTCATGCACTTTGTGCAGGAGCAGTTTGGTGCCGAGAATCTGACCAAGGGCGTGACGGTCGAGGTCACCGATGACAACCGCGTGGTCGTCAACATTTCCGTCATTATCGAGTACGGCGCCTACGCGCCCGCGATTTTCGACGACGTTAAGGCACGCGTTACCGAGCGTCTGGCTGCGATGACCGGCCTTGAGGTGGCGGGCGTCAACCTGCGCATCGAGGATGTCATCACCCCCGAGGAGTACGAGCACCGCACCAACCAGCACGAGTAGCCTACCAAA
Source organism: uncultured Collinsella sp. (assembly GCA_959023295.1). Taxonomy (GTDB): domain Bacteria; phylum Actinomycetota; class Coriobacteriia; order Coriobacteriales; family Coriobacteriaceae; genus Collinsella. The sequence goes on along the minus strand of CAUFBM010000004.1, from coordinate 55,124 downwards.
AAGGTAACCTGCCAAAAAGGGACAGGTTTATTTTGGCAGGTTTTATCTGCGAAAACGTCAAACGGCCGGTCGCACGGATGTATGTGCGGCCGGCCGTTATTTGTATGCCCCCGATGTAGGCATACCGCTCGTCTAACTAGGGGTTGCAATCGTCGCGTTCCGCGTTACCCTAATGGGCGCATTGTTTCCAAATTGTTAACGAGGGGTTGCCGTAATGGCTGACGAGCACGAAACAGAAAGCCAGGCATGGGCAATTGAGGCTGCCGCGGCAGAGGCGGCATCGCGAGCTGCCGAGGAGGTGCATCGTCCTCCCGTGGTGCCGATGGAGCGCGTGGTTGATCGCACCGATATTGAGCGCGGCGAGCGTGCCGGCCAAAAGCGCAGCCAGGAGCCGGGCTTCCCGCGCTTTTTCGCCGAGCTCAATCTGGGCCTGATTCTTACGGCCTTTGCCATCGTTGCGTTTAAAACCCCTAATCACTTTGCTTTTGGCGGCACCTCGGGCGTGTCGGTCATTCTGTCCACGCTGTTCCCGACCCTGCCCGTCGGCGTCTTTATGTGGATTATCAACGCGGTTCTCGTCGTTTTGGGCTTTATCTTTTTGGAGCGCAAGGCAATCCTGTGGAGCGTCTTCGCCTCGTTTGCGCTGTCCGCCTATGTTTCGTTTTTTGAGCTCTTTATTCCGACTGATGTTTCGATGACGGGCGATATGTGGCTCGACCTGTGCTTTGCCGTGATACTGCCGGCGCTCGGCAGCGCCATCGTCTTTGATATTGGCGCCTCGACGGGCGGCACAGACATCCTCGCCATGATCCTCAAGCGCCGTACCACACTCGAGATTGGTCGCGCGCTGTTGCTGGTCGATATCGGCATCGTGACCATCGCGGCCTTTTTGTATGGTCCGCGTATCGGTCTGTATTGCGTGCTCGGCCTGTTTGCCAAGACGCTTGTGGTCGACAAGGCCATCGAGAGCATTCATCTTCGTAAGGTCTGCACGATCATTTGTTCCGAGCCCCTTAAGGTCGAGGAGTTTATCGTCAAGCATCTCAACCGTACGGCGACCATCAGTCGCGGCTACGGTGCCTTCTCGGGCAAGTGCGTGACGGTGATCATGAGCGTGCTGAGCCGTCGCGAGGCCGTGCAGCTGCGCCGTTATGCGCGCGAGGTCGATCCGGGTGCCTTTATCACGATCGTCGACAGCTCCGAGATCGTCGGCAAGGGTTTCCGCGGAACGAACTAACGCGGACGCACTCATCAAACAATCGAAAAGCGCCTCGCGCGTTGCAAATACGTCATCTAAGAGTATTTGTCCCCACATTGGGCGATAATGATGCCAATGACATCGTTTGCGATCCAGGTGATTCGCTCTAGATACGAAGGGATGATTTCGATGTTCTGTTCGCAGTGTGGCGCCCCCATGGGCGATAACGACAAGTTCTGCGGCGTGTGCGGTGCCCCCAATGCCGGCGCTGCAGCCTCCGCCCCTCAGGGTCAGCCTCAGCCTCAGCAGTTTGTTCCGCAACCGCCCGTGGCGAATGCGCCAAAGGGCTGCACGGCTCAGGCGTTCCAAGATATGACAAAGACTCCGGGCGTGCTTCAGCGTGTATGCCAAATCGCGTTTTTGCCGGCGCTGATTTGCGTTGTGTCGGTGCTCGTGTTGTTTATTCCCGTTATTGGCGGCATTGCGGCTGCCATCGGCTTTTTGGCAGCTTGCATTGCGAGCGTGTGCGGTTCCGGCTTTGGTATTGAGTGGGGACGTGATCTTTCGCTCAAGGTCGATGACGGCATGGACCGTCCACTCATGCGCTCCACGTCGTTTGGTCTCGGAGTCTTTTCGAGCGTCATCTCGGTGGTGCTCGAGGTTATCGCTGCCATTCCCGTTATCGGTGTAGTGCTTTCGCTGGTGGAGGGCGTGGTAATTGGCGCCGCGGGCTCGTATTCTTATTACGGCTCCTATGCACTCGAGGCAGCGCTGTTCGGTTCGCTCGGCCTGCTTGTCCTGGCTCTGATTGCCTCGGCGATTCTGGGTGTCTTCTTTAAGATGTTCGCCGACATCGCCGTGATGCACTTTGCGGTGACCGGTCGCGTCGAGAGCGCGTTTTCGCTCGATAAGGTTTGGGCGGCCTTTAAGCACAACAAGACCAAGCTGTTCTGTGCTTCGTTCCTTCCCGAGTTTTTGACGGGCCTGGTTTCCAACGCCATTACGTGGATCTTGACAGCTGTCTTTGGTGCCATCGCCGGAATTGGCGCGTACGGCTATTACTATCGCCCCACGGGTATCGAGGCGATTGTTACCGCCGGTGGTGTCACGCTCGTATTGTTCCTGGTGCTGATTGCATTCGTCACGGTGTTCCTTACGGTCTTTGGCAAGATGCTCAAGCACCGTGCCGTTGGCTATTGGGCTGCACGTTATGCAAGCGAATGGGCCGATGAGGACAAGGACGACGTTTTGACTTTTGTGCTCCCGGGTGAGAAGAAGCCTGCTCCTGCGGGATTCAATCCCACGGCAGCCACTGGTGCTGCGCCTGCCCCGGCACCCGCGCCTGCACCTGCCCCGGCACCCGCGCCTGCCCCTGCCCCGGCACCTGCTCCTGTCCCCGCACCGGCGTCCGAGGCGACGCCTGCGGAGCCCGATTGGGATGCCGTTGCCACGCCGGCGGATGAGCCGGGCGATAATCCTGCTGCCGAAAACAATCAAACCGAATAGCCGGTCGAGGCGCCCTGGGCAACTGAGCCCGGGGTGCCTTTTTCTACTGCGAAAGCAAGAAAATGCCTGGGAAAACGGTTGCAGCAAAATTTCTCGGAAATTGGTCAATGTTGCGCAACAACGTCGCGGCTATTGTTGAGAACGTAGACGTGTAAGGTTTGAAGGCGTGCGACGCCTTAGGAAAAGGAGAGGCTCATGTTCTGTCCCACTTGTGGTTCTCCCATTTCGGATGATGCCAAATTCTGCCCTGTTTGCGGATCCGCCGTTGGTGCCGCTTCTGCCGCTGCGGCCCCGCAGCCCCAGCCCGCTCCGGCCCAGGCTATTCAGCCCGCGCCCCAGCCTCAGCAGCAGTACACCGGTCAATACGCCCAACAGTCCGCATCCGCTCCGATGGGCTATGGCCCCATTAAGGCTGACCGCAGCCTGATCGGCTGGCTGCTGCTCTCTCTTGTGACCTGCGGTATCTATTCGTTCTACTTCCTGTATTGCTTGGCACGCGACGTCAACACGTTGTGTCAGGATGACGGCGATTACACGCCGGGTCTGGCGGAATTCATCCTTCTATCGTTTGTGACCTGCGGCTTCTACGCGTACTACTGGTATTACAAGATTGGCAACCGCCTGCAGGCCAACGCTCCTCGCTACGGCCTGGTGTTCCAGGAAAACGGCACCACCGTTCTTCTGTGGCAGATCTTCGGCGCGCTCCTGTGCGGCCTTGGTCCCATCTTCGCTATGAACATCGTCATCAATAATACCAATGCCATGGCAACGGCTTACAACACTCGCCTTGGCGCTCGTGCCTAACAATAAGGGCGGCGTGAACAGCTCCCAGGGACATAGGGGCACGGCAGAGCTCCTTCGCCGCGCCCTTTTTTGCACCGGCGCGCTCTTTGTCGCCTGGCTCGCGCTCTACCTGCTCGACATTGGCTGCATTTTTCGATTGATGACGGGCATTCCTTGTCCGGGATGCGGCATGACGAGGGCGTGGCTGGCGGCGCTGCGCCTCGATTATGCGGCTGCCTTTGCCTACCATCCGCTGTTTTGGGTGGTGCCGATTGCGTTTGTGCTCGCGTTCGTGCGCGAGGAGGTGGCATCGAGCAAGCTAAAGCGTGGTATCGACATTGCGGTCACCGTGTTGTGCGTGCTGGTCGTCGTCGTATGGATCGTGCGCCTCATCAATCCGGCAGATGCCGGTCTGCTCTTTGGCGGCTATGCGCCCGCCGGAGTTCCCGACGATATCATCCACCTCGAACCCCCACGCTGGCTCACCATCCTTCGCTCTTACCTGGCGTGACGGAGGACGCGCTAGAAAAACGGTCGACACATAAGCGGGGGCGAACGTTGAGATAACGTCCGCCCCCGCTTTGCTTTAGCCAGGCTGTTATGGATGGGCGTGACGGCTACTCGTCGCGCTTTTCCTCGTGGCGAGCGGCAGCCCGCGCATCGTGGATGCCCTTGATTGCAGCATGGCGGGCGGTGCGAGCATCGTGCATGGCGTCGCGCGCCTCAGCGGCCGTGGCCTTGGCAGAGCGCAGCTTGGCGGCCAAGTCGGGGTTGGTTTCGGCGACCGCGGTAATCGCGGGGCCGTCGAGCTCCTCTTGCGTGGGCTCGGCCAAAAAGTCGATAGCATACTGGGCTGCCACCATGGAGCCCTTGGCCAGCACGCTCTCGTCGATCTTGTAAAAGCAGGAATGTTGGGCGTACGTGGCGCCAATCTTGGGGTTGCGCGTACCTACAAAGGCGAGCACGCCCGGTACGCGGCGCAGGTACTCCGAAAAATCCTCGCCCGAAAGCGTGCCACGATAATGGCCTTGGCCGGCGGGGCCCAGACACTTAATTACAGCCTGACGGCAGCGCTCGCTCGAGCCCGCGTCGTTTTCGACCTTGTAGTTGGCGATGGTGTAGTCGGTGAGCTCTGCCTCGGCGCCCAAGGCGGCCGCAGTATGCTCCACGATGCGGCGCATAAGCTCCGGCATTTCCTCGTGGGTCGAATCGCCGTAGGTGCGCACCGTGCCGGCGAGGTAGGCCGTGCCGGCGATAACGTTGCGCGCGGTGCCGCCATGCAGCTCGCCGACGGTGATGACGGCCGGCTCGTAGGGGCTGATTTCGCGCGAGACGATGGTCTGCAGGGCATTGACGATCTCGGCGGCAACCATGACGGCGTCGTGGCCGCGCTGGGGCATGGCGCCGTGGCACGAGGTGCCGCGGACATCGATGCGGAACCAGTCGGTATTGGCCATGCGCGGGCCGGGCTCGCAGCTTACGGTGCCGGCGTCGACCTCGCTCCAGATGTGCGCGGCGTAAGCGCCATCGACGCCGTCGAGCACGCCCGTGCCGATCATGAGTTTGGCGCCCTGGCCGTTTTCCTCACTGGGCTGGAAGACGATGCGGACCTCGCCGTGGATGTCGTCGGTCATATGGCGCAGGATCTGCAGCGTGCCGAGCATCATGGCGATGTGGCAGTCGTGGCCGCAGGCGTGCATGCAGCCCTCGTTGACGCTGGCGAATTCCTCGCCGGTCTGCTCGGTGACGGGCAGGGCGTCAATATCCGCGCGCAGCAGGATGCGGCGGCGCGGCGTGCCGTCCTCGCGGTAGGCGTCGGGTGCGGTGCCGCGGAGGGTCGCCACCAGGCCCGTCTTAAGGGGGCGCTCATAGGGGATATTCATGGCGTCGAGCTGGTTGGCGATGTCGGAGGTTGTGCGCTCTTCGGCGAGGCTCAGCTCCGGATGCTTATGGAAGTGCCGGCGCTGCTTGATGATATAGGGCTCAAACTCGGCGGCGATATCTCGGATGGCCGCGGTGACGTCGTCTGCCGCGCGAGCCTCGGTCGCCGCCATAATCTGCTGTGCCTTGGTCTTCGTCATGATCGATTTGCTCCTTGCTGGGTTGATCGCAAAATCGTACAGGCTCTCTCCAGTATGCCACCTGCCGCTAGGGCTGGCAAAGCTGCCGTTTGCCGCTTGGCATTTTGTAACCGAGACGGGGGAGTACACTCGGGGGTGTTGAATTTCCTGCCAGAGATGGGGATGCCCATGCAACATATCGATCGGATTATTCGCTCCAAGAACGTCTTTACCGCGCAAGACGGCATCGATTCCGCCCGCGAGCTGGCGATTGCCATCGCGGGCGACCGCATCGTCGCAGTCGGTGCGCCCGATGACGTAATTGCCGCCGCACCTGCCGCCACGCCGGTGGTCGATTACGGCGAGCAGTTTGTCTGCCCCGGTTTCCATGACGCTCATCTGCACTTCTTCCATACCTCGGTCGGTTCCTCGCCGTACATGCTCATGGATATGGGCACGTCCGAGGCGGCACTGGTGCAGCACGCGCTCGAGTTTTCCCAGGACCTGCCCGACGACGCCTGGGTTGTGACGCAGGGCTGGCGCGACTACCGTTGGGACCCGCCCGAGCATCCTACCAAGGCGTCGCTCGATGCGGCATTCCCCGATCGTCCCTGCGTTATGTATTCGGGCGACGGGCACACGCTTTTGCTCAACAGCCGCGCACTCGAGGCGCTCGGCGTCACGCGCGACAGCGAGCCGCCAGCGGGCGGCAGTTACGACAAGGACGCAAGCGGCGAGCTCACGGGCATTGCGCACGAAGCGGCTGCCATGCAGCTGCTGCCGCGCTGCCTTGAGTGGCTGGGCGAAGGTCGCATCGCAAGCGCTTACGCCGATCAAATGAGGCGCATGGCCGAGCAGGGTATTACTTCGATCTGCGATATGTCGCTCATGCCCATGCCGGGCTGCGATTTTATCCGCGACGATGTCTACGACAAATTGCAGACGGCCGGTAGGCTGGGCATTCGTGCCCATCTGTTTCCCACGCTGCTGGATGACCAGTCGCGTCTGGAAGAGCTGCAGGTACGTTACGCGAACAACGCGCTGCTTTCGGCGCCGGGTTTTAAGCAGTTCTTCGACGGCGTGTCGAGTGAACACACGGCATATCTCACTGAGCCCTATACCAATCCGCGCTTCCCGGGCGACCAGGGCCGTCTGACGGTCCCGGCTGAGCGCATGCGCAAACTGGTTCTGGCGGCCGCGGAGCGCGGTCACACCGTGCGCATCCACGTCATTGGTGACGGTGCGATTCATGCCGCGCTGGATATCTTCGAGGAGGCGGCCGATCTGTACGGCCTGCCCCAGCACGGCCATAACACGCTCGAGCACCTGGAGAACCTTCTGCCCGAGGACATCGACCGCCTGCGCAAGCTCAACGTGGTTGCTTCGAGCCAGCCCTGCCATATCACGCTCGACCCGGGTGGTCCGGAGCGCGATCTGGGCTTGGAGCGCAGCCGCATCATGTGGCCGTTTGCGACCTATAAGCAGCGCGGCATCCGCCAAGCCTTCGGCACCGATAGCCCCATCACAGCCGTTACCAGCATGAACGTGCTCTACACGGCTATCACGCGCCAAGACCCCAAAAGCCACTGGCCCGAGGGCGGCTGGTTGCCGAGCGAGCGCATCGATGCGGCAACAGCCTTGCGCAACTACACCCTGGGCAGCGCCTATGCAGCGGGCGACGAGCAAAACCTCGGCAGCTTGGAGCCCGGCAAGTATGCCGACCTGGTAGTCCTGGACCAAAACCCGCTCACCATCGACCCCCAAGAACTTCAAGCCACCAAAGTCCAAGCCACCTACCTGGCAGGCAACTTGATTTACGAGCGCTAACCCCACATCCCACCCCTCAGTTGCGGTGAAATAGTCCCTAAAATCGGCCTTCAAGCCCAAACAGGAACTATTCCACCGCAACTTAAAAGAGCGCGTCCCAACAACGTGCCCCCTATCTTGTGCATTCCATCCGCATCGCCATTTTGCTGCACTGACTTTTCTGAATGCCGGGCCCTAGTTAGTCAACCTGGCTCCCAGGGCGGACCGGAGGGCATGAAGTTTGTCGCGAGTTCCGCACGCAAAGGAAAGCACTTAATGTGCTTTCCGTCTTGCGCAGGACTGTAGAGCAGTAAACTTCATGCCCTCCGGTCCGCCCCGGGAGCCACCGCTAAGTTATCCCCCGGCATTCAGAAAATCTAAGTGCCAAAAAATAAGATTTTTTGACTCCGTGTTGTATAACCCGCCATTCGTGGGTACCATTCAACGCGTACGCAAACAAAAAGGGTTAATTCGCGTGGTATAACCGCGCGGCCCAAAAAGGAGGAGACAAGCATGTCGTCTTTGAAGCCGCTTGCAGATCGTGTTCTGGTCAAGCCCGACGAGGCCGAGCAGAAGACCGCTTCTGGTCTGTATATCGCCAGCAACGCTCAGGAGAAGCCGCAGCGCGGCACCATTGTTGCCGTTGGTGCCGGCAAGGTCAACGACAAGGGTGAGCGCATTCCCATGGACGTCAAGGTCGGTGACGTTGTCATCTACGGTAAGTTCGGTGGCAACGAGGTTAAGGTCGACGGCGAGAAGTATCTGCTCATGCGCGCCGATGACATCTACGCTGTCGTCGAGGCCTAGTCTCGTCAGAATCTCTGATTCGTCTTTGAACGCGCTCGTCGCATAGGACTCGGAAGCGGCGACGCGAGTCACATTTCTTTTGGAGGATTACCCACTATGGCAAAGAACATTACGTTCAACACCGATGCCCGCGCTAAGCTCGCCAAGGGCGTCAACACCCTGGCCGACGCCGTTACCGTCACCATGGGCCCCAAGGGCCGCTACGTTGCGCTGCAGCGCACGTTCGGTGCCCCGACCATCACCAACGACGGCGTTTCCGTCGCTAAGGAGATCGAGCTCGAGGACAACATCGAGAACATGGGCGCCCAGCTGGTGAAGGAGGTCGCCACCAAGACCAACGACACCGTGGGTGACGGCACCACCACCGCAACCCTGCTCGCTCAGGCCATCGTCAACGACGGTCTGCGCAACGTCGCCGCTGGCGCCAACCCGCTGGCCATCCGTCGCGGCATCGACAAGGCCGTCAACGCCGCCGTCGCCGAGATGAAGAAGCAGGCCAAGCCGGTCGAGACCAAGGAGCAGATTGCTTCCGTCGGTACCATCTCCGCCGGTGACCCCGAGGTCGGCGAGAAGATCGCCGAGGCCATGGAGGTCGTGGGCAAGGACGGCGTCATCACCGTCGAGGATTCCCAGACGTTCGACATCACCATCGACACCGTCGAGGGCATGCAGTTCGACAAGGGCTATGTCTCCGCTTACTTCGTCACGGATAACGACCGCATGGAGGCCGTGATGAAGGATCCGTACATCCTCATCACCGACCAGAAGATCTCCAGCATTCAGGACATCATGCCTGTTCTCGAGGCTGTCCAGCGCGCCGGCCGTGGCCTGCTCATCATCGCTGAGGACATCGACGGCGAGGCCCTGCCCACCCTCGTCCTCAACAAGATCCGTGGCGCTCTCAACGTCTGCGCCGTCAAGGCTCCGGGCTACGGCGATCGCCGCAAGCGCATCCTCGAGGACATCGCCGTCCTTACCGGTGGCCAGGCCGCTCTGGACGAGCTGGGCGTGAAGGTCGCTGACATCACCGCCGATATGCTCGGTACCGCTAAGTCCGTCACCATCTCCAAGGACAACACCGTCGTCGTTGGCGGCGCTGGTTCCAAGGAGGCCATCGACGCCCGCATCGCTCAGATCAAGGGCGAGATGGAGAACACCACCTCTGACTTCGACCGCGAGAAGCTCCAGGAGCGCCTGGCCAAGCTCTCCGGTGGCGTTGCCGTCATCAAGGTCGGCGCTGCTACCGAGTCCGAGCTCAAGGAGATCAAGCATCGCGTCGAGGACGCCCTGCAGGCTACCCGCGCTGCTGTCGAGGAGGGCATTGTCGCTGGCGGCGGCGTCGCCTTCATGGACGCTGTTCCTGCGCTCGACGCTGTCGAGATTGACGACCCCGAGGAGAAGATCGGCGTCGATATCGTCAAGAAGGCTCTGACCGCTCCGGTCGCCACCATCGCCAAGAACGCTGGCTTTGAGGGCGCTGTCGTGGTCGACAAGGTTGCCGAGCTGCCCGCCGGCCAGGGTCTCAACTCTGCCAACGGCGAGTGGGGCGACATGATCGAGATGGGCGTCCTCGACCCCGTCAAGGTCAGCCGCGTCACCCTGCAGAACGCTGCTTCCGTCGCCAGCCTGATCCTCATCACCGAGGCTACCGTCTCCGATGTGCCCAAGAATACTCAGCTTGAGGACGCTATCGCTGCTGCCACCGCTGGTCAGCAGGGCGGCGGTATGTACTAAGGCCGACAAGGTCTAGAACTCCCACCGGGAATCCGGGGGCGTGACGGGGGCTTCTCTCCGGAACGTCCTCGGACATGCAAAGAGGCTCCGCATCGCGCTTCGCGCTGCGGAGCCTCTTTGCGTCCTGCGGAATGTTCCGGAGAGAAGCCCCCGTCACGCCCCCGGATTCCCTGCGTTTACGGCCTTGAGGTCGGCGGGCGGAGAAGGACGTGGTTGATAAGGGTACGTGTCCCCTTCGCTGTTTCGCGCTTTGCGCGAAAGGCGCGTTACTTTGGGATGGGTGGGAAACGTGGCTGTTGCGGCAACTGATCCCCGCCACAAATTACTCTTGGCATACTTGCACGAATACCTGCCCGTGCTACACTTGCAATTGCTGTTTCAGGGCGGGGTGAAATTCCCCACTGGCGGTAAATCGGGCGGTGCCAAAGGGGTGCCGTGGCGCAGGCGAGGACCTGCGTCGAGCCGATGAGTCCGCGACCCGTGCGTGCGTTGGTTCGCATGCCGGCTGAACTGGTGAGATCCCAGTACCAACGGTTAGAGTCCGGATGAAAGAGGCAGGTGATCTTATGTCTGAACAGTCGCAGCATATCCATTTTGAGAACTCGAATAGGTGGAGCACCAAACAGCTCGTTACCATGGCGTTGATGTGCGCCTTGGGTGCCCTGTTTATGTACGTGCAGTTGCCCATCCTTCCTTCGGCGCCGTTTTTGACCTATGATCCGTCGCTGGTGCCGGCGATGGTGTGTGGGTTTGCATATGGCCCCGGTGCCGGTACCGCCGTTGCCGCCATGGCGATCGTTATCCATGCACTCACCACGGGTGACTGGGTCGGCGCGCTTATGAACCTGGTTGCCACGCTGGGCTACATTCTGCCCGCGGCTATCGTCTACCAGAAGATGCATACCTATAAGGGTGCCGTGATTGGCCTGGTGCTCGGCGTTATTGCTGCTACGGCGTTGTCTATGGTCGCAAACCTTACCATTGGCGTATGGTTCTGGTATGGCTCGGTCGATGTGATCGCCCCGCTCATGATTCCTGCCGTGCTGCCGTTCAACCTTATCAAGACCGTGCTTAACTCGGTGTTGACGCTTGCAGTGTACAAAGCGGTCTCCAACCTCATCACGCCTAAAAAGGACCAGGTCAAAGGCCGCGCATGATTGAGTGTCGGGGCGTTTCCTTTAGCTATGACGGTGCCGCACCGGCACTCGACGGCGTCGATCTGAACATCGAGGATGGCGAGTTTTTCTGCATCCTCGGTGGCAATGGGTCGGGCAAGTCGACGTTTACCAAGCATCTGAATGCACTGTTGCAGCCCGATGCGGGCACGGTACGCGTCAACGGCATGGATGCGTCCGACCCCGAGCTGGTCTACGACATTCGTTCGACCGCGGGCATGGTATTCCAGAATCCCGATGATCAGCTGGTAGCAACGCTTGTCGAAGATGACGTTGCGTTTGGTCCTGAAAACCTTGGCGTGCCATCGGCGCAAATTGCGCAGCGCGTACGCGAGGCACTGAAGGGCGTGGGCCTGGTGGGCTTTGAGCGCCACGAGACCCACGCGCTTTCGGGCGGCCAAAAGCAGCGCGTGGCGCTTGCCGGCGTGCTCGCCATGGAACCGCGCGTGCTCATATTGGACGAGGCTTCCTCGATGCTCGATCCGCGTGGACGCAAGGGCCTCATGAAGGCTTGCCGTGCGTTGCATGATCGCGGCATGACCATCGTGATGATTACGCACTTTATGGAAGAGGCCGCCGAGGCCGATCGCGTTGCTGTCTTCCAAGCGGGCCGCGTTGCCATGATCGGTACGCCCGAGGAAATCTTGACGCGGGCGGACGAACTTGCGCAGCTCAACCTGGATATGCCGGCGTCGTGCTGCCTAGGTAGGGCACTTCGTGAGAAGGGCGTGCCCGTTTGCGCGCAGGTGCGCGAGGCAGATATGGTCGCCGAGATTGCGCGGGTTTACGCCGAGCGGGGCGGGGCGGACGTCGCAGTGCAGCCTTCTGCATCCGATTCTCGTATGCTCGACAATGCATCCTTCGCGACTAACGAGGCGGCCGCATCGGAGCCCGTTATCGAGATTTCGCACCTCTCGCATAGTTACTCGCTGAGCGCCCGCGAGCGCCGTCGATGGCGCAAGCGCTCGACCACTGCGGACGCATCGAGCAAACAGGCTCTTTGGGGCAACGATCCAAACAGCCCCTGGGCGCTACGTGATGTTTCGCTGACGGTGCGCCGCGGCGAGTTTCTGGGATTGGCGGGTCATACCGGCTCGGGTAAATCGACGCTGGTTCAGCATCTCAACGGGTTGATTCGTCCGCAGGAGGGAAGCGTTTGCGCGCTGGGGCTCGACCTATCAAGCAAGAAAGACGCCGCTGCGGTTAAGGCCAAGGTCGGCGTGGTGTTTCAGTATCCCGAGCGCCAGCTATTTGCCGAGACCGTGGCGCAGGACGTGGCGTTTGGCCCGCGCAACCTTGGCCTGCCAGAAGACGAGGTTGCACGCCGTGTCGCATCATCGCTTGCGCGCGTGGGCCTCGACCTTGCCGCGATAGGCGACAAGAACCCCTTTGAGCTTTCGGGCGGCCAGCAGCGCCGCGTGGCGTTTGCCGGCGTGCTCGCCATGGAGCCCGAGGTGCTGGTGCTCGACGAGCCCATGGCGGGGCTCGATCCGGCTGCGCGCGGGGATTTCCTGGGGCTCATCGATCGACTCCATCGCGAGGGCCTGACTGTTGTCATGGTTTCGCATAGCATGGATGACCTGGCAAATTGTTGTGACCGTATCGTTGTGATGAACGAGGGCGCCGTGTTTGCCGAGGGAACGCCCGCGCAGGTGTTTGCGCACGCGGACGAGCTCAAATCGATCGGCCTGGGCGTTCCTGCCGCCCAGCGCATGGCGCTGGCGCTTGCGCAAGCCGGTGTGTCGCTCCGCTGCGACAAGCTTTATACGGTTGAGGCGCTAGCCGACGAGTTGGCCGGCTTGCTGCTGGGCTGCGCGGACGTGCCTTTGAGGGTTCCGTGTCAGGCTGGTTCCAAGGCGCCCACGCGAGAGGAGGGCTGCTAATGGAGGCGTTTTCGTTTGGTAGCTACTATCCTGGAGATAGCGCGGTCCATCGACTGGACCCGCGCACCAAGTTGCTCCTAGGGTTCGCATTTCTGATCACCGTGCTCACCGTTAGCAGCTTCCGCGGGCTGGTGCCGGTCGCAATGTTTGTCGCGCTGGTCTATGTCATGGCCCGGGTGCCGTTGCGCCGGGTCCTATCATCGATGGCGCCGCTACTGGCGATTGTCGTGGTGGTCGCGGTGCTCAACCTGTTTTCCGACCAGAGTGGCCGCATCCTGTGGCAGCTTGGCTTTTTGCAGGTGAGCGAGGGCTCGCTGCGTTCTGCGGCGTTTGTGGCGTGCCGCCTGACGTTGATGATGGCCGGCATGAGCGCCGTTACACTCACCACGCCGACGCTCGACCTCACCGCGGGCTTTGAACGTCTGCTCGCACCATTTGCGCGCGTGGGGCTTCCGGCGCACGAGCTCGGCATGATTATGGGTATCGCGCTGCGGTTTATGCCGCAATTTGCCACCGAGATGAAACAGACGGCCGATGCACAGGCAAGTCGCGGCGCGCGCGTGACGGGCGGTCCGCTCGGCGGTGTGCGCATGCTCGGCAGTGTGGCGATTCCGCTGTTCACCGGCGTGTTCCGTCATGCCGAGACGCTTTCGGCCGCCATGGATGCGCGCTGTTATCACGGCGAGCAGGGACGCACGCGTCTGCATGCGCTTGCGTTTGGCCGGGGGGATGTACTGGCAGCGCTGGCGATGGCGCTGCTGGTGACATGCGTTGTCGTTATCAATCTTCAACTCGTCTAAGCTCGATTCGAGCGCAAGAAAGGGGTCTCTATGACCGACATCGATCGCACGGCTCAGCTCGAGCGCGCCTGCTCGTATCTCAGGCGCATTCCGGCGTGGTATCTTGCCACGACCGATGCGAGCGACGGGCATCAGCCCCGCGTGAGGCCGTTTTCGTTTGCCATGGTCGATGATGGCAAGCTGTGGTTTTGCACGTCGCGCGACAAGGACGTGTGGGCGGAGTTGAGCGCGAATCCCAAGTTTGAGGTATCGGGCTGGAAGCCGGGGGAGTGCTGGATCGTGTTAACTGGCGAGGCCGCGCTCGAGGACGATGCATTCGTGAGCGACAAGGTGCGCCAAGCGGGCTTTAAGCACATGGTGGGCATTGGCGAGCAACACGATAGCGCCAACGATGGTCGCCTTGCATTCTTCTCGGTCCGCAACATCGCCGCACGGTTCTGCGATATCGACGGCAGCGAAGAGCGCCTCGAGCTCTAATTTCCCAAATTGGCTACCCATTCCAAAAAGATTGGTCAGGCGACAGGAGGAAACGTGGACGGATTGAATACAGTGCTGGAGTATCTGACGTCGGTGCCGGCGTGGTATCTGGCGACGAGTGTGGACGGGCAGCCGCATGTGCGTCCGTTCTCGTTTGCACAGATTCAGGACGGCAAGCTGTGGTTTGTGACGGCGCGCACCAAAGACGTGTGGCAGGAGCTTCTGCAAAACCAGCGCTTTGAGGCCACGAGTTGGTGGCCGGGCCATGGTTGGTTGATCCTGCGCGGACGTGCGGGGCTGGACGACCGGGCTTCGAGCGAAATGCGCGAGGCCGGATGGAAGCATCTTGAGCGCTTGAGCGAGCACTATGAGGGACCTAACGACCCCACGCTCGTCTTCTTTAGCGTCGAGGATCCTGAGGCTTTTATCTGCAATCACGACAAATGGGTGCCGGTCGAGCTCTAGCCAGCTGGCTCTTCCTAACAACTTCATTTTCGCATGGGCGGGCCCCGTATTGCCCGGCGCCGTTATGGGTGCCGGGCAATACGGGGCCCGCTCCATTTGTCAATTCCTTCAAGCGAATGTGTCGGGAATGTTTCAATGCATGAACACGCAAGCCATTTACGTATTCATGCATCTTTTGGTGCTAAAGTTTCAAACCACTTCATAACGACCGCTGCGAAATGCGCATCGGTGCATAAATCGCAGACAAGGAGTCTGATATGTCTTTGAAGGTTGGAATCGTCGGCGCGGCTGGATATGCCGGAGCCGAGCTCATTCGCCTCGTGTTCGGCCATCCCGAGTTTGAACTTGTGGCCATTACGTCCAACGCCGATGCCGGCCAGCCGCTGTCCGCGGTGTATCCGAGCTTTGCTGGCGTGAGCGACCTGGTTTTCACCACGCATGACGGCCCCGAGCTCAAGAGCTGCGATGCGGTTTTTCTTGCCGTGCCGCACACGGCTGCCATGGCACAGGTGCCTGCACTGCTTGCCGCAGGCGTTTCCTGCTTTGATCTTTCGGCTGATTACCGTCTGAGCGACGCGTCTGTCTTTGAGGCATGGTATGCCGCCGAGCACACGAGCCCCGAGTTGCTCAAGATCCGCGCTTTCGGCCTGCCCGAGCTGTTCTGCCAGGACTTAGGGACCGCTGCTTCCAGCCATGCCGCTGGCAGGCCCGTGTTGGTCGCCTGCGCCGGCTGCTATCCCACCGCAACGAGCCTTGCAGCCGCTCCTGCCGTGCGTGCGGGCTGGGTGGCCGAGAACGGCCCCGTAATCGTCGATGCCATTAGTGGCGTGACGGGTGCCGGTAAGTCCTGCAACGCCCGCACCCATTTTTGTAGCGCGGACGAGAACCTGGAGGCCTATGGCGTGGGCAAGCATCGCCATACGCCCGAGATTGAGCAGATCCTGGGCCTGACCGATCGCGTCGTCTTTACTCCGCACTTGGCACCGCTCAAGCGCGGTCTGCTTTCCACGGTGACGATGCCGCTCGCGCCGCAGACTCTCGACACGTTGGCCCTTGAGGACGTCGTCGACCATTACAAGAAGTTCTACGCCGGTCGCACCTTTGTGCGCGTGCTCGATGCCGGCCAGCAGCCCAAGACGGCTTCGGTCGTCGGCACCAACGCTGCCCAGATCGGTCTTGCGCTCAACAAGCGCGCGGGCGTGCTGGTGGCGACGGGTGCTATCGACAATCTGTGCAAGGGTGCAGCAGGCCAGGCGGTCCAGTGCGCCAACATCGTTTTTGGCTTTGACGAGCGACGAGGCTTGCCCACAGTGGCGTGCCCGGTGTAGCACATTCGATTGTTAACGATTTGGTAGTCGAGTATCGAGTTGGGCGCCACTTTTAAGCTGGTCTACTAATTGCGACCGGTATGGCGTGCCAGCCGATACCCGCTTTTTTATTTGATATAGGGAGTCGTAGGGACGATGAATACCGACCTGATTGATATCAAGATTCGCGCCGTCGAGGGTGGCGTTACGGCAGCGACCGGCTTTAAGGCTGCAGGCATCCATGCGGGATTCCGGAAGAATCCCGAGCGCTTGGACTATGCACTCGTCGTGCCCGATGAGCCCTGTCCCGGCGCCGGCGTGTTTACGACCAACCGCTTTTGCGCGGCGCCCGTGCAGGTGAGTCGTGCCAACCTGGGCGGTGCGGACAAGGGCTATGGCATCATCGCCGGCGTTTCAATCAACTCCGGCAACGCGAACGCCGCCACGGGCGAGACCGGCCTTGCCTGCGCGCGCGAGACGTGCAACATCGCATCACAGGTCATCGGCTGTGGACCCCAGCAGATCCTAGTTGCATCCACAGGCGTGATTGGACAGATTCTGCCGATCGACACGTTTGAGACGGCCGTTCCGTCCGCCTACGAGGCACTCTCTGCCCATGGCGGTGCCGATGCGGCCCGTGCCATCATGACGACCGATACGCACTCCAAGGAGTATGCCGTTCGCTACCGCAGTGAGGCTGCGGGTCATGCGGGCAACGCTTATACGGTGGGCGGCATGTGCAAGGGCTCGGGCATGATCATGCCCAATATGGCCACCATGATCGCGGTCATTACAACCGATGCCCCCGTCGAGCCGTCGGCGCTCCACGCCCTGTTGCTCTCGACCGTTAAGCAGACCTTCAATAAGGTGACGGTCGATTCCGATACCTCGACCAACGACACCTGCATCATGCTTGCTTCTGGCGCTGCTGCCGCTGATACCGAGGCTATCGTCGAGGGCACTGACGCCTTTGACGAGTTGGCCTTTGCCGTGCACGAGGTGTGCGAGAGCCTGGCGCGCAACATTGCGGCCGATGGCGAGGGTGCGTCAAAGCTCGTGACGGTTAACGTCACCGGCGCCGCCAACGACGAGGAAGCCGATATCGCCGCCCGTGCCGTCGCCAACTCGCCGCTCGTCAAGACCTGCATCGCCGGCCACGACTGCAACTGGGGCCGCGTTGCCATGGCGCTCGGCAAGTGCGGCGTGAAGTTTAATCAGGAAGACGTTTCCATCGACATGATGGGCATGCCTGTCTGCCGCGACGGTCTGACTGTTCCCTTTGACGAGGACGAGGCTCTGCGACGTTTTGAGGCGTCCGAGATCGTGATCTCGGCCGACCTGGGTGCAGGCGACGCGGCAACGACCGTGTGGACCTGCGACCTCACGCACGAGTACATCTCCATCAACGGCGACTACCGTTCCTAGATTCCAGGCACGCTGCGCATCTTGCCGCGATTGCGGACAGCGAAGCACAGCGTGATAACGATACGAAAGACGAGGCAGATTATGAAATTCGCACGCGACTGTCGTTCGAGCGAATCCAACGAAGCAACCGCGCAGCTGCTGTTCGAAGCACTGCCGTGGATTAAAAACCTGACCGGCAAGACGGTCGTTATCAAGTATGGCGGAGCCGCCATGGTCGATGAGGAACTGCGCCGCGACGTGATGAGTGACATCGTTTTGCTCAAGATCATCGGCATGCGCCCCGTCATCGTGCATGGCGGCGGCAAGGCCATCAACGAGGCGCTGAGCCATTACGATATTCCCGTCGAATTTAAGAACGGGCAGCGTGTGACTACGCCGGCGACCATGGATATCGTGCGCGAGGTGCTGGGCGGTAAGGTTAACCAGGAGTTGGTCGCCGCCATCAACCACCACGGTAATTTGGCCGTAGGCGTGTCGGGCAGTGATGCCGGCACGCTCATCGCCGAGCCGCTCGACCCCGAACTCGGTCGCGTGGGCAAAGTGACGCACGTCAACACCGACTATATCGAGCGCTTGCTCGATAGCGAGTACATTCCCGTAATCGCTACCGTCGCGGCGGGGGAGGACGGCGGCTTCTTCAACATCAATGCCGATACCGCCGCCGGCGCCGTTGCGGCGGCGCTTCACGCGCATAAGGCGATTTTTTTGACCGATGTCGACGGCCTGTACAAGGATTTTAGCGACAAGGACTCGCTTATCTCCAACCTGACGCTCGACGAGGTCAACGAGATGCTCTACGGCGGAGAAGTCGACAAGGGCATGATTCCCAAGCTGCGCGCCGCCGTCGATGCGCTTGCTGCTGGCGTGTTCCGAGCCCACATCATCAACGGCACGACGCCGCACTCGCTGCTGCTGGAGCTGCTGACCGATGCTGGCGTTGGTACCGTGATCCACTCCACCGAGACGGCCTACGAGTTCGATACGCATCCGCATCCGCTTTCGACGTTTGCGGCGCGTCTGACCGAGAACCTCGACGAGGTCGAGAAGCTCCAGACGGTCTAGCCGACCCGCGGTCGTCGCGTCCCTGCACCCATAGCCCTGCGCCGTACGGCGCCCAACGAAAGGCATCTCATGTCACTTGCAACTCAGCAATCGCTCGAATCCCATTACGTCATGCACACCTTTGGCCGCTCGCCGGTCGAGTTTGTCGAAGGCCACGGCATGAAGCTCACCGGCGACGATGGTCGCGAATACCTCGATTTTCTTGCCGGCATCGGCGTGTGCAGCCTGGGCCACGGCAATCCGGCAGTGCTGTCGGCGCTCGAGGCTCAGACCAAGAAGCTCCTGCATGTCTCCAACTATTTCTACATCGAGCAGCGTGGCCAGGTCGCGGCGCTGCTGTCCAAACTCGCTAACGATGATGCGGATGGTGCATGCGTGCTTGCCGACGCGATTGCCGCCGGCGACGAGACCACGGCCGCTGCGCTCGGTGCCCCGGCTGCGGACGAGCAGGTGTGGGAGACGTTCTTTGCCAATTCTGGTGCCGAAGCCAACGAGGGCTCGATGAAGCTCGCGCGTCTGTACGCCAAGCGTGCTGGCAACGGTGGCAACATCATCGTGTGCATGCGTGGCGGCTTCCACGGCCGTACGCTCGAGACCATTGCCGCCACCATGCAGGATTGGCTACAGGACAGTTTCCGTCCGCTGCCGGGTGGCTTTGTGGCCTGTACACCCAACGATGTCGACGAACTGCGTTCGATCTTTAAGCAGCTGGGAAGCGAGGTCTGCGCCGTCATGCTCGAGCCGATTCAGGGCGAGAGCGGCGTGCACCCCATGACCGAGGAGTTTATGGCGGCGGCGCACGACTTGGCACACGAGGTGGGCGCCGTTCTTATCGCCGACGAGGTCCAGTGTGGCATCTTCCGCTCCGGCAAGCCGTTTGCATTCCAGACCTATGGCGTGGAGCCCGACATTATGAGCCTTGCCAAGGGCATCGCCGACGGCGTGCCCATGGGTGCCGTGGTGGCAAAGAAGGAGATCGCCGACGTGTTTAAGCCGGGTGACCACGGCTCGACCTTTGGCGGTAGCTGCTTGGCTGTCGCGGCGTGCGCCGCGACGCTCTCTGCGCTCGTGCGCGGCGATTTTGCCGAGCATGCTGCCAAGGTGGGTGCTTATATGGAGCAGGCGCTGGCTAAGCTTCCGCATGTGGTAGAGGTGCGTGGTCGCGGCCTGATGCTCGGCTGCGATCTGGACGATGCCGTGGGTGATGCACACGACGTTGTAGCCCGTGCATTGGGGGCTGGTGCCGTGATCAACGCTACAGGCGCACATACGCTGCGCTTCCTTCCGCCGCTCGTGTGCGAAGAGGCCGACGTGGACAGCCTAATCGAGATCCTGTCGGACGTTTTGGCCTAGCGAGAGTAAAACATAGCCAGTTTGAACGGGTTCCAGATTGTCGGTGCGTCATTTGATGCATCTTTGGACGGTCTGGAACCCTTTTTGCCGTAAATCTACAATGGTCAGGAGAGCCTCTGGACAAAAAATGCCAAATATGAGTACTGTCACCAGTTGAATCTCATATGAAACCGACTATTTAGGATTAGTTAGACCACACATGTTCAATTATGTTAGTGGAAAACTAGTAGCAAAGGCTTCAAATCGCTGATTCAAGGCTAGATTTACCCAGTCATATCCAAATACCGCTGCTACAAAATTAGTAACAGTACTCATTTTTGCCATTTTTTGGCCACGGCCTTTGTGACAGACGTGTTGACGGGTTCGAATCCCTCTGCGATGGGCCCAAAAACGAAAGGCCCCCATAGCTGGGAGCCTATCAAATCAGTGGTGGGCGATGAGGGATGTCCGCGTGCGGCTTCGCCGCCCGCCCTCGCTTTGGGCCTACGGCCCTCGCGTGCTGCGCTGGAAAACGCTTCGCGTTTCCTCAGCTCCGCACCCTTGCGGGTTCGAATTCCATGTACCGGGCACAAAAAAGAAAGGCCTCCATCACTGGAGGCCTAACAATTCAGTGGTGGGCGATGAGGGATGTCCGCGTGCGGCTTCGCCGCCCGCTCTCGCTTCGTCGCTTCGCTCCTCGCGTGCTGCGCTGGAAAACGCTTCGCGTTTTCTCAGCTCCGCACCCTGTCGGGTTCGAATCCCATGTACCGGGCACAAAAAAGAAAGGCCTCCATCACTGGAGGCCTAACAATTCAGTGGTGGGCGATGAGGGATTCGAACCCCCAGCCTTGTGCGTGTAAAGCACCTGCGCTAACCGTTGCGCCAATCGCCCGCAGGGATTGAGTATAGCGGAAACCCTGCGTGGTTCACCGCTAATTCATAACGAAAACTAAGCGGCGACTTCAGCGCCCTTGTCCTCGTCGATAAAGAAGCGCTTGTACCAAATGAGGAATGTCAGCGTGGTATAGATCTTGCGCTGGTTGAGCGCGCGACCCTCAAAGTGATCGTCAAGCAGTTTCATGAGCGCATCGGTGTCAAAGAAATCGGCAGCCCACGGTGCGGTGAAGTATTCCTTTACGTAGTCATAGTACTTTTGCTGGCGCAGCCAGAACTTGACCGGTACGGGGAAGCCCACCTTCTTGCGCGTTGCCCACTCGTCGGGCAGCGTGCGGTTGGCAGCGTGACGCAGAACGAGCTTGCAGCCTTCTTCGTTAACACGGTAGTTGGCGGGAATGTGCTCGGCAAACTCCATGACCTTCTTGTCCAGGAACGGGACGCGAAGCTCCAGAGAATGCGCCATGCACATCTTGTCGGCCTTGAGCAGAATGTCGCCCGGTAGCCACATGTTCATATCCAGATACTGTTTCTTGGAAAGCTCGCAGCAGTTGGGAACCTGCTTGTAGTACTCGGCGCACATCTCGGCGGCGTTCTTGCCGGTGTCATAAGCGGGCTTGAGCACCTCGTCGACCTCGGAGGGATCGAACACCTTTGCCTGACCCACATACCAGCGCTCGGGAACCTCGGCGCATTTCGTCAGGAAGTTGTGACCCTTAAAGTAGGGGAGATGCTGAACGAGTGAGCCCAGGGCGCGACGTACACCGAGCGGCACGCGCTTCTTAAAGGTGCGCATCTCGGGGGTGTCCTCGTACCACTCATAGCCGGCAAACAGCTCGTCGGCACCCTCGCCCGAAAGGACGACGGTGACCTCCTTGGAAGCCATCTGCGCCAGATAGTACAGCGGCACGCTGGACAGGTTCGATTGCGGCTCGTCCATGTGGTACTGGATATCGGGCAGCGCATCAAAGAACTCGTCGGCGGTAATCATCTTGCGCACGTTCTTGATGCCCAGCTTGTCGGAAAGCTCGGCAGCGTAGTTGGTCTCGTTGAAGTTCTTGTAATCGAAGCCGACAGAATACGTGGTGTCGGGCATGAGACAGGCGGCAATGTAGCTGGAATCGACGCCGCCAGAAAGGAACGAGCCCACCTTAACATCGGCGATTCGGTGCGCAGCGACGCTTTCGTGCACGACCTTATCGCACTCGTCCACGTACTCCTCGAAGGTCTTGGAGTTGTCGTCGGTAAAGTCGCAGCTCCAGTAACGCTTGATGTCCATGGTGTTGGTCGTCAGGTCATACGTAAAGCAATGCGCCGGGGCAAGCTTGAACACGCCCTTAAAGAACGTTTCCTCCGTGGCGGGGAACTGCAGCGTCAGGTAGGGGCGCAGCGCGTCGTGGTTGACAGCCTTCTCAAACTTGGGATGGTCCAGGAAGCTCTTGATCTCGGAGCCGAACAGCAGCGAGCCATCGGATGCCTGGTAGTAATAGAACGGCTTGATACCAAAGATGTCGCGAGCGCCAAAGAGTTTGTTCTTGTTCTGGTCGTGAATCACGAACGCGTACATGCCGCGCAGACGGTTGACCAGGTCCTCGCCCCACTCCTCGTAACCGTGTACCAGGACTTCGGTATCAGCGTTGCAGTGGAAGGCGTAGCCGGCCGCCTCCAGCTCGGCGCGAAGCTCCTGGAAGTTGTAGATCTCTCCGTTGAAGACAATCGTGACCTTGCCGTCGTCGCTCGACATGGGCTGGGCTCCAGCTTCGGAAAGATCGAGAATCGAAAGACGACGGAAGCCAAGGGCAACGTTGTCGACGATATGCTGGCCGCCCATATCGGGGCCACGGTGGATGATGCGATTCATCATGGCCGTGAGAACCAGCTCACTCTGTTCATCTGTACCGGTAAAACCGACAAAACCGCACATGCAAGATCCTTTCTGCTGACGGCTCAGGTGTACTGCCGCAAGGATTGCGGCAGCTGATGTCAAATAATCTTTACTATCATGCCAATCTTTTGTTTCGTGATAGGGCATAAGCGCCGAGCGAACCGAAAAAACCACGTCCCGATCTTCAGACGAAGCGGCGGGACGTGGTTGCGAACACTATGTTAAAGAACAGCACCCAGATTTCCTTGTTTTTACACGGGGTGAACACTGTTGCCATTTATTAGACCACGGCACAGTCCATGCAATTTTTTAGAAGGCTGTGATGCGCGCAAGGTCAGGTGGCATATTAGGATGGTTGATAATACAGAATGTTTCATCGTTTCTGCCGCGGGACGTCTTCTGCCCTTTAAGGCTGAATTTAGCGAGAGAGGTCTTTGTATGTCGAGTCCGACACAAGAGAAGCTAACTCTGATGCGCTATATAGAGTTGCTCGAGGAAGATGACCTTGTTGTTTCCAAACCGAGCGCTTCGTGCGACCAGCGCATTGAGTTTGCGACTGATGACTCGCGCCAGGTGCGTCCGGGCACGCTGTTTGTCTGCAAGGGCCGTGCGTTTAAGCGCGAGTACCTGCTTTCGGCAATCGCCGATGGCGCCGTGGCCTACGTTTCCGAGGTTGATTACGATGTTGATCTTCCCGCGGTGATTGTGAGCGATATTCGTCGTACGCTCGCCGTGGTGGCAGATGCCTTTTATGGGCACCCGTCGGGTAAGGTGAAGGTCTGCGCCTTTACAGGCACCAAGGGCAAGTCGACCTGCAGCTTTTATCTGCGCGGTATCCTCGCCAACGAGGCCAAGCTTACGGGCTGTCATCGACCCGCTCTTAATACGGGCATTGAGTTCGACGACGGCATCGAGACGGGCCCTTCCAAGCTGACGACCCCCGAATCCTTCCTGCTGCAGTCCCGCATCGCACATGCTGCGGAGGCGGGTGCCCCGTGGCTGGTTATGGAGGCATCGAGTCAGGGCCTCAAATACGAGCGTACGGGCAAGATTGACTTTGAAGTCGGCGCCTTTACCAATATCGGCGAGGATCACATTTCGCCGATTGAGCATCCGACGCTCGAGGATTACTTTGCCAGCAAGCTCAAAATCTTCTTGCAGAGCCGTTTTGCCGTGGTCAATCTCGATATGGATAAGGTCGATCGCGTGCTCGAGGCGGCATCTCGTTGCGAACGTACGGTGACGTTCTCCCTGACCGACGAGCGTGCCGACGTGCTTGCGCTGGCGATTCGCAATGGCGACTGCGGCGTGGTGGCAACGGTGCGCACGCCCCGTTTTACGCGTGACATTGTGATTCCCACGCCGGTTAAGTTCAATGTGTCCAACGCGCTTGCCGCTATTGCCTGCGCCGAGGCCCTGGGCATTTCCGAAGAGGGTATCGTCCATGGCTTTGAGGGCGTCTTCGTTCCCGGTCGTATGGAGCTCTATCCGTCCGTATCGGGCAAAATCCTGGGCATCGTCGATTTTGCACATAACGGCATGAGCCTCGAGACACTCCTGCGCGACTTGCGCGAGAACTATCCCGAGCGCGAGCTGGCGGTTGTATTTGGCGCTACGGGCGGTAAGGGTGTCGATCGACGCACCACGATGGGCATCGCCGCTGGCAAGTATGCCGACCGAATCGTGATTACCGAGGATGACCCCGGCCCCGAGGATGTCGAGGACATCTGCGCCGAGATCGCGCGCAACGTTCAAGCGCAGGGAAATGATAACTGGCAAATCGTGACTGATCGCGTTGCCGCTATCGAGACTGCCGTGCGCGAAACTGTCCGTCCTGCCGTGGTCATCGTGACCGGTAAGGGCGAGGAAGAGTGTATGCTGCGCAAGAACGGACCCGAGCCTTGTGAGCGCGACGGTTCGATTCTCAAGCGCACCCTTGCGGCGTACGACGCCTAGACCAGCCCCTTCTATGTAAACGGAGTGACCATGTCCCACAACATCCTGCCGACCGTTGCCGAGCTTTCGGGCGAGGTGCGCGAGCGTCTTGCCAAGGTCAAGTATGTCTTTACCGATCTGGACGCCACGATGCTCGCCCCCGGCTCGTGCGTGCTGCGCGATAACGACGGCAATCCTTCGACCAAGCTCGTCGAGGCGGTTGTCGCACTCGCCCGTGCCGGCATCCAGGTGGTCCCCACCTCGGGTCGCAATCGCACCATGATCCACGAAGACGCCCGCGTGCTCGGTCTCAACTCCTATATCGGCGAGATGGGCGGCCTGGTCATGTACGACCTCAAGGCCAACGATTGGGAGTACCTGACGGGCGACATGCCCTACGACCCCGCCTGCGGTCTCACGCCGCACCAGGTGATCGAGCAGACCGGCGTGTGCGAGAAGATCCTTGCCCGCTGGCCGCACAAAATTGAGTACCACAACGACATGTCGACCGGCTACAAGTACCGTGAGGTCACCGTTGGCATGCGCGGCGATGTGCCTGACGATGAGGTCCAGGCCATCCTGGACGAGGCCGGCTGCGGTCTGGTCTGGGCTTGCAACGGTCATCTGACGCACCTGTCCAAGCCGACGACGCTCGAGCTTAATCGCGTCGAGGACGGCCGCGCCTTCAACATCAATCCGGCGGGTCTCAACAAGGGCGTTGCCATTGCACGCTTCTGCGAGCACCTGGGGATCGAGCGCGAGGAGACGCTCGCGCTCGGCGACTCCGAGTCCGACTTCTACATGGCCGACCATGTTGGCATGTTCTGCCTGGTCGAGAATGGTCTGACGAGCGCCGGTGCCCCGGAGTTCTTGGATGCCTGCGACAATGCCTATATTACGCGCGGCAAGATTGTCGACGGTTGGGTGGCAACGGCCGAGCTGTTGGTCGCGGCCCGTTCGTAGCGCGACGCATCACGCATGGTCGCATTTTTCGAGAGAGAATCTGGTGAGGTAATGTCCGATATCGATAATCTGGCCGGGGACACGCGTCCGATCGGCGTGTTCGACTCGGGCCTGGGCGGCTTAACGGTCGCGCGCGCGATCGCAACGGCGCTTCCGCACGAGTCCGTCTACTATTTCGGTGACACTAAACGCTGCCCTTATGGCACCCGCACCGAGGACGAGGTTCGCTCGTTTGCGCTGCAGGCGGGCCGCTGGCTATCGAGGCACGACGTTAAGATCATGGTCATCGCCTGCAACACGGCGACCGCCGCGGCCTTGCGTCTGGCTCAGCAAGTGCTTGACGTTCCCGTGATCGGCGTGATCGCCCCGGGCGCACGCGCCGCCATCAACAGCACGCGTACGCGTCGCGTGGGCGTGCTCGCCACCAACCTCACCATTCGCTCGGGCGCCTACACGCGCGCCATCCAGGATTTGGATGCTGGTGTCGATGTGTATGGCTGCCCGGCTTCGAGCTTTGTCGAGGTCGTCGAGCACGAGCTCGCCTCGGGCGCGCATCTGCAGGAGCAGTGGCTCGAGAACGAGGATATTTTTGATACGCCAGCCGTTCGCGCGCTGGTCAACGCCACGGTCGAGCCGCTGCACGATCGCGGCATCGATACCGTGGTGCTCGGCTGTACGCACTTCCCGCTGCTGGTGGGTCCCATCCGCCATGCGTTGGGACCCGGGGTGCGCGTGGTGAGCTCCGCCGAGGAGACCACCCGCGAGCTGACCGATATCCTCACGCGCCGTGAGCAGCTGGCGGGCGATACCGCCGACCCACAGCATCGCTTTGCCACCACGTCTGACAACATTGCCGAGTTTGCGGTGGCGGGTAGCTTTATCTTTGGCCAGCCGCTCAAAAGCATCGAGCATGTCGATATCGACGAACTCGGTTAGGCACGCAATGTCGCCGGAGTCCTCGCCATATCTTTTGCCGAAAGGATAGTTCCATGGAATACATGCAGGTCAACCGCGCCAACGGCCGCGCCGCCAACGAGCTGCGCCCCGTTAAGCTCACCCGCGGCGTCATGAAGCACGCCCACGGCTCGTGCCTGGCGGAGTTCGGCGACACGCGCGTACTGTGCGCCGCCACTATCGAGGAGGGTGTGCCGGGTTGGCGCAAGGGCGCCAAGGCCGGCTGGGTAACGGCGGAATATGCGATGCTGCCGACCTCGACCGGTAAACGCTGCAAGCGCGAGCATGCCAACCGCAAGGGCCGCTCCATGGAGATCGAGCGGCTTATCGGTCGCAGCCTGCGTACCGTCGTCAACATGAAGGCGCTCGGCGAGTACACCGTTACCGTCGACTGCGATGTGATCCAGGCCGATGGCGGCACGCGTACGGCGAGCATTACCGGCGCCTGGGTGGCGCTGCACGACGCCCTTGCCATGTGGGTCGAGGCGGGCAAACTCGAGCGCATCCCGCTCACGGGTCAGGTTGCCGCCATTTCCATGGGCGTTGTCGACGGCAACACCCTGCTCGACTTGGATTATTCCGAGGACAGCCACGCCGAGGTCGACATGAACCTCGTCGCTACCGACACCGGCGAGATGATCGAACTTCAGGGTACCGGCGAGCAGGCGCCCTTCGACCGTAAGCGTCTCAACGCCCTACTCGACCTGGGCGACAAGGGTATCGCCGAGCTCATCGAGCTTCAGCGACAGGTCCTCGCTTAACCTACCAAAAAAGGGATGTTTATTTTGGCAGGTTTTATCTGGGAAAACGTCGAAGTTTAAGACTGCCGTTGATTGAGAGGGGAGAGAGGCCGAAGTCCTCGTCGTCCTCAACTCGGTATTGCAATAGAGACAAGGAGGCCAGCTATGGCACTTGAGAAGATTGACATAGACACCCTCGACCCGGCGGCGACCATCGTCGTGGCAACCGGTAACGCCCATAAGCTCACCGAGATCGAGGCCATTTTGGGCAAGGTCATGCCCGAGGTGCGCTTTGTGGCGCTCGGCCAGCTGGGCGATTTTGAGGACCCCGAGGAAAACGGAACGACGTTTTTGGAGAATGCCATCATCAAGGCGCAGGCTGCGGTCGAGGAGACGGGCCTTATGGCCATCGCCGACGACTCTGGCTTGGTCGTCGATGCCCTGAACGGCGAGCCGGGCGTGTATAGCGCGCGCTATGCGGGCGTGCATGGCGACGATGCCGCCAACAACGCCAAGCTTCTCGTTAACCTGGAAAGCGTGGCAGACGAGGACCGTACCGCGCGCTTTATGAGCGTCGTCGCGCTTATCGATACGGACGGCCTGGTCACCTATGGCGAGGGCGCCTGCGAGGGCGTTATCGCGCACGAGGGCCGCGGCGAACACGGCTTTGGCTACGACCCGCTGTTCCTGCCGGTCGATACGCCGGGCAAGACTATGGCCGAGCTCACGGCGGACGAGAAGAACGCCATCAGCCATCGTTTCCATGCGCTCGAGCATCTGTCCGCCAAGCTGACGGGCGAGGAGTAGACCGTGCGTGCGGTGGTGCAGCGCGTGCTCAACGCCGGCGTGACGGTCGACGGCGAGTGCGTGGGCCGCATTGGACGCGGCTACCTGGTGCTGCTGGGCGTGGGCCACGGCGACACACGCGCCGAAGCCGACAAGCTGTGGGGCAAGCTCCGCGGGCTGCGTATCAACGAGGACGAGAACGGCAAGACCAACTTGGCGCTGGCCGATGTCGACGGCGAGGTGCTCGTGGTGTCGCAGTTCACGCTGTTTGCCGACTGCCGCCACGGCCGCCGTCCGTCGTTTACGGATGCCGGCGCGCCCGATGTCGCTAACGAACTTTACGAGTACTTTCTGACGCTCGTCGCCCAGGACGTTGAGCATGTGGCGCACGGTATCTTTGGCGCCGACATGAAGGTCGACCTGGTCAACGACGGTCCGTTCACCATCGTTCTGGACACCGATAGTCTGTAAGTAGTCAATTTGGGGCCGGGTTTTTTAGCTGCTTGCGTATGGCTGCAGCAGGGTGCTATAGTATTAGAGTTTTGTCTATCTTAGGGGTATTATCCCCTTTTTGAATTGCACCCTCTGGAGGCCCTATTCATGGAAGAGATGGAAGTCAATCACGTCGACGACATCCACGAGAAGCTGACCGATATGGTGGGCGATCGCGTCAAGGTTAAGGCCAACATGGGCCGTACCCGCGTCATCGAGCGCATGGGCACCATCAAGAGCGTCCACCCCGCCGTCTTTATCGTTGAGGTTGACGAGCGTCGCGGCCGCAAATCGCGTCAGTCCTACCAGTACATCGATGTTCTTACCGGCCAGGTCGAACTGTTCGACCCCGAGAGCGGCGAACATATCTTTACCCCGCTCGGCAACCAGCTCGAGGAGCACTAACGGTGACCGATCGGTCCCTCATCCTTACCGCGCCGGCAAAGATTAACCTCTATCTGGGGGTTCATACCGAGCGCGACGCCCGCGGCTATCACAGGGTCGATTCCCTGATGGCAGCCGTCGGTCTAGCCGATACCGTGACGGTCACGCCGGCGCAGGCGTTGACCGTCCAGACGGTTCCGGCATCCGATTTTCCCATGCAAAAAAATACGGCTTATCGGGCGGCAATCGCTATGGCCGAGCATTACGGTCGCGACGCCAACGTGTGCGTGACGATCGAAAAGCGTATCCCGCTGTGCGCCGGCCTGGGAGGCCCCTCGACGGATGCCGCCGCGGTCATCGTTGCCTTCGCCGAGCTGTGGGGTATCGACCGCGCCGACCCCGCGCTCGATGACATCGCTCGCGGTATCGGCGCCGACGTGCCGTTCTTTTTGCACGCGAGTCCCGCATTCTACGTCGGCGGGGGAGATGTGCTGGCCACTGAGTATCCTGTGCTTCCAGCGACACCTGTCGTATTGGTCAAACCGCACGAGACGAGCGTTTCAACGGTTGAAGCATATCGACGATTTGATGAGAGCCCGGTGCCCGCGGAAAAACCCGATGCGATTGCTTCTGTCTTACGCGCCGGCGATGCCGAGGCGGCATATGCGCTCGTTCATAACAATCTGGGCGTCATATCCGCGCAGATGGAGCCGCGGATCCAGGCAGTTCTCGACTGGCTGCGCGCACAGGAGGGAACCGTTGCCGTGGACGTGTGTGGTTCGGGTGCTTGCTCGTTTGCCATTTGCGATACCGTCGCTGCAGCAGCCCATCTTGCGGGAGCTGCCCAGCAAAATGGCTGGTGGGCCTGCGCGACTGAGCTTATTCCCAACACGGTTCAAATCGACGCGCCAAAGAAATAAAAATTTCTCTAGCACGCGACGAAAATCTTTGTTACTATAGTCGAGCTAACGGGTTGTGGCTCAGTTTGGTAGAGCACTGCGTTCGGGACGCAGGGGTCGCTGGTTCAAATCCAGTCAACCCGACCAGAGCATGAGAAGGGACCGCTTCTTGCGGTCCCTTTTTTTAGCTATTGTTGTGATACCGCGGCACCCGCGGTATACTCATTCGAGCTTGTCTCGCTGTATTGTGGAGGTCTACATGTTTGGACTGAGGGCTCCTGAGCTCATCATTATTCTCGTCGTTGTCTTGATCATCTTCGGGCCTAAGAACCTGCCGAAGCTCGGCAAGTCTCTCGGCTCTACCGTCAAGAATATCCGCGAGGGTATGGAGGGCGACGATAAGGGCGAAACCAAGCAGGCCGAGGACGTTGTGGTCGAGGAGTCCAAGGAGGACAAGGAGATCGCAGAGCTCGAGGCCAAGCTCGCTGCTGCCAAGAAAAAGCAGGCAGAGGACAGCGACGCGGACGCAGAGTAGTCCCATCCCTTTGGGGTGAGCACCTGACCGGCTTGCCCGCAGGCTAGCCGGTCTTTTTCGTTTTGTTGACAGTTGATCGTTACATCATAGTTGGGGAGATATCCGTATGGACGCAAGCCAGATCGTACTGACCGCTGAGGGCCGCCAGAAGCTCGTCGAGGAGCTCGCTTGGCGTGAGGGCGATTACGCCAAGGAGATCGTCGAGGACATCAAGGAAGCCCGCGCGTTCGGCGACCTTTCGGAGAACTCCGAGTACGATGCCGCCAAGGACAAGCAGGCCCAGAATGCTGCTCGCATTGCCGAGATTCAGGCCATCCTCGCCAACGCTCAGGTTGCTGCCACCACGGGCGATCTGACCGTCTCCATCGGTTCCACCGTTTCTCTGATCGATCCCAACGGTGAGGTCATGGAAGTCACGCTCGTCGGTACCACCGAGACCAACTCGCTCGAGCACAAGATCTCTAACGAGTCTCCGGTCGGTCACGCCATCATCGGTCACGGCGAGGGCGACTCCGTTGAGGTCGTTACGCCTTCTGGCAAGACCCGCGTCTACACCATCGCCAAGATCGCACGCTAGACCACGGTCCCGCGTAAAGGTATGTTTTCGCTCCCTGGGACCGAATCCTGGGGAGCGTTTTAGGTTGAGGAGCTAACTTATGGCAGAGAACCAGAACGTCGCCGATCAGGCCTCGACGCTCAACGACGAGCGCGCCACGCGTCTGGCAAAGCGCGCCGCCCTGTTCGAGGCGGGCCAGAACCCCTATCCCGAGCACTCCGAGATCGAGGACTATGTCGTCGACATTGAGGCCAAATATGCCGATCTTGCCGATGGCGAGGATACTGAGGACGTCGTGAAGATCGGCGGCCGCGTGGTCGCCAAGCGCGGTCAGGGCAAGATCATGTTTATCGTCGTGCGCGACGCTACCGCCGAGATTCAGCTGTTCTGCCGTATTAACGACATGGACGAGGCGGCCTGGAGCACGCTTAAGGCCCTCGACTTGGGCGATATCCTGGGCGTGACCGGCGTGGTCGTGCGCACCAAGCGTGGCCAGCTTTCCGTTGCCCCCAAGAGCGCGACCCTGCTCTCCAAGGCCGTTCGTCCGTTGCCCGAGAAGTTCCACGGTCTTTCCGATAAGGAGACCCGTTATCGTCAGCGCTATGTCGACCTGATTGCCAACGACGATGTTCGCGAGACCTTCCGCAAGCGCTCGCAGATTCTCTCCACCTTCCGCCGCTTCATGGAATCTGACGGCTACATGGAGGTCGAGACCCCCATCCTGCAGACCATTCAGGGCGGCGCTACGGCCAAGCCGTTCATCACGCACTTCAACGCGCTCGATCAGGAGTGCTACCTGCGCATTGCTACCGAGCTGCACCTCAAGCGCTGCATCGTCGGTGGCTTTGAGCGCGTCTTCGAGATCGGCCGCATCTTCCGCAACGAGGGTATGGACCTCACCCACAACCCCGAGTTCACCACGATGGAGGCCTATCGCGCCTTCTCCGATCTCGAGGGCATGAAGGCACTCGCCCAGGGCGTCATCAAGGCTGCCAACAAGGCCATCGGCAACCCCGAGGTCATTGAGTACCAGGGTCAGACCATCGATCTGTCCGGTGAGTGGGCAAGCCGTCCCATGACCGACATCGTCTCGGACGTGCTCGGCAAGCAGATCACCATCGACACGCCGGTCGAGGAGCTTGCCGCCGCCGCACGCGAGAAGGGCCTGGAGATTAAGCCCGAGTGGACTGCTGGCAAGATCATTGCCGAGATTTACGATGAGCTGGGCGAGGACACCATCGTCAACCCGACCTTCGTATGCGATTACCCCATCGAGGTCAGCCCGCTTGCCAAGCGTTTTGAGGACGATCCGCGCCTGACGCACCGCTTTGAGCTGGTCATCGCCGGCCACGAGTACGCCAACGCATTCTCCGAGCTCAACGATCCGGTCGACCAGGCCGAGCGCTTTGCCGCCCAGATGGCCGAGAAGGCGGGCGGCGACGACGAGGCTATGGAGTACGACGAGGACTACGTGCGCGCCCTCGAGTACGGTATGCCTCCCGCGGGCGGCATCGGCATCGGCATCGACCGCGTGGTCATGCTGCTCACCAACCAGGCTTCCATTCGCGACGTCCTGCTGTTCCCGCACATGAAGCCCGAGAAGGGTTTCCAGTCCGGTGCCGCCGCTGCCAAGGCTGCCGAGGCCGGCAACGCCGCAAGCCCGTTCGTCAAGCCGCTCAAGCCCACGCTCGACTACTCCAAGATCGCCGTTGAGCCGCTGTTCGAGGAATTCGTCGACTTTGATACCTTCTCCAAGAGCGATTTCCGCGCTGTGAAGGTCAAGGCATGCGAGGCCGTCAAGAAGTCCAAGAAGCTGCTGAACTTTACGCTCGACGACGGCACCGGCACCGACCGCACCATCCTCTCCGGCATCCATGGCTACTATGAGCCCGAGGACCTGGTCGGTAAGACGCTGCTCGCCATCACCAATCTGCCTCCGCGCAAGATGATGGGTATTCCCAGCTGCGGTATGCTGATCAGCGCCATCCACGAGGAGGAGGGCGAGGAGCGCCTCAACCTGATCCAGCTCGACGCTTCCATCCCCGCCGGCGCAAAGATGTACTAATTGGTTCCGCCGTTCTACCGAACGGCGGACCAGCCGACGCTGCGCGACGTCCAGGGCGACAATTTGTCATTCAAAAGGCAAGGCATGACCAGAAGGTCTATGCCTTGCCTTTTTCATGCCAACTTGTTCGCCCTGGACGTCGCTCGCTGTCCGTCCTCTACCTGCGGCGTTGACTTGGTTGACACTTAGAACATCGACGTTGTCGTTGGGGGCGTTCTTAAACGACTACCCAACGGCTATTGCGCACATGGCTCGCATGACAGTCGTCTCTTTTATGTTTCCTTTAGCCGTCGCTGCCTAGGATGAGGGTTAGTCGACAGGAAGGGAGCACCGGGATGGACGATGCGAGCGAGCGTGCAATCGAAGAGGACATGCTCGATCAGTTCAACTACTTTGACGATGAGGATGAGGAGCTGATCGATCGTCGCGAGCCGGCGGCGCTCGATACTTTCGACCTTGTTGATGAAGAGCCCGACGAGGACGAGGCCGAATCGACGGAACCCCCGCAGCATTCGCACCTCGATTCGCTATTCTCGAGAGTTCCTATGCACCACGGCGTTCGTGCCGGTGCGCTCCATATGAAAACTGACTGGCACCAGATCGTGACGGCAGGCGATGAACTTGCCGTCGATGCGCCGCTTACCGACAAATCATCCATCATCTGCCGCACCGGTATGCTTATGCTGGCAAGCGGAACGGGTGCCTGGCGCGTGCGCGATACCATGAATCGTGTTGCCGCTGTACTCGGCGTCACGATTCACGTCGACCTGAGTCTTCTGTCGTTTGAGTGCACCTGCATCGAAGATGGCCACTGCTTTAACGAGGTCGTCAGCCTACCCACAACGGGGGTCAATACTCATCGCATTTGGATGATGGAGAGCTTCCTAAAGGAAATCGAGATTTACGGGCGCCGGTTTACCGTGCACGAGTACCACGAGATGCTCAAGACCGTTGAGAGCTCAAAGCCCGATTACTCTCCCTGGCAACAGGGCCTTGCGGCAGCCTGTGCTTGCGGCGCCTTCGTCTTTTTGCTCGGCGGCGGCCCTATCGAGATGGCCTGCGCATTCGTAGGCGCGGGTGTTGGAAACTTTGCCCGCTCTCATATCCTCAAGCAGGGCTTGGGCCAGTTTAGCGCGTTGACGATTGGCGTCGCGCTGGCCTGTATCTCGTATCTGCTGGCATTGCTCGGCCTTGGCCAGGTCGTACCGGGGGCAATGTCGCACCAAGAAGGCTATATCGGCGCCATGCTCTTTGTGATTCCCGGCTTTCCCCTCATTACGGCAGGCCTCGACATCGCTAAGCTCGACATGCGAAGCGGCATCGAGCGTCTTTCGTATGCTGTGTCGATTATTGTGATGGCGACCCTCGTAGGCTGGATGGTTGCCGAGTGTGTGGGACTGGCGCCGGATGACTTCGCCCCGCTTGGTCTCTCACCGCTGGCTCTTACGCTCTTGCGCATGCTGATGAGCTTTATCGGCGTATTTGGCTTCTCGGTTATGTTCAACAGTCCGGTAAAGATGGCAGCGGCGGCAGGGCTCATCGGCGCCGTGTCTAATACCTTGCGCCTTACGCTCGTCGATGCGCCGACGCTGCTTCCCTTCTTGGGCCTGAGTGCGGGCATGCCTCCCGAGGCGGCTGCGTTTACCGGTGCGCTGGTATCGGGGCTGCTCGCGAGCTTAGCCGAAATCAAGCTCACCTACCCACGCATCGCCCTCACGGTGCCATCAATTGTCATTATGGTGCCTGGCTTGTATCTGTATCGCTCGATGTATTACATGTGCACTTTCGACACGGTCAATATGCTCGGCTGGTTTGTGCGTGCAGTGCTCATCGTGGCGTTTTTGCCTGTTGGCCTGGGTGTGGCGCGTACGCTCACCGACCCTCGCTGGCGCCACACCAGCTAATTGGTGCAAGGGGGGGGCAGATCACTTTGTACCAAATGAGTTGCGGTGAAATAGGGACTGAATTGCTGTTTAAAGGGTCAAAACAGTCCGTATTCCACCGCAACTTATGGGGTCGGGGATTATTGGTGCCCTGCATCTCCATAAACTCAACGCTTACGAAGCGCGCGCCGTTCGTGTTAGGGTAGTTCCACCACATAAGTAGTCGCAGACGCACGTATCACGGGCGGGCGAGATGAAGTCTCAACAGCTCCATCTTGCCCGCCCATTTTTGTTGCGTGGTGTTGCGGCGTAACACAGAAAGGACCATGCCCTTTATGCCTATCAACAAACGAGAGAGCCTGCTGTTCACCTTTATCATGTGCTTTTGCATGGTGCTCTGGATGAGCATCTACAACGTTGCCCTGCAGCATGGGGCCATCAACGGCGAGGTTGTTGCCGCCGCGTGGCTCGGCTTCCCCGTTGCCTACGTTTTTGCCATGTGCTGCGACTGGTTTGTTGCCGGCCCCCTTGCCAAGGGTTTCGCTTTTAAATTCCTGGTCACGCCGGGCAAGAGCTCGCCGCTTGCCATGACGCTCGCCGTCAGCTCCTGCATGGTCGTTCCCATGGTCATCATCATGTCGCTCTACGGCGCGTGCGAAGGCCTGTTCCATATGCCCGGCGGCCCGCTTGCCAATTTGCAGGCGCTGCCGATGATGTGGCTGGTCAACATTCCGCGCAACTTTATCATGGCCCTGCCCTGGAATCTGTTGGTGGCTGGTCCGGTTGCTCGCTTTGTCTTCCGCCGCGCCTTTCCCATGGGTACGGTCTTTGAAGAGCAGCATATGGAGCTCGTGCGCATGCCGGGCACTCCCGTTGCCGATGCCGTCAATGACGTTGCCGAGAGCATGGATGCCGAGCCTGCCTGCTAGGCAACAGCCTCTAACCTAGAGCGCCCACCGCACCCGGCGATTCCTTTTTTGTAGACGTTGTCGTATGGCTGCGCGTGGAAAAGGCTCCAACGGTTAACATATACTCCATATGGGTAAAGAGACCAAAGCGCCGCCACGAGTGGCGCTTTGCGTTTGAAAAACTAGCTCGTCTAAGAGGAACTAGCATGTTAGACCGTTTTACCGATCGCGCGCGCAAGGTCATGTCCATGGCCAAACAAGAGGCGCTCGATCTTCATTCAAATAAGGTGGGTACCGAGCATCTGCTGCTCGCGCTCGCCAAGGAGGGCGAGGGCATTGCCGCGGAGGCGCTGCGCTCGCTCGATATCTCCTACGACGACATCATGGACACACTCAAAGAGGTCCAGACTACCGTTCCCGAGCCCAGCGAGGAGACCGAGGCCGCTAAGCTTGCCTTTACGCCGCTCGTCATCAGCGTGATGGAGCGCTCCTTCCGCGTGGCACGCGAGAACAACCAGACCTATGTGTCGACCGAGCACCTGCTCATCGGTATCGTCGAAGAGGGCAACGGCATGGCCATGGACATCCTCATGCGCCTGGGTGTGTCGTCCGCTTCCATTAAAAAAGCCATCGAGAAGCTTACCGCCAAGAATCAGGACAAGAAGCGCCCGCTCGCCGGCGCCGGTGCTGGGCGTCCCGGTGCGGGCCTGCCGTTCTTTAGCGGCTCGGACGCCTCGCAGCAAAAGGGGAGCGGCGCCGACACGCTCAAGCAGTTCGCGACCAACCTTACGCAGAAAGCGCGCGACGGTGAGCTCGACCCCGTGATCGGTCGCGAAAAGGAAGTCCAGCGCATGATGGAGATCCTTTCGCGCCGCACCAAGAACAACCCGCTTATCTTGGGCGACCCCGGTGTGGGCAAGACGGCCATCGTCGAGGGCCTGGCGCAGCAGATTGCTGCCGGCAACGTGCCCGAGAACCTTATGAACCAGAACATCTGGACGCTCGATCTGCCGGGTCTTGTCGCGGGCGCCAAGTATCGCGGTGAGTTTGAGGAGCGCCTCAAGAACGTGATCCAGGAGGCGACCGAAGCCGACGACGTCATCTTGTTTATCGACGAGATGCACACCATCATCGGCGCGGGTTCTGCCGAGGGTTCTATCGATGCGAGCTCCATGCTCAAGCCGGTGCTTGCGCGCGGCGCTTTCCAGATTATCGGTGCCACCACGGCCGAGGAGTTCCGCAAGTACCTCACCAAGGACCCGGCTTTCGAGCGCCGCTTCCAGACGATCGATGTCGAGGAGCCGAGCGTCGAGGACACGGTCAAAATCCTGACCGCGCTCAAGCCGCGCTACGAGGAACACCATCACGTACGCTACACGCAGGGTGCCATCGAAGCTGCCGCGAACTTGTCCAACCGCTATATCCAGGATCGCTTCCTGCCCGATAAGGCCATCGACCTCATTGACGAGGCCGGCGCCCGCGCCCGCATCGCCGCCAACCGCGCGCCCGAGCCGGTGCGCGAGGCCGAGCATCGCGTGGAGGAGCTTAAGGCCGCCGCGCAGGAGGCCACCGAGAGCGACGACATGAACAAGGCCGCCGAGATCACCGAGCAGCAGAAGGCCGCCGAGATTGAGCTCGCCGAGGCCAAGGCTGCCTGGACGGCCGAGCTCGACGCTAGCCCGCTCACCATCGATGTCTCCCAGATTGCCGACATCGTGTCCGTGACCTCGGGCGTGCCGGTGTCCTCGCTCACCGAGAGCGAGAGCCGCCGCCTGCTGCAGGCCGAAAGCGTGCTCAAGACGCGCATCATCGGTCAGGACGAGGCCGTCGAGGCTGTTGCCAAGGCCGTGCGCCGCAGCCGCTCGCCGCTCAAGGACCCGCGTCGCCCCGGCGGCAGCTTTATCTTCCTGGGCCCCACCGGCACGGGCAAAACCGAGCTCGCCAAGACGCTCGCCGAGTATCTCTTTGGCAGCAAGGACGCGCTCATCAGCTTCGATATGTCGGAGTTCGGTAGCGAGTTCGAGGTCTCCAAGCTCATCGGTAGCCCCCCGGGCTATGTGGGCCACGACGAGGGCGGTCAGCTCACCAAGGCTGTTCGCCGTCACCCGTACTCGGTCGTGCTGTTCGACGAGATCGAGAAGGCGCATCCTGATATCTTCAACATCCTGCTGCAGGTGCTTGAGGAGGGTCGCCTGACCGATAGCCAGGGCAAGACGGTCGACTTCCGCAATACGGTGATCATCATGACGTCAAACGTGGGCGCCCGCGAGATCGCGCGGGATGCGAGCGTTGGCTTTGGCACCACCGGCGAGCAGGGTCTTACCTCGAGCGAGATCCGTGGTCGTGCGATGGGCGAGCTCAAGCGCCTGTTCCGCCCCGAGCTGCTCAACCGTATCGACGACATCGTGGTGTTCCAGAAGCTTTCGGGCGAGAACCTGACCAAGATCGCGCACCTGCTGGTGGACGACCTGCGCCAGCGTCTGATCGCCAACGGTATGAACATCAAGCTCACTGATGCGGCCTATGACAAGATCGTGGCCGAGGGTACCGACCTTACCAATGGTGCGCGTCCGCTGCGCCGTGCCATCCAAAAGCTCATCGAGGACCCGTTGTCCGAGGAGCTGCTGGCCGGCGAGTGGGGCGAGGGCGATACCGTCCTGTGCGATGTGGCCGACGGCAAGTTTGTCTTTAGCCATGGCACGGGTGAGATTCCGGCACCGCGTCCGGCGTGCACGCTCGGTGGCGATACCGCCCCGGCGGCACCGCACACTGGCAGCGCCGCGCCCGTAAGTGGCGGCGTGACCTCGGGCCCCGGCGGCATGATGCAAGCCGGTTCCGGCGCGTTGTAGGGCGTGGCGACAATTTGATACGCGCAATCGAGGCGCTCTAGCAAGGGCGCCTCGATTTGTAGAGCTGCGAAGTTGTGACCGTTACGCTATGCGGTCCGCCGTTAGCCGATGATGCAAGGGCGCTCGGCGTTTTCGACTGGTTTATGCACGCAAAGTCTGGGAATATACAAGTCGCATGTCTTACTGTCTAACCAGTTGCGCCAAGGAGGCACCATGGACTACAAGATTACTGGCTACGAGCCTGCCCAGCTGTTCCATTTCTTTGAGGAGGTCAGCGCGATCCCCCGTGGGTCTGGCAACGAGAAGGGCATCAGCGATTTCCTGGTTGCGTTTGCCAAGGAGCGCGGTCTTGATGTGTACCAGGACGAGGTCTACAACGTCATCATTCGCAAGCCCGCATCTGCCGGCGCCGAGAATGCTCCGACCGTGATGCTGCAGGGCCACATCGATATGGTGTGCGACAAGTTGGGCTCTGTTGAGCACGACTTTACGACCGACGGTATCGACCTGGTCGTCAAGGACGGCGTCCTCACCGCTAACGGCACCACCCTGGGCGCCGACAACGGTATCGCCGTCGCTCTGATGCTCACTGTTCTCAATGACGATTCGATCGTTCACCCCGCCCTCGAGTGCGTATTCACCACCGACGAGGAGACTGGCCTGGTCGGCGCCGAGACGCTCGACAAGTCCCAGATTAGCGCCCGCACCATGATTAACCTTGACTCCGAGGAAGAGGGCGTTGCCACCGTCAGCTGCGCCGGCGGCGTCGTTGTTACCTACACCTGCCCCATCGTGCGCGAGCACAAGACCGGTAGCACCCTCACGCTCGACATCTCCGGCCTACTGGGTGGTCATTCCGGCAACGATATCAACCTGGAGCGCGGCAACGGCAACCTCATCATGGCCCGCATCATCGACCGCCTGATGGTTGCCGGCGAGCCCGCCATCGTCAGCTTTAACGGCGGCACCAAGGACAACGCCATCAACCGTGAGTGCAAGGCTGTTCTGGTCTACGCCGACCACGCCGCCGCCGAGGCCGCGGCCCAGATCGCAAAGGGCATCATCGCCGACGTCACTGCCGAGCTCGAGGTCTTCGACCCCGGCTTTACCTGCACCGTCGAGATTGCCGACAACACTGAGGTCGAGGCCATGGACCAGAAGTCCGCGATTGCCCTCATCCGCGCCCTGCGTCTTGCCCCTAACGGCGTGATTCGCCGCAACGTCGCCACCGACGGCTCCGTCGAGGTTTCCTCCAACATCGGTGTGGTTGCCACTTCTGACGACGAGGTCAAGATCATGCTGTCCCCGCGCTCCTCGATCACCTCGCTGCAGAACGAGTTCAAGGACCGCCTGCAGACGCTGGCTGATGTCCTGGGCTTCGACGCCAAGTTTGAGTTCGAGTATCCCGGCTGGAGCTATGCCGAGCATTCGCCGGTCCGCGACGTCTTTATCGAGAGCTATCGCGAGCTCTTTGGCTCCGAGCTGCGCATCGAGTCCATTCACGCCGGCCTTGAGTGCGGCCTGTTTGCCGAGGCCCTGCACGGCCTGGACGCCATCGCCGTGGGCCCGACGCTTTCCGATGTCCACACCCCGGACGAGAGCATGGAACTCGCTTCTGCCGAGCGCTTCTACGAGCTGCTCATCGACGTCCTCAAGCGCCTTGCCGCGTAAAGGTCGCATTAACGGCAATCCAAAACATTTGCTGATGGATTGCAAATGACATTACGAGAGGGGGCATCCGAGCTTTTGCGACGGGTGCCCCCTCTCTTCTTTTAAGAAATGGGAAATTGATTGGCGTCTAGCCCATATCCGCCTTGATGAGGTCGAGGGTGCGCTGGCAGTTTTCGCGGACGGGCCCGAGCATATGCTCGCGCAGGTCAGCCATGCCGGGCAGATCGGCGTATTCGTCCATGACCTCTTCCATGCAGATGGGCACTTCATAGGCAAGGTCCATCATGGTTGTAAAGCAAAACTTCTCGGTTAGCCCGGCATCGGTGAGTGCCGCTTCCAGTACGGGGTCGCCTTCGCCATGGTATCGGCGGATAGCGTTGGGTCCGATACGTCCCACGCGATTCTCGCCGCCAACGCCCATGGCAAGGCGAGCCCGACGTCGCATGCGCTCATACGCCAAACCCGACGCGACATCGTACATACGAGCCATCATGGCTGTACCGTCGTTTCCGAGTAGTAGGGAATAGTTTTTCGCATGCGCATCAGGTGCACCGATAACGGCGTTAAAGAACAGTATCTGCGTAAACAGATAGAGGTTGAGATGATGATGGCTCGTAGTTATGAGGAGCTCTTGAATGTCGCGTGTGGTCGGACCGCCGTCTGCCGTGTACTTTTGAGTAGGCATCACTCCAAGAGCTTGACAGAGGTCTTCTTGATGTAGGCGCCTGATCGTTCCGTCTTTGACTTTCACGCGGTCATATCGCTCAACAATGAGGGCGGGTTCGTCCTCAAACATACGATATTCAACATTTGCCGCTGCGATACCGGCGCGTTGGGCGCTTTTCATGCAGACAAACTCATTAAGAGCCTCAAGTTTAAATCCGATAACGCCATTTTTGAAAATATGCGTCGTGGGCGAGGAGCCCACACATTCGCGCCAGCGACCGTCTATGAGTGCGAGAGCGAACTTGCCCTGATTGCCTCCGAGTGACCAACTTTCATCTAGGCCCATCCAGGATGCATTGCGGTCATCTCTGATTGACTTGAGACGCAGTGCAATCTCGTGATCGCCTATAGGGCGGTATTCGCCAGCGCGATGCAGGACGGCGTTGACGTCTTCTTCGGCACAAAACTGCACTCCGCCCGGACAGTCGAGTCCGATATGGCTGAGCAGCGCAACGGGATTGTTGGGCCTAACGTCGAATTCGGCGGCAATCGCTTTTCGTTGGTCCTCGCTGTCGGGTAGAAGGCCAAACAGGTACGGATTCATGATCTGTTGTCCGTATGTGCGATTCGATACGGGTATGTTGGTCGATAGGGCTGGCCCGTCATAGTCATGATCGTAGGTAAAGCTGATAAGACCGTTCTCATCTTGCGTGAGCGTTCCCGCAGGTACGCCGCAAATAAAGGTCCGAAGTGATGTTCTGGCCATTGGCTATTTCCCTTCGGGCTTGGTTTGGTTAGATGCGTTTGCGGCAATCGAGACTCCGAGATTGGACATGGCGAAATCGGCAAAGACCTCGTCGTAGAGTGCGGATGTAAAGGGGGCATCTGCAAGAGCCGGAATGGCGGTACTACGACGGTTGCGATGATGAGGACGTTGAGTGTGATGGCGCCTGGGGATGCTGCGAGGCAGCGGATTGGCATGCGGGGCGTCGACTGGTCGCTCGTTTTTTGCTTCGCCGATATCCCCTTGAGCGGCGAGTGCCAGTCCAAGAGCATTGAAAATCGTCAGCAACTTGTCGAGTCGAATGCCGGTGGCATCTCCCAGCTCGAGCGATGCAAGCAGGCGCTCCGAAACACCGGCTTTTTTAGCGAGGGCCGCACGGGTGATTCCCTGTGACTCGCGTGCCTGGCGCACGTAGATGCCAGCTTGGCGCGGCGTGGTGATGGGAAGGGTATCCACGGCAATCTCCTAACGTGCAGACTTTTGCATATCAGTATGACATGCAAAAGTCTGCACGAAAAGGTCTTATGCAAAACTCTGCATGAGACTTCTACATTGACGTCGAGCTTATGAGAGGCGTTTTTTATATCGCGAGAATCCCCAGATGCTCAAGCAAGATCTTAAGCCCGATGAGGATGAGCACAACGCCGCCGACGATGGTGGCGGGTTTTTCGTAGCGCGCGCCAAAGGTGTGGCCGATCGCTACACCGGCGACGGAGAAGAGAAGGGTCGTGATGCCAATGAGCGACACGGCAGGAACGATATCGACCGAGAGCGCGGCAAACGAGATACCCACGGCGAGCGCGTCAATCGAGGTGGCGATGGCAAGGATTAGGTACTCGCCCAGGTCGATCTTTTCGGCATCCTTGACGTCGCCTTCGTCCTCATTCTCGTCTTCGGTAAAGGCTTCCCACAGCATCTTGCCGCCAATAAAGGCCAAAAGGATAAAGGCGATCCAATGGTCGATGGGGCCGATGATACCCATAAACTGGCTGCCGAGTGCCCATCCGATTACGGGCATGCCGGCCTGAAAGCCGCCAAAGAACAGGCCGAGTGCAACGGCGACTTTAAGGTTGATCTTTTTCATGCCGAGACCCTTGCAGATGGAAACGGCAAAGGCGTCCATCGAAAGGCCAACGGCGAGTAACACGAGCTCTGCGAGTCCCATAGTCTGGCTCCCTCTCTGCGGGCGAACCCGATTACACGACTACTCCCTCATTTATATGAGACCCGATGCTACCACATGAGCAGTCAAAAGAGCCCCGTGCCAAATGAGCTGTCTAAGCGGTGTTCGCTCATTCTGTAAGCATCGGATTTCGCGAGCGCCGTGGGGACAAACCGTGAGAAACTATTTAGCGTTTATGGAGCGTATAGGATGGGAGCGATGCCTTGGATAAGAACGAGTTGCAAAAGCGTATGGAACAGGCCATTCGTCTGACGGCACCTGGCCAGCCGATCCGCACCGCCCTCGATATGATCATCGCCGGTCACCTTGGTGCCCTCATTTGCGTCGGCGATACCGAAAACGTGCTCGCTGCCGGTAACGACGGCTTCCCGCTCAACATTTCGTTTACCTCGAACCGCCTGTTCGAGCTCTCCAAGATGGACGGTGCCATCGTCATCGACGGCGACCTCACCCAGATCCTGCGCGCCAACTTCCACCTCAATCCCGATCCCTCGCTTGCCACGAGCGAGACGGGCATGCGTCACCGCACCGCCGCTCGCATGTCGGTGCTCACCGATGCCATCGTGATCTCGGTCTCGGCCCGTCGTGCCGTCGTCAACGTGTACGTTCACGGCAAGAGCTACGAGATTCAGCCCGTCACCACCATCATGAGCTCGGTCAACCAGCT
Organism: uncultured Collinsella sp.; assembly: GCA_959023295.1. Taxonomy (GTDB): domain Bacteria; phylum Actinomycetota; class Coriobacteriia; order Coriobacteriales; family Coriobacteriaceae; genus Collinsella. The sequence goes on along the minus strand of CAUFBM010000004.1, from coordinate 11,605 downwards.
TGTCGCCACGCTCCAGACCACCCGTCAGTCGCTCGATCGCTCCCTGCTGCGCCTGACGGCCCTCGAGCTCGACGACTACGTTACGCTCGCCGACATTACCGGTATTTTCTCGAGTTTCGAGATCATGCAGCAGGCAAAGACCGAGCTTAAGGATTGCATCGTCAAGCTGGGCAACCAGGGCAAGCTCGTGCAGATGCAGCTCGAACAGCTCGCGGGCTCCAGCATGGATACCGAATACGATCTGATGATCCGCGACTACGCGAGCGATTCCTCCGAGGCCAATGCCGAGAAGATCCGCGCCGAGCTTAGCCGCATGACGCCTAAGGACCTGTCCGACCCGCAGCACGTGGCGGCGGTTTTGGGTTACGACGACCTGGATGAGGACTCCGTCATGACGCCGCTGGGCCTGCGCACGCTTTCGCGCGTGTCCGTCGTGCGCGACGGCGTGGCCGAGAAGATTGTCGACGAGTACGGCTCGCTGCAGGAACTCATGGACGACATCAGCGAGGATCCGGAACGCCTGGGCGACTTTGGTGTCAACAACCCTGCCATTCTTGCGGACTCCCTGTACCGCATGAAGGGCACCAAACAGGGGAACGCATAATGGCGCCCGTGTGCGCCGTGGTCGTTGCCGGTGGCAGCGGCCAGCGCTTTGGAAATCCCGGCGGCAAGCAGCTCGTTAACGTGGCGGGTCGTCCGCTTATGAGCTGGTCCATCCGTGCGTTCGATCGCAGTGACAAGGTCGGCCACATCGTGGTGGTGTGTCCTGTCGAGCGCCGTGCCGAGATGCGCCGCCTGGCCATCGACCCGTTTGACTATGATACGCCCATCAGCTTTGCCGATGCCGGCGATACCCGTCAGGATTCCACCCGAGCCGGCGTGCATGCGGTACCGGCAGGCTTTGAATACGTCGCCATTCACGACGGCGCTCGTCCGCTCATTACGACCGAGGCCATCGATCACGCTATCGACGTGCTCGTGAGCGACCGTGCCCTCGACGGTGTCGTGTGCGGTCAGCCCGCGATCGACACGCTCAAAATCGTCGATGGCGATAATATCGTTGAGACGCCGCCGCGTGAACTCTATTGGGCCGCACAGACGCCGCAAATCTTTAGCGTCGACGCCATGGAGCGCGCCCACACCGCAGCTATCGCCGAGGGCTTTATCGGGACCGACGATTCTTCGCTGGTCGAGCGCATGGGTGGGCGTGTCCGCTGCGTCCAGAGCCCACGCGACAACCTTAAGGTGACGGTACCCGAGGACTTGCGTCCCGTAACCGCGATTCTGCTCGGCCGCATGGCCGAGGGAGAGGATCTTCCCCATGTTCAGTAACCTGCGCATTGGCCACGGCTACGACGTCCACCGTTTGGTGGAGGGTCGTCGATGTATCATCGGCGGGGTCGACATTCCCTACGAGCGCGGTCTGCTGGGCCATTCGGATGCCGATGTGCTCGCGCACGCGCTGGCCGACGCTATTTTGGGCGCCTGCCGCGGGGGAGACATCGGCAAACTGTTCCCCGACACCGATCCTGCCTATGAGGGCGCCGACTCGATGGTGCTGCTTGCCCGTGTGATGGACTATGCGCGCGAGCTGGGCTTTGAGTTTGTCGATGCCGACTGCACCATTGCCTGTCAGCAGCCCAAAATCACCCCGCACCGCGATGCCATGCGCGCCAACCTTGCCCATGCTCTGGGCGTTGACGTCGAAAACGTGGGCGTCGCCGCCACTACGACCGAAAAGCTCGGCTGGGAAGGCCAGGGCGAGGGGATCGGCGCCTGGGCCGTCTGCCTGCTACAGAAAACCGTTAAGGAGTAACGAATGCGTATCTACAACAGCGCTACCCATAAAAAGGAAGAGTTCCAGCCCATCGAGTCCGGCAAGGTCCGCATGTATGTGTGCGGCCCCACGGTCTACGACAACATCCACATCGGCAACGCCCGCACGTTCATCAGCTTTGACGTGATTCGTCGCTGGCTCATCGCGAGCGGCTACGAGGTTACGTTCGCCCAGAACCTCACCGATGTCGATGACAAGATCATCAAGCGCGCCAACGAGCAAGGTCGTACGGCTGCCGAGGTCGCGACGGAGTTCTCCGACAAGTTCATCGGCGTCATGCGCGCCGCCAACGTGCTCGATCCCGATGTGCGTCCCCGCGCCACCAAAGAGATCGGTCCCATGATCGCTATGATCAAGACGCTTATCGAGCAGGGCCATGCCTATGCCGCCGATAACGGCGACGTGTACTTTGCCGTGCGCAGCGATCCCAACTATGGTCAGGTCTCGGGCCGCAACATCGACGATCTTATGGTGGGCGCGCGCATCGAGGAGAACGAGGACAAGAACGACCCGCTCGACTTTGCCCTGTGGAAGGCCGCCAAGCCCGGCGAGCCCAGCTGGCCGAGCCCCTGGGGCGAGGGCCGTCCCGGCTGGCACACCGAGTGCGCCGCCATGGTGCACCGCTACCTGGGCACCCCGATTGACATCCACGGCGGCGGCTCCGACCTTGCCTTCCCGCATCACGAAAACGAGTGCGCCCAGGCCACCTGCGCCTGGCACCAGGGCTTCTCCAACACCTGGATGCACACGGGCATGCTACTGGTCGACGGCGAGAAGATGTCCAAGTCGCTCGGTAACTTCTTTACGCTGGCCGAGGTGCTCGAGCAGCACTCTGCCGCGGCTCTGCGCTTGCTGATGCTGCAGACGAGCTATCGCTCGCCGCTCGACTTCTCTTGGGAGCGCCTGGAGGGTGCCGAGAACTCGCTCACGCGTATCGCCGGCACGGTCGAGAACCTGCGCTGGGCTGCAAGCCACGCGACGGCCGACGCCGATGAGGCTGCCGCCGAGGCGTTTGTCGCCAAGGCCGCCGAGACTCGTACTGCCTTTAAGGAGTGCATGGACGACGACTTTAACACCGCCGGTGCCATGGGTGCCGTCTTTGGCTTTGTGACCGAGTGCAACCAGTACCTGGAGCAGGCGGGCGACGCTGCCGACAAGGCCGCCGCGCTTGCCGCCGCCGACACGCTGGCCGAGCTGCTCGATACGCTTGGCGTTGAGCTCCCCGAGCCCAAGGTCGAGCTGCCGCTGGGCCTGCTGGGCGTTGCCGCCGGTTTGGTTGCCTACACGGGTGACGACGTGGACGAGGCCGCTGCCAAGATTCTCGAGGCCCGCGCCGAGGCCCGCGCCGCCAAGAACTGGGATCTGGCCGATGCCATCCGCGACCAGCTCAAGGACCTCGGGCTGACGATCGAGGATACCGCCGCGGGCACTCGTATTAAGAGTCTCTAGTATTTGTCGACCGTTCGAGGTGCGGCAGATTGCCTTGAAAGAGGAGGGCATAGACCTGGTGGTCATGCCCGACGATTGAAAGGCAAGGTGCCGTGGCTCGGACGGTCGATTCTTGTTCGTTATCTATTTAAGGAGGTCGCTATATGGCCGACAATCGCAAGCGCGCGTCTCGTGGCGGCAAGCAGGCTGCTTCTGGCTCGCGTCCGATTCGCCGTAATGACCGCGCTGCCGCTCCCAAGGGTCAGCGCGATCGTATCCAGGCCGCACGTCCGCAGCGCGATCGCAACCGCGACGTTGTCCAGGCTCCCAAGGGCGAGTTTATCGAAGGCCGTCGTGCTGCCGCCGAGGCGCTGCGCACTGGTTTTCCCATCAAGTGCGCGCTCATTGCCGAGGGCGGGGAGCGCGATGCCGCCCTGTCGCGTCTGGTCGATGACCTCAACGCCGCGGGCGTCCGCATTAAGTATGTGCCGCGTGCACAGCTCGATGTGCTGTCGAGCCATGGCGCTCACCAGGGCATCGCGCTCGAGGTCGGCAACTTCCCCTATGCGGATGTCGCCGATATCCTCGACCGCGCAGGCGAGGGTCCGGCACTTGTCGTGGTGCTCGACCATGTGACTGACGACGGCAACTTTGGCGCCATCGTGCGCTCCGCCGAGGTCGTGGGCGCCGCGGGCGTCGTCATCGCCAACAAGCGTGCCGCCGGCGTGACCGTGGGCAGCTACAAAACCTCAGCCGGTGCCGTCATGCACCTGCCCATCGCGCAGGTTCCCAATATCGCCCGTGCGCTCGATGACCTCAAGGCCGCTGGCTTTTGGGTGGGCGGTGCCTCCGAGCACGCCGAAGGCAGTTGCTGGGATGCTCCCTTCGAGGGTCGCGTGGCGCTCGTCATGGGGTCCGAGGGCGACGGCATCTCGCGCCTGGTGCTCGAGAAATGCGACTTTTTGACCAAGCTTCCCCAGCGCGGCATGACCGAGAGCCTCAATGTTGCCCAGGCGACCACGGCGCTGTGCTTTGAATGGCTGCGCCGCAACGCCGGCGAGCTCATGGGGGAGGAGTAGCGCATGTCCAAAAAGAACCGTGCCAAGTCCAAAGCCAAGCGCTTTGGCGAAGGCTCGGCCAAGCCGATTGTCTCGGCCGCGACCTACGGCGTGGGCGGCAATGCGTTTGCACAGGCTATCGCCGACCCAGTCTCGACGGTGCACTCCAACAAGCCCGAGCTGCTGGTGGTCGACGGTTACAACGTGATCCACTGCACGCCGCGCTACGAAAAGCTCGTATACGACCATTCCGACGATCCGTATTCCAGCGACGTTCACGATATGGCGCGCACCGCCCTCATCAACGATGTTGCGGCGTTTGCCCAGGGCCGCTACGAGGCCGTGATCGTGTTCGACGGTGCGGGCAATATCTCCAGCGAGCGCCCCAACCTGCCGGCCCGCGGCGTGCGCATCGAGTTTTCGCCGACGGGCGTCTCTGCCGATACCGTGGTGCAGAAGCTCTGCATCGAGGCGCGCGAGGAAGGCCGCGCATGCTCCGTGGTATCGAGTGACGGCACAATCCAGGCCGTCGTCATGGGCAAGGGTGTCACGCGCATCTCGAGCCGCATGCTGGTGGACGAGATCAAGCAGATCGATAACGACGTTCACGAGGCAGAGGAAGCTCCGCAGATCAAGATGACTTTGGGCAGTCGCCTGAGCCCCGATGCCCTGGCCAAGCTCAAGGCCCTGCGCGGGAGGTAGGGGAGCTGACGGCGCGACGCTGTCTCGCTAACTCCATTCAGCGATGTCGATCATTCTTTCGAGGCGCCATGTTAGCGCCTCTTTTAGATAAGGCAGCCTTGCCGTGAGCGCGTCGTTTCTGGACAGAATCTCGATCGCCTCGTCGACAAAGCCCTCGAGTTTGTTGCCGTCAAACCAGCCCATGTCCTCGACGAGCAACATTTGTTTGGCGGGACTTGAATGAAATTGTGCGCTGGTAAAACTGTGCTCTCCCGCCCTAAGCTCCTCTAGTGATATGTTGCACCAGAGTGATGAGCCCGAATCGAAGATGGGGGCTGGTCTGCAGACCAGTGAGTTGACGTTTCGCACGAGGCCGAAGTTGCGCCAATGACGGTCGTAGTTGGCAATGATATCATCGCATACGATCATGCGGTCAAGGGCATCCTTGACGCCTGTCGCCCCGAACTCCTCGCAGTTTGCTACATATCGCTCGTAGTCGGTTAGCCGTTCATCTGCGTTTGCGTGCTGGTTTACATAGAACGCAGGAACATACTCTTCTTCATCAGTTAAGAAGACATCGCATGTGCTCAGGGCGGAAGTACCCGTGCCCTCGAGCGAGTAAGGTACATAATCGCAGGCGTTTAGGATGCGACGGTGGAGCGCGGTCGCTACCAGCTCGTTATAAGGTTCCTGGTTCAGGTGCGCTCCTGCCTTATGCAGAATTCGACGCTCGCCCTCGCACGTCCAGTACTTTTGAAGATTGCCGTCCGAGGTGTTGTCGGGCTTTGCGGCAGCTGCCTTACCCTCCGGGGCGAAGGGTGCAATGGTTAGCGAGACGTCATCAAAGGCGTTATTGAAGAAGTTAATATCTTCCCACGCGAGACCGGAGTCTTGGGGCCTAATCCAATACTGGTCGGATAGGGAGAGGCCAAGATTTCGCTGGATGAGTTCGTCGGGAACATCGACTGCGGCTTCTGCAAGCAGGGAGGCTAGCCCAATGCGTGCGAGCGGGATACCGCGGCCGCGCCACCAGATGCGGAAGGAGTCGAGCGATATGGGGCTATTGGGGCCAAGTACTCCAATAGGGGCGTGGGCACGATCGACGTCGGCGCCGATGTGGGTAAAGTCTTTTCGCGATGTGCTGTAGACCAGCTGGGCGACTTCGTGCGTGCGATTCATGAGGGTGAATGCGATCTCGCTTTTCCCATGTCCACGACGAGGCCGTCCTCCTCTTTTAGTTGCGGAGCGGAGTCGTGCGTTGACGCTGTCTTTGTCGATGAGCCATACACCAGAAGCCTTGCGTGCCTCAAGTGCTCCGTTTTTTATGAGCTCTTGCACCCTGCGCGGGGTGATGTCGAGTAGCTCTGCAGCTTCCTTCGTGGTCAACATCGCGAAACCCTTCGCCAGAACGAATAGTTTTATCTATTCCATTGTAATTAAAACTATTCGTTCTAACGAATAGTTTTAAGATGTGGTCGGTCAAAGGGCCTGTTGCGCCCCGTCCGTAATTCCTTTATTCTTAATTGGCTTCGCGCGAAAGCGCCAAGTGTGCCAGTGTGGCGCAACGGTAGCGCAACTGATTTGTAATCAGTGGGTTGCAGGTTCGATTCCTGTCACTGGCTCCATGAGAGTTTCGGGCTCTGTTTCCTTGTGGGACAGGGCCCGTTTCTATTTAGGTGGTGCGCCATCGGGTTAGCGCCCATCCCGTTTTTGGTTTGTCTCGTCCTCCAGTTTGTCTAAATCTGTAACACCAAGACCGATATTTGGCGTCTAACTGTTACAGATTGAGATGAAACTTAGGGTGTTTTAGGAATATCTGGATCTGTAACATGTAGAAGCGGAATAGGCCTCTTGCTGTTACAGATCGAGACAAGGGCGGGTACGGACCTGGATGTCCTGCTCGAGCGTGGATTTCTGGACACGAGAGAGAAGAAAATCTCCCGACCGGAGAACGAGCGTGGATAATTAACTTGGATAGGGAGCTAAGGTAAACACCGATTGTCTATCGACGGCTTTAGAAACAACGACCCCGATTTCATTGTGGAATCGGGGTCGTTTGTGCCTCAGGAATCCGAATGGATTAATCGAGCTCCTAAGGGACTTCTTGGGTTCTTGCTAATGGTCTGCCGAGGATGTCCCCAATGCAAACAGCGGGCATTTACTCAATATAGTTGGGGTTCTCCTTGATGATCACGCGTGCAGCGATGAACGAGACGACGATGGCGATGACGGCGACAACGCACGCCAGTACGAAGTTGCCCATGGATCCATCGGGAGCGATAAAAATCAGCGCCGAAAGAAGGCCGGGGCATGCTCCCGCAACATACTCCTTCAGGACGAAGATACCTGCGGGGAGTCCCGCGCAGAGGGCGCCGATTGCCGTGCCGACAAGCAGGCGGGGACGCTCGATGAGGCAGCCGTAGAACGCGGGCTCAGTTACGCCGCAGAGTGCGGTGACGGCAACCGTGGTGACCATACCCCTCTTCTCTTTGTTTCCCTTCATGGCAGTTGCCAAGGCGAGGCTCGTACCGCCAATGCAGAGGTTCGAGATGAATCCAAAGATAATGGGTGCCCAACCGAGCTGCGCCAGGCTCGTAACTTCGATTGCGATGTAAGCCTTATCGAGACCGAGCATGACGAAATAGGGGTTAAGGGCTGCCAGGATCGGAGTAGCGATAAATGCCACGTTGTCCATAAGCCACGTGACGGCATCACTCAGCGCGTAGCCCATCATGCTGCCGGCGGGGCCGAGGATAATCAGCTCAACAGGCACGACGATGAACATGGTGAGTAGCGGCTTCAAGAACAGTTTGGTAACGTCCGGGATGATTTTCTGAAGACCGCGATCAACAAAGTACATGAACACAACGCCCAGTACGATTGGCACCACCGTGCTCGAGTAGTCATTCGTCGGGATGGGGATGCCAAGAAAGTCGAGACCCTCAGCACCGCTAATAGACGAGCTAATCATGATTGCGCCCAGCAGCGCGCCCATGATAGGCTGCATCTTCATGACGGCGGCGAGCTGGTAGCCTAGGTAAACGGGCAGGAAGCTAAATGAGGCACTGAAGATCGCCAGCAGAACCTGGGCAGTTCCGCTATCGGTGCTCAATCCACAATAATTGACCAGGAGATTCTTAATCAAAAGAATGAGTCCGCCTACGATGAGCGCCGGGACGATGGGCATGAATACCTGTGCGGAGACATTTCCGAATTTCTCAACCAGGCTCATGGCAGTGTTGCCGCTTTTGATACCCTCTGCAAGATCCTTGGCGGTTTGGGCATCGTCGGCAACCGCGCCGCCGCCGACTTCGATTCCCGCGAAGTCGAGGAAGTCGTTGTAAGCCTCGGTGACGTTGGGGCCGATGATCACCTGAAGCTGGCCACCGCTGACTACTGCCCCGAGCGCCTGATCGGCCGATTTGGCGAGCTGGAGATCGATGATCGAGGTGTCTCGTGCGTCGATGCGAAGGCGCGTCGCACAATGAGTTACCGATGTAATGTTCTCTTTGCCGCCAACAGCCTTTAGGACTGTTTCGGACATTGCCTGATATTTCATCTCTTTCTCCTAACCTTCCTGCTCCTGATACTTCGAGATAAGGTCTCGGTACCAATACCAGCTCTTTTTGGGGGTGCGCTCCAGATTGTTCTCGAAGTCGATATGGACAAGTCCGTATCGTTTTTCGTAGCCGTTGATCCAGCTATACAGATCCATCGTCGACCAGAGGTAGTAGCCCTCAACGCACGCGCCGTCGCGCTTAGCCCTCATCATGTGCTCGATGAACTGGCCCAGAAGCTCGATGCGGTCATCATCGTGGATCATTCCGTCTGCGTCTGGTTGCTCATAGGCGCCATGTCCGTTTTCCGTAATAAAGATGCGGGGCGCGTCATAGCGCTCGTGGACATCCATGATGGTTGAATACATGCAACTTGGGAGTATTTCGCGGCCCCATTTATTGCGGGGAACATTGCTGTCGCGGGCGCTTTCAAACAAGGGCGCAATGCATTTTCCTTCGACTTTTTTGCTCGAACCGCCCTTATTGTTCGCCGAAACGGCAAGCTCTCCACCGTGCCAGTCGGTTACATACTCTCGGCAATACACGTTGAGTCCAATAAAATCGACTTTACCGTCTCTGAATTCTTCTACGTCATTTGGGGATCGATAGAGCGAGACGCCAAGTTTTTTAAGGATTTCGTCCATTTCTGGCGGCAGTTGACCCTGAAGCGCTGGTGCCAGAATCATGCGATTGGCGAAAAAGTCTGCGTATCGAAATACGTCATCAGGGTGCTCGGTTGCCGGGTCGAGTTCGACAACGCCGCCATCGTGGACGGCGCCGATGATGCCGTCGTAGCCCATTTGACGATATGCTCGGACTGCGAGTGCGCTTGCGCGCATCAGGTTGTATTGAAACTGCATGTACGACTGAACGTCGAGCGATCGATTGGGGGGATAGTTGCCCAACATGTTTACGCAGTAGCTGTAGAAATGCGGCTCGTTAACGGTAGCCCAGATTTTGACGCGGTCTCCAAAGCGCTCAAAGCAAATCTTGGCGTATTTGCAGAACCACTCTGCCATGTCGTTGTTCAGCCATCCGCCTTTGCAAGCAAGCGTGAATGGCAGATCGTAATGGAACAGCGTAACGTTGGGCTCTATGCCATTTTCGAGGCAGCAATCAATGACTCGATTATAAAAATCGATACCCTCTTCATTCACTTCGCCGATACCCGTGGGGATGATTCGACTCCATGAAAGAGAGAAGCGATAGGTGTTTTGTCCGCCTTCTTTCATCATGCGGATATCTTCTTCATAGCGATGGTAGAAGTCGCAAGATACATCACCGTCAACATGGTTGATGTTCTTATTGCTTGTGTGGTTAAAGAAATCCCACTCGCCGAGGCCTTTGCCGTCTTCGTTCCAGGCACCCTCGCACTGATAAGACGCCGTGGCGGAACCCCAGAGAAACGGCATGTTGTTCACGTTGCCCATGAATCCCCTTTCCATCATTCAACACGGTGGATACGTGTGACGGAATTACGATTAAGATGACGTCAACTGATTTGAATCATAGGAGAACGACCAAAGCTGTTTGATTCAATAAATGAACTATGATTTCGAGGAGAGCGGAAAGAGGGATCACGTGAATATCAATGACTTCGATGTGCTCAATCGCATTAGCTCCATCATCAACAGCGAGTTTGGGTCAAACGATGCCGCCATCGCTCGATATCTCATCGCTCACATTAGGCGTTCGAGCGAAATCAATGTTGCCGCAATAACCCGCGATGCATTCGTGACCCGTTCCGCTGTTCGTCGTTTCTGCAATCGATTGGGCTACCAGTCTCTTAGCGATTTGAAAGAATCATTTACTCAATCAGTCTTTCCAAGCGACTTAAGCCATCGAGAGGAGGAATTTGGCTACGAGGAGTACAGGGCAGAGCTCGACGTTCGCATGATCGAGATGTTCGCTGAGGTCGAAAGCGGCGTGTCCGATATCGCTATTAAGCACCTTGCCGACGAAATTGATGGCCATAAAAACGTTGAAATCTGGTGCACCAATAATGTGAGCGCCAATCTCGTACGATTTCAGCAGGAAATGTTTTATGCGGGCAAGATAGTTCGCATAGTTGCTGGGGCTAACGTCGCGGAATTGAAAAACATGGGAGACGCTTCGCAGTCATTGATAATTCTCGTATCGGTCTCCGGGCTATTTGTGTCACAGGCGCGTGAGTATCTTGAGTGCCGTTCGGGCAGGAAGATTCTAATTACTGCGTTTAGCAACGATGACAAATCGAGGTCTTTTGACCGTGTATATCGTCTTGGTAATGCAGGAAACGGAATTGACCGACTCGGCGTTTATTCGAAATACGCCATGACTTATTTCTTCGACTTGCTATCGTCGTGTTACTTGAGTCGCTACCCCTGCACCAAGGGGGAGCCGCTCTATGGGTCTACTTTGGCCTGGCCCGAGTAGTTGCGGCTCTTTAGTTCTCCCGCCTAGAGAATGAGCGTGGATAATCTGCCGCTTTGGCCTTAGGGCCGCGCTAAAAGTGGGAGATTATCCACGCTCGATCGTGCCGTGGAAGCCCGATCGCGACCTATGTAATAGCGCAAGAGGGCCGTTATCGAAGGTCGATGCTGTAGGCGTACTCCACCGTGCCAAAGTGTTCCCTTGGGAAATGTCACCAGCGTAGCGAAATCCACCGTCCTTCATATCTAAACTCAACAAAACCGCAGGTCAAAGGTGTATAGATACGCCCGGTACCGTGTATCAAGAGGTTTTCGTTGACAGCCCCCAAGGTTGCATCGTATTATCTTTTTCGTTCGCGGGGGCGGCGGTCCAAAAGACCAAAGAACCTGCGGATACTTGAACGATTGGGAGTTTGCCCGAGTGGTTAATGGGGACGGGCTGTAAACCCGTTGGCTCTGCCTACATAGGTTCGAATCCTATAGCTCCCACCCGTCAAGTGCCTGTATAGCTCAGTCGGTAGAGCACTTCGTTGGTAACGAAGAGGTCACCAGTTCAAGTCTGGTTGCAGGCTCCATCCGGCGGTGTAGCTCAGTTGGTTAGAGCACACGGTTCATACCCGTGGCGTCACTGGT